>JAFGBK010000100.1 GCA_016933175.1 Candidatus Krumholzibacteriota bacterium | reverse complement strand
GGATCGGCCGCGCCCGGCGCGGCGCGGAAACGGCATCGGCGGGGCGGGAAAGGACGGCGGGGCGCCGGCGCCACGGCGGCAGGCAATGGCCCGCGAGGGCGGATCGCGCCTCAGAGTGCCTCGATGGCCTCGACCAGGGGGGCCAGGACGCGCTCCCAGCGGCGCGGCGCGGCCAGTTCGCGCAGGCGCCCCGGCGGCGGCGGCGCGTCCAGGACCCGGCGCAGGGCGGCGGCGAAGGCCTCGGCCGTCTCGGCCAGGAAGACGCCGCCGGCCAGGTCCGCCAGCTCCGGCGAGAAGGGCGTCGCCACCACCGGCAGGCCCGCGGCAAGGTACTCGTAGAGCTTCACCGGGTCCACGGCCTCCGTCAGCGCGTTGCGCACGAAGGGGATGAGGGCCGCCTGCGCCCCGGCCAGCCAGGCGGGCACCTGCGCGTAGGGGCGCTGCCCGATGAAGCGCAGGTTGGCGGGGGCCCGCTCCACCCGCTTCAGCAGGGAGGGCCGCAGGGGCCCGACCACGGGGAAGGAGACGTCGGGCAGGCGCCGCGCCACCTCGAACAGCAGCTCGAGGTCGAACCACTCGGCCACCGAGCCCGTGTAGACGGCGCGGGGCACGGGCAGGCTGGCCAGCTCCGGGGGGGGCGGCGGCGCGACCCCGACGGCGAAGCGCTCCCACTCGACGCCGTTGCCCTGGCGCAGCAGGCGCTGGGCGCCCAGCGCCTCCATCTGCTCGGCCAGGCGGCGGCTGGTGGCGTTGACCAGGTCGGCCTCGGCCACCAGCGCCGCCAGGATGCGGCGCATGCGGTCCGGCCGCGGGACGAAGCGCAGGACGTCGTCCATGTGGTCGTAGACCACGGGGGAATCCGGAAAGAGGCGGCGCAGGTGGCTCAGCTCGGGGTGGCCGAAGAGCAGCACCGGCTCCCGCAGGCCGAGGCGATCGCAGCGGCGGGCCAGCAGGCGGGCCTGCCGCGCCTCGACGGCCCGCCGCAGCGGCGGCAGGGCGTCGCCCGCCAGGGCCAGGCCGCGCAGGACGGACTGGCGCGCGTTGACGGGCAGGACGGGCAGGGCCAGCCAGTCCCGGTCGCCCTCGCGCGGCGGCGGGGCCTCGCCGTGGAGGGTCACGGGCTCGACGAAGAGCAGGCGGCGCCCGGCGGCGAGCAGGTCAGCGCAGTGCTGGGGCCGCTGGTGAAGCCCCCGCCAGGGGATGGGCGAGAAGTAGATGAGGTCGCGGGCCGCCACGGCGTCAATCCCGGACGCGCCCGGACGCGGCGGCCTCGGGGAACCAGCTGCGCAGGCGGGCGGCCAGTTCCTCGTGCATCAGCAGGCAGCGCGTGGACAGGCGGCCGGCCGTGTCGAGGATGGAGTCGCAGGGCCCCGTGTCGCAGACGGCCGCCCGCTCGGCCTCGAGGCGCTCCACGATGGTCTGGATGCGGTCCGGATCGGTCACCTCCGACAGGTCGAGGAGGTATTCGCGCCGGCCCACCATGTCCATGTAGGCGGTGATCTTCTCGTCGTAGGCCACGGCGCCGAAGGGGATGCCGGCGATGGTGGCGAAGATGAGCGCGTGCAGGCGCATGCCGATCAGGTAGCGGCAGGCTCCCATCAGGGCGATCATCTCGGCGTTGCTGTAGCGATCGTCGAGGACCAGCACCCGCTCCTGCAGCTCCGCCGGCAGGGTGCGCAGCAGGGAGTTGGCGACCGTGAGGTCGTCCGTGTCCGTCTCGCCCCAGTAGCCCCCCGTCTTCAGGGCGAAGAACAGGAGGGTGGTGTCCTCGTCCGCCAGGAGGTTGTGCACGAACTTGGCGAAGATGCCCGCCGAGAGGCGGCTGCGCCAGTCGCGGGCCGAGAGGCCCACCAGGCGCTGGCCCTGGAGGCCCAGGACCTCCCGCAGGCTCTCGATCTGCGCGGACTGCGGCGGCGGCAGGAGGAAGGCGGGATCCGCGCCCAGGACGATGCGCCCGTCGGGGACGCCGGCGGCCAGGAGCTGCTGGCGGCCCTCCTCGTCCCGGACCGACAGCCAGTCCGCCTTCTCGGCCGTGCGGGCGAGGAGCTGGAGGGCCAGCTGCCCCCGGATGCTGTAGATGCCCGGCACGTAGAAGATCAGGCGCCGCCCGGCGCGCTTGGCCAGGCGGGCCCGCTGCAGCCAGTAGGAGAGGTTGCCCGGCGCCCGGCCCCAGAGCAGGCCGCCGCCGCCCAGGATGAAGAGGTCGCAGGCCAGGCAGGCCCGCAGCACGCGGATGGGCCGCCGGCGGAAGGACGCGTGCAGGGGGCGCAGGCGCAGGGGACTGTCGGGCAGCTCCGTCTCGAAGAGGATGGCCAGGCGCCGCTCGTCGCGGCACAGGACGGTCACCTCCGCGCCGGGGAGCTGATCGCCCAGGAAGCGCAGCATCTGGGCCAGGATGACGCTGTCGCCACGGTTGCCCGTGCCGTAGGAGCCGTGGATGGTGATCCGCACGACCTAGTTCCCCCCTCCGCGCCGCGGGACCGAGCGGCGCAGGAAGTCGATGTCCTGCCGGCGCAGGCCGCCGATGAGCACCAGCAGCAGGGCGTAGCTGGCCAGCCCGGCGGCGATGGAGACCATCAGATGATCGGCAGGCACGAACCTCAAGATAATGGCCATTCCCGCCGACGCCAGGAGCGGGAGCAGGAAGGCCTGCAGCCAGGGCAGGGCCTCGATGCGCAGGGTCCAGAGGCCCATGAGGAGCAGCACGAGGGCCTCGCTGGCCACCGTGGCGATGGCCGCGCCGTTCAGGCTGTAGACCGGGATGAGCAGGAAGTTGAGCGCGAGGTTCAGCAGGGCCCCCATGCCGATGGCGCTCATGAAGCGCTGCTCCCGGTCGCTGACGAGCAGGACGGCGCCGGCCAGGGTCAGCCCCGCGCGCAGGACCAGGTCCAGGCCAAGGATACGGAAGCTGGTCACCGCCCCGGCGTACTCCCCGCCGTAGATGAGGTCGACGCCCGCCGGCGCCAGGACGATGGCGCCCGTGGCCAGGGGCACGGTCAGGCCGAAGAGCACCCGCGCCACGCGCCGCCCGAAGACGCGGAAGGCGGGCCGGTCCTCGGCGAAGAGACGGCTGAAGGTGGGGAAGAACACCTCCGCCAGCATGGCCTGCAGCGAGTAGAGGGTGATGAAGAGCTTGTAGGCGGCGTTGTACAGGCCCGTGACCGCGTCGCCCTTCATGTAGCTCAGCATGATGGTGTCGGCGTAGAGGTAGACGCTGGCCAGGATCAGGCTGCCGGCGAAGGGCCAGCTGCGCGCGAGCAGGAAGCGCCAGGTCTCCGGATCCGGCCGCAGGCCGAGGCGCACGCGCTTGAGTCCCAGCAACTGCACGCCCAGCAGCGTGGTGGCCAGGGAGGCCAGGGGATACAGGATCACGATGCCCAGCAGCCGCCGGTCGCCCAGGGGCAACAGCAGGACGGCGCCGAAGAGCAGGAAGAACAGGAGCTTCTCGAAGGCCTTGAGCAGGCCGGCGTACTCCATCTCCTCCAGGGCGGTGAAGACGGACCGGAAGAAGAGGTTGAGGGTGTCGAAGAAGAGCCAGGCCAGCAGGATCAGGACGTAGACGTGGGTCTCGGGCTCCTTGCCCAGGAAGAAGGACCCGGCGGCGAGCAGGACCACCGTGCCCAGGGCCAGCGCCGCCTTGAGGGCGAAGGCCCCCGGCACGAAGCGCAGCAGGCTGTCGCGGTCGCGGGCGAGGTCCCGTGTGGTCAGGCGGCTGATGCCCAGGTCGGCCAGCACGGAGAAGATGGCCACGAAGCTCAGGGCGAACGACAGCTTGCCCAGGCTTGCCGAACCGAGCCGGCGGGCGATGTAGAGGGTGACCAGGAAGGAGACGAGCTTGACCAGCGCCTCGGAGCCCAGAACGGACGCGATGTTCTTGAGGATGCGCTGGCCGCCGGTCACGGACGCCTCAGAGCCCGGCCAGGCGGCGCTTCATGTCCCCGCTGATGGGGTCGTCGCCGAACCAGGTGGCCCAGACGGCCGCCGCGACCTCGGCGTCGCGGGCGGCGCCGAGCCGCGCCCCCGATCGCTCGACGACCAGGCCCGCCGCCGGGAGCTGGGTGAGGACGATCTCCTCGCCCCGGCGCATGTCCTCGGTGAAGAGGCCGCAGAAGGCGTCCACGGCCTCGTCGCGGCCCTCGGGCAGGGTCTTGCGGATGCCCTCGCGGAAGGCCCCGGCCACCTTGCCGGCCTCCACGTCGCGCAGGAAGTGCATGACGATGCGCCGGGGAGCCGCGCCCCGGATCAGGGCCGCGCAGCGGTCCTCGCCCAGGTCGGCGCCCTCGACCACGTAGAGGCAGGCCGCGTAGACCTTGACGCCCCACTTGGTGCGCAGGCCCGTGCCGAGAGCCTCGAGGGCTACGGTGTCGCCGTCGGCGGCCGCGAGGACGCGGGCCGGGAATTCGGTCTCGCTGCGCGGCTCCGCCACCGTGTCCGCGGCGGCCGGGACGACGGCGAGGGCCAGGAGCAGCAGCGCGGCCAGGGTGCGCATGGGGACACCTCCGTGCGACGGCGGGACAGGCTGAAGAGCTATCCTAGGGGCCGCGAGAGGGCCGTTCAACGCCAATCTGGTCAAAGCGTTCGGGAACCCGCCCCGCGGGGGTGGCATTTTCGCAATCCGCGGCGCTACAATCTCCGGACCATGGGCGAGAAGGACAACTGGCGCGTCGAGGACGATTTCGTCGACGAGGAGGACTTCTTCCGGGAGCCGTCCAGGCCGGCGGCCGAGGGCGGCAAGGGCGGAGCGGAGATCTTCGTCGGCACCAGCGGCTGGAGCTACAAGGACTGGGAGGGCACCTTCTACGCGCCCGCCACGCGGCCCGAGCACTACCTGCCAGCCTACGCGGCCACCTTCCGCACGGTGGAGATCGACTCCACCTTCTACTCGGTGCCGCGCGAGTCCGTGGTCCGCGCCTGGGACGAGCGCACCCCCGACGGCTTCGTCTTCGCCGCCAAGTTCCCCCGCGACATCACCCACGAGCCCGGCGGCCTCGACCCCGACTCCGAGGTGGTCCAGGCCTTCCTGGACCGCATGGCCCTCCTGGGCGACAAGCTGGGCCCCCTGCTCCTGCAGTTTCCGCCCGGCTTCCGGCCCGACCGCATGAACGCCCTGCGCACCTTCCTCGAGGGCCTGCCCGGGGACTTCCGCTACGCCGTGGAGCTGCGCCACGCGGGCTGGCACGACGAGATGCTGCTGGGCCTCCTGGCCGACCTGGACATGGCCTGGGTCAGCGGCGTGGGGCCCGACAGCCCCCCCGTGCGGCCGGTGACCACGGACTTCTGCTACCTGCGCTGGCTGGGCGACCGCTCCCTGGAGACCTTCCGCGAGGTGGTCGTGGACCGCGGCGAGGACCTGGCCGACTGGGCCGGCTGGATCCGCGAGCGGCGCCGCGGGCTGCGGCGCGTCTTCGGCTACGTCAACAACCACTACAGCGGGCACGCGCCGGCCACGGCGCGCGAGCTGCTGGCCCTGCTGGGGCAGGAGCCGCCGCTCCCGCCCGCCGAGCGCCAGGGCGACCTCTTCGACTGACCCGGCTCCCTTTACACCGCGCACGCCAGGCGTTACAACAGGCCGTCGGCGCTTTACCCGAGCCAAGGCGGTGCCAGGCATGACGATCAGCGAGCTCTGCTGGGAGGTCCGGCGCAAGATCCTGCCCCGCAGCTATCCCCGGGCCATGGGCGAGTGGCCCCTGCGCATGGACCCGGCTGCGCCGCCGGAGCGGGTGGCCGAGATCAGGGCCCGCGCCGCCGACCTGGCCGGGCGCTCGCAGTACGGCTGGGGGCAGACCGTCGACTTCGGTCCCTTCGTCCAGGAGGGCTTCCTCGGCCACGGCTACCTGGAGATCGTCGGGCTCCTGGATCGGTGGGGCTGGTGGCCGCGGTCCCTGGCGGGGCAGGCGGTGGCCGACGTGGGCTGCTTCACCGGCGGGCACACGGCCCTCATGGCCCACCGCGGCGCCCGCCGCGTGTGGGCCGTGGACGAGCTGCCCGAGCACCTCGAGCAGGCCCGCGTCCTGCGCGACGCCTTCGGCCTGGCGGGTGTCGAGCTCCTGCAGTCCTCCGTCTACGAGCTGGACACGGCCATCGCGCCGGCGTCCCTGGACATGGTGGTCCTCAGCGGCGTCCTCTACCACCTGAGCGACATGCTGGTGGGCCTGCTGATGATGCGCCGGCTGCTCAAGCCGGGCGGGCTGCTGCTCATCGAGAGCAACGGCGTGGAGGATTCCCGGCGCTCCTTCGCCAACTTCGGCCGCTACTGGGGCGGCATGTGGTGGCAGCCCTCGGGGCTCTGCATCCGCGACATGTGCGCCTTCATGGGATTCGAGGCGGCCGAGGTGCGCTTCTACAAGCCCGACCGCTGCCTGGCCCGCGCCGTTCACGACGGCCGCGCGGAGATACCCTTCAAGCGGGGCATGAACTGGGACTTCGCCTCCCTGGCCGACGCCGAGCGGCGCACCATGGACCGCCGCGTCATGGCCCCCGTCAGGCCGCGCCTCTGGTAGCGCTCCTCCGCTGAGATCCGTTCAGCCCCGCGGCGCCCGTTCGCCGCGGCGCCGCCACGCGCACCTCGCGCTGGCGCGGCGGGGGCGGCTGCGCTAGAGTTCCCTTTCCTGCGCCCGCTGCCCGCAGGCCCAAACCAGGGGGAACCATGAGCCCGGCCACGTCGCCCTTCACGGACTTCTACCGTCTCGACGAGCTGCTCACCGACGAGGAGAAGCTCATCCGCCAGACGGCGCGCGCCTTCGTCGAGAAGGAGGCCCTGCCGCGGCTGCCCCGGCTCTGGGAGGAGGGCCGCTTCCCCGAGGACCTGATCCCCGCCATGGGCGCGCTGGGGCTCTATGGCCCCAGCCTGGACGGCTACGGCCTGCCCGGCCTGGGCAACCGCGCCTACGGCCTGATGATGCTCGAGCTGGAGCGGGGCGACAGCGGCCTGCGGAGCTTCGCGTCGGTGCAGGGCGGGCTGGTCATGTATCCCATCCACCGCTTCGGCACGGAGGAGCAGAAGCGCAGGTGGCTGCCGCTGCTGGCCACGGGCGAGATGGTGGGCTGCTTCGGCCTGACGGAGCCGGACCACGGCTCGGACCCCGGCGGCATGGAGACGCGCGCCCGCCGCGACGGCGACGGCTGGATCCTCCACGGCAACAAGATGTGGATCACCAACGCCGACCTGGCCCACGTGGCCGTCGTCTGGGCGAGGGACGATGAAGGCGTCGTGCGCGGCTTCCTGGTGGAGAAGGGCCTGGCCGGCTTCACGACGAGCCGCATGGAGATGAAGATGAGCCTGCGGGCCTCGGACACGGGCGAGCTGCACCTGGACGAGGTGCGCGTGCCGGCCGGCGCGCTGCTGCCCGGCGCCGAGGGGCTGGGCGCGGCCCTGGCCTGCCTGAACCAGGCGCGCTACAGCATCGCCTGGGGCACCCTGGGCAGCGCCCTTGCCTGCTTCGAGGAGGCCGTGGCCTACGCCGGCGCGCGCGTCCAGTTCGACGGGCCCATCGCCCAGTACCAGCTCACGCAGAAGAAGCTGGCCGACATCCTGACGGAGATCGTCAAGGCGCAGGTCCTGCTCTTCCGCCTGGCGGAGCTGAAGGACGCGGGCACCATCACGCCGTCCCAGATCTCCCTGGCCAAGCGCAACAACTGCGAGATGGCCCTGATGACGGCCCGCCTCTGCCGGCAGGTCCTGGGGGCCAACGGCATCAGCCTCGAGTACCAGACGGGCCGGCACCTGTGCAACCTGGAGGCGGTGCTCACCTACGAGGGCACCCACGACATCCACACGCTCATCCTGGGCCAGGCGGTGACCGGCGTCGCCGCCTACCACCGCGCGAAGGAATGACGATGGCACACCAAGTCGACTACGAGATCCGCGGCGACGACATGCAGGCCGTCCTGGTGACGCTGGACACCGGCGAGGCGGTGCTGGCCGAGGCCGGGGCCATGCTCTACATGGAGGACGGCATCGCCATGGACACCTCCACCCAGGGCGGCGTCATGCAGGGCCTCAAGCGGGCCTTCGTCGGCGAGAGCTTCTTCATCACCACCTTCGGCAACACGGTGCGCCAGCGGCGCACGGTGGCCTTCGCCGCGCCCTATCCGGGCAAGATCCTGCCCATCGACCTGGCGGCCGAGGGCACCTACCTCTGCCAGAAAGACGCCTTCCTGTGCAGCGCCCACGGCATCGACATCTCCGTGGCCTTCACCCGGCGGATGGGCGCGGGGCTCTTCGGCGGCGAGGGATTCATACTGCAGAAGCTGAGCGGCGATGGCCTGGCCTTCGTCCACGCCGGCGGCACCCTCATCGAGCGGGAGCTGGGCCCGGCCGAGACCCTGCGCGTGGACACGGGCTGCCTGGTGGCCTTCCAGGAGCGCGTGGACTACGACATCCAGTTCGTGGGCGGCTTCAAGAACGCCCTCTTCGGCGGCGAGGGACTCTTCCTGGCCAAGCTCAAGGGGCCGGGGAGGGTCTTCCTCCAGACCCTGCCCTTCAGCCGCCTGGTGGACCGCATCGCCGCCGTGGGCCGCTTCGGCAAGGGCAACGTGGGCGAGCACCGCGGCGTGGGCGGCCTGGGCGGCCGCATCCTCAAGGACCTGATCAGCGGGGACTGAGCCCGTCTCACCGATCCCTCGCGGCCGGATACCCGGCCTGAAAGGAGCACCGCATGCGCTGGACACGATGGATCCTCCTCCCGCTGCTGGCCGGGGCGCTGGCCGCCGCGGGCTGCGGCCGGCAGGAGGCCGAACGGGAGACGGCCGGCGAGCAGGCCGAACAGGCGGCCGAGCGGCCGTCCGACCTGGACGCCGTGCGGGCCGCCCTCGGCATCTCCGATCCCGCGGAGATGGAGGCGGCCCTGGCGGCCTTCCTGGCCGACTTCCCCGAGTCCGAGTACCGGAGCTACGCGCTGCGGCGCATCTTCGCCGTCAAGCGGCAGGCCGACGCGGAGGCTGCCCTGGCCTGGGCCCGGGCGACCCTCGCCGCCGAGCCCACCGACGGAGGCAAGGGCGGGCTCCACCGGGCGCTCTTCGAGCACGCCCGCCAGGCGGACGACCGCGAGGTGGCCCTGCGCGCGGCGCGGGACTTCCACGCGGCGGGCCTCGAGGCGCCGGGCGACCTGAACGCCGTGGCCTGGTCCCTGGTGGACGCTCCCGGCTGGGACCCCGCCCTGGGCGCCCGGATGGCGCTCGCGGCCGTGGACATGGCCGAGGACGACGCGGAGAAGGCCATGATCCTCGACACGGCCGGCTGGGGCCTGTTCAAGCAGGGGCGCCACGCCGAGGCCGCGCGCGCCCTGGAGCGTGCCGTGGACCTGTCCGCGGACCCCGACCCCGACACCTGCGGGCACCTGGCCGCCGCCTACGAGAAGACGGGCGAGGACGAGAAGCTGCTGGCCCTGTACCGCAAGCAGCTCGAGCGCGGCATGGACACGGCTGTGCAGTCGCGGGCCGAGACCCTGGTGACCAGGCTCGGCGGCGACGCGGCCGCCTTCAACGAGGAACTCTGGCGGGTGCGCTACGCGCGGGCCACCGAGGCCGCGGACTTCACGCTGACGGGCCTGGACGGCGAGGCCGTCAGCCTGTCCGACCACACCGGCAAGGTGGTGATGATCAACTTCTGGCATCCCACCTGACCCGCCTGCCGCGTGGAGTTTCCACGCCTGGTCGGCCTGATCGACAAGCTCGCGGGCGAGGACTTCCAGCTCCTGGCCGTGGAGACCAGCAACCGGGCCCAGATGGCCCGCGACTTCGCCGAGGAGGTGGGCGCCACCTGGCCCATCCTCGTCGACGACAGCCGCATGTCCGGCGAGAAGTTCGGCATCCGGGCCGTGCCCACGAACCTGTTCATCGACCGCGCGGGGAGGATCGTCTTCAGCGCCATCGGCTACCGCGAGGGGGACGAGGTCAACTACGAGGCCATGATCCGCGCGCTGCTGGCCCGCTAGCGCCGCGTGGAGAGGGAGGGCCATGGAGAAGGCTGCGTACATCGTGGCGCTGCTGACCGTGGTCACCCTGCCCGGCGCGGCCGCGATCTGGCTGGTCGTCCATCCCTTCATCCGCTTCTGGCGGCGGGCGGGGGCCGCGTGGACCTACCTCGCCGCCTTCGGCGCGGCGGCGGCCGTCATGGCGGGGATGTTCGCGGCGCGCGGGACGCTGCTCAGCGTGCGCTTCGGCGTGCGCACGCCGCTGGTCGTGGCGGCGCTGCTGCTCTACGCGGCCGCCATCGTCCTGCGGGGGCCGATCGATCGGCGGATCGGCCTGCGCGTCCTGCTGGGCCTGCCCGAGGTCTCCGCGGCGGCGGGTTCCCGCGGGCTGGTCACGGACGGCATCTACGCGCGCCTGCGCCACCCGCGCTACGTGAACGTGGGCCTGGCCACGGCGGCCATGGCCCTGTTCAGCAACAACCTGGCCGCCTACCTGACGGTGGCGGGCTACGTGCCCGTGATCCTGCTGATCGTCCGGTTCGAGGAGCGCGAGCTGCGGGACCGCTTCGGCGCCGCCTACGAGGAGTACTGCGCGCGCGTGCCCCGCTTCCTGCCGCGCCTCCGGCGGCGCTAGCCGCGCGGCCCGCCGGCGGGCCGCGCCGCGGCCCGGCCAGCGCCAGCCGCGCGGCGGGCGTTCAGGGCGCGGCGCGGGCCCGGACGACGGCCATGGCGTCGGCGACCAGGCCGTCGATGAGCCCCTGCGCGCGCATCTGGTTCATGGTGCCGGCGAAGACGGTGTCGCGCTCCGGCCAGTAGTACATGAAGGCCGACGAGGCGCCGATGTGCCCCCACAGCTCGCCCCAGTCCGGCGGCAGGATCTCCGGCGCCCGCACGCTCTCGAGTTCCCAGACGCGGATGATCCCCAGGCCGTAGTCCGCGCCGTCCCAGGCCGCGCGCGT
>JAFGBK010000099.1 GCA_016933175.1 Candidatus Krumholzibacteriota bacterium | reverse complement strand
CCGGCTCCTGGGCCAGGGCCATGGCGACCAGCACCCGCTGGCGCTCGCCCGCGCTGAGCTCGTCCACCGTGCGATCCGCCAGCGCCAGCACATCCGTCACCTCCATGGCGTGGCGGATGACCCATCGGTCGTGCTCCGACAGGCGCGTCCAACCGTGCACGTACGGTGTGCGGCCGATCGCGACGTACTCCGAGACCGTGAAGGCCACCGGAACGTTCAGCGACTGCGGGACGAAGGCCACGACGCGGGACAGCGCCCGGCGGCCGAAGGCGCCGAGCGCCCGGCCGCGCACACGCACTTTGCCCGCGGCCGGGGGCAGGGCGCCGCTCAGGACCCGCAGGAGCGTCGTCTTGCCGGCGCCGTTCGGGCCGATGATGCCCGTGAGGTCGCCGGTGGAGACCGAGAACGAAACGTCCCGCAGGACGGGCTCGCCGCCGTACCCCGCGGTCACGCCCAGCGCCTCGATCTCCATGCTGACGTTGGCTGACTCCATGTTCAGAGCTTCCTTCAACGCACAGCGTTCGCCGGCGAGACAAGCTCGCCGGGGTCCACCACCCTACGTCCAGATCGCGTGCTGCCTGCGCCGGAGCAGGGCGAGGAAGAAGGGCCCGCCGACGAACGCCGTGATCACGCCGACCGGCACCTCCAGGGGGAAGAACAGCATGCGGCCGAGCCCGTCGGCGATCACGAGGAATGCCGCGCCGGCGCAGGCCGCCGCCGGCAGGAGGCGCCGGTGGTCGGCGCCCACGAGCGCGCGGGCGGCGTGGGGCACCGTCAGCCCAACGAAGGCGATGAGCCCGCTCACGCACACCGAGGCCGCCGTCAGCGCCGAGGCCAAAGTCAGGAGAAGGAACCGGGCCCGCTCCGGATCCAGGCCGACGTGCCCGGCCATCTCCTCGCCGAGCATCAGCGCGTTGAGGTCCCGCGCGAGGTACGAGATCCCCACGAATGCCAGGCCGTTGATGACGAGGACCACCCAGAGCAGGGGCACGTCGAAGACCTGGAGGTCCCCCAGGAACCACCACAGCACCGCGTGGAGGCCCTGCGCCGTGGACTGGGATACGATGAACATGAGCAGGCTGCCGCAGAGCGCGCTCCAGATCACGCCGGCCAGGATCAGCGTGTGCGGCGCGGTGCTCCGGCCGACCCTCGCGAGCCGGTGCACCACCAGCAGGCTCACCAGGCCGCCCGCGAACGCCGCGGCGGGAAGCCCCACGCTGCCCAGGGCCAGCCCACCCGCCACAATACAGAGCGCCGCCCCCAGCCCCGCGCCGGAGGAGAGCCCGAGCACGTAGGGCTCGGCCAGCGGGTTGCGCAGGACCGCCTGCAGGACGGCGCCGGCCACCGAGAGCGAGGCGCCCACGAGGGCCCCCAGCGCCACGCGCCACCCGCGCACGGCGAGGATGCCCCGGCGCTCGGGATCGAAGAGGGAGAGCGGGTGCCGCCACCCCTCCCCGAGGAAGAGGCCGAGGGCCACCAGCGCCGGGCAGGCGAGCAGGATGGTCAGGAACCAGCGCCGGCGGTTCTTCATGGCTTGGGCGATCTCCCGGGAGACTCCGCGTCCGGCCGCTCCATCAACCACCGGGCGAAAATCTCCGCGCCCCCGATGAGCCGCGGCCCGGGCCGGAGCAGCCAGTCCGGGGGGATATTAGTGCAGAGGGCGCCGTTTTGCACGGCGTCAATGCCACCCCAGCCCGGCCTTTCGCGGAGGTGCTGGGCGGCGCCTGCCGCCGGCATCATGTAGGCCAGCAGGATGGCTTGCGGGTTCTGCCGGATGACCCATTCCGCGCTGACCTGGGCGTACGGACGCCGCAGGGACCCCGCCACGTTGGTGCCGCCGGCCAGCCGCACCAGGTCGTCGAGGAACGTCCCCGCGCCCGGCGTGGTCAGCGGGTCGCTCCACACTTCCACATAGACGCGGGGGCGCGCGCGGCCCGCATAGAACGCGTTCACCTGCCGGGCGAGCGCTTCTCGGCGCGCGGTCATGTCCTGGACCCAGCGCTCCGCGGCGGCCGCCTCGCCGAGGGCCTTGCCCAGCGCCCGCGCCGCCTGCAGGAGCTCGGTCCAGCTCTCGCACGGCAGCAGCAGCGTCTCCACGCCCAGCTCGTTCATCCGCCGGATGATCCCCCGTTTCTCGAGCGAGGTGGCGATCAGCAGGTCCGGCCTGAGGCCCTGCACCGCTTCCAGGTTCGGCCGCCCGAACCCGCCGACGACCGGCAGCGCTTTCGCCTCGGGCGGAAAATCGCACGCGCTGGACCTTCCCACCATCCGGTCGCCGAAGCCCAGGGCATACACAAGCTCCGTGAGGCTGGGTGCGAGGCTGACGACCCGATGCGGCGCGGCGTCCGCCCGACCCCCGGCCTGGCAGCGGGCGGCCGCAAGCAGGACGGACAGGAGGACGGCATACCAATGAACCCGTCGCTCACTCATGGCTTGAGGAACCCGTTTAGGAGCTTGAACGGAGTCGCTTGATCAGGGCGCGCAGGTCGTCGTAGGCGTCGAGGGACATGTCCGTGGTTCTCAGCAGGAGGGGATCGGCAAGCCGAAGCGCCTCGGTCTTCAGACCCCTGCGCTCATAGAGCTGGGCCATGTGGAGGATGAAGTGGGGGCTGCCGGGCTGCAGCGCGAGCGCCTTCTCAAGGGCGGCTTGCGCCTCGTCGAACTGCCCCAGCCCCATGCTGATGACGGCCTTGGTGTCCCAGGCCGACGCGTTCCTGGCGTCCAGGGCCAGCGCCTCCGTCACCAGGGCCAGCGCCTGCTCGTCGCGCCCCTTCCGCTGCAGGAGCCACGCCAGGTTGTTGAGCGTTTCGCTGGTCCTGTTCCGCTCCAGGCTGATCTCGAACGACGCCTGGGCCATCTCGTAGTCGCCCCGGGCGTATTGGATGGTCCCGAGCAGGAAGTTAGCCAGCGAGTTCTTCGGGTCCAGCTCGAGCAGGCGCTCGACGTGCGTCTCCAGCATGGGCCTGAGGGATTCGCTCTGGTCGAGCTGCAACAGGCCTTCTAAGGCCTGCACGTTCGCCGGCTGCAAGGCCAACACGGCCTCCAGCCGCTCGCGGGCCTCCTTCCGGTCGCCCCGGGCGCCGGCCATCTG
>JAFGBK010000021.1 GCA_016933175.1 Candidatus Krumholzibacteriota bacterium | reverse complement strand
GGTACGCCACCGGGGACTCGAACCCCAAACCGTCTGATTAAGAGTCAGATGCTCTACCAGTTGAGCTAGTGGCGCATGTCCGTGGCGCAGAGAAGGTTACTCACAGCCCCGCGCCCTGTCAAGGTGCCCTAGAAGGGCAGGTCGTCGTCGTCGTCCTGCTGGTAGGTGTCCGGCTGGCCCTCGACGCCCGCCGCGGCGCCGGCCGCCTTCTCCGCGCGCTCGCCGCCGCGATCCTGGTTGAAGTCCTCGTCGCCGCGGTCCTGGGACCACTCGCCGCCACCGGCGCTGTCGCCGCGGCCGCCCAGCATGATCATCTGGTTGACGCGCACCTCGGTGGACCAGCGCTTCTGCCCGTCCTGGCCCTCCCAGCTCCGCGTCTGCAGGCTGCCCTCCACGTAGATCTGGCGCCCCTTCTTGCAGTAGCGCGCCAGGGTCTCGGCCGTCTTGCCGAAGAAGACCAGCCGGTGCCACTCCGTGTGGTCGCCCCACTCCCCTTCCTGGTTCTTGCGCCGCTCCGTGGTGGCCAGCCGCGCGTTGGCCACGGCCGTCCCCGACTGGGCGTAGCGCAGCTCGGGGTCCTGTCCGAGGTTGCCCACCAGGATCACCTTGTTCACGCCAGCTGCCATCGTTTCCTCCCCGCTGGGGTCCGGGTCGCCCGCGCAAAGCGCGTGCCCCGGCCGCCCCGTCACAACCTTCCGAAGAACAACCTCTTGGACCGCCCCGCAGGCGCCTCGCACGGAGCGGGCGGCGCCGTCGTTGACGAAAAAGGGGCCGGGTGTGACCCGGCCCGTCCGGGGTGGGAGACGGGGCTCGAACCCGCGACCACATGGACCACAACCATGCACTCTACCAGCTGAGCTACTCCCACCGTCAGACCCGGAACGGCTTGCCGTTCCAGAGCTTGCGCAAGCTAACAAGGGCCCGGCGGGCTGTCAAGACGGGCGCGCCCGACCGCGTCGGGCTGCCGGCTCACGAGGATATACCCCAGCACATGTCGAAACAACCCAAAAGGCGGGCTCCCAGGCCACCCGCTGCGAGCGCGCTGGAGTCGGGCCCTTTCCCCAGATGGTCGCTTGAAAAACGCAATCACTCGGTTAGACTCTGTCGCCGGCGCGATGCGTCCCCCGCGGCGGAGTGCGGCACCATGAGTTACCGGGCAGCAACCAGGGCTTCCACGGCGCGGGCGCGCCTGTCGACGGCCGCCGTGCGAGCGGCGGCTCCGGAGTCCGTGACACATGCCGACATGAGTCCGCCCTCGATCCCGCCCATCCGAGGCGGCCAGGCCGCCGTTCCCCCCGGGGAGGCCCGACCATGCGCGTCCCGTCCCTGACTGCCGCCAGCCTGCTCGCCCTGCTCGCCGCCGCTCAGGGAGCCATCGCCCAGGACACTGCCGCGCAGGGAGCCGCCGCCCAGGAGGCCGCCGCCGAAAGCGCGGCCGATTCCCTGACTCTCGAGCGCTGCCTGGAGCTGGCCCTCCGCCGGGCGCCGAGCCTGCAGGCGAGCCGCGAGGCCGAGGGCGCCGCCCAGGCGGCCGCGGCCGAGGCGGCGGCCCGGCGCCTGCCCAGGCTGGACCTGGGCGGCAGCTACCGCTACTCGAGCGACGTGATGGTCAAGCGCATCGACATGGGCGCCCTCGGCAGCAACGAGCTGCGCTTCGGCGACCATCACCAAGCCGATCTCAACGTGGGCCTGTCCATCCTCCTCTACAGCGGCGGTGAGCTGGGCCTGGCGGCCAACGCCGCCGCGGCCGGCGCGCAGGCGGCGGCGGAGCGGCGATCGTCCGTGGCCCTGGACACGCGCCGCGACGTGCGGATGGCCTTCTACGCGATCCTCGGCCGGCAAGCCCAGCTCGACGCCGCCAACCTGGCCCAGCGGCGCCTGCGGCGGCGGCTCTCCGCGCTGCGCGGAGCCATCGCCGTGGGCAGCGCCGCCGCCGAGGACAGCCTGCGCGTCCTGGCCCGCCTGTGCGAGGCCGAGCAACGCCGCCTGCAGGCCATGGCGGCTCGCGAAGCAGCCGCCGTCGCCCTGGGCCGCCTGCTGGGCCGGCCCGGCGAGGCGGTGCGCGTCGCCGGCGAGCTGGAGCGCCCCTTGATCGAGGAGGGGCTGGCCGCCGGCGACTCGACCGTTCTGGCCCATCCCGCTCTCGTCGCCCTGGGCCACGAGAGCGAGCGCCAGCGGCTGCTGGCTCGCGCCGCGCGCAGCCGCTTCCTGCCCAGCCTCAGCGGCGACCTGCGGGGCCATTACGGCCGGCCGGGCATCGACCCCCTGGCCAACGACTGGATGCGCTACGGCACCGCCAGCCTCATCCTGAGCTGGACGCTCTGGGACGGCGGCCAGCGCAGCCGCCAGGCGCAGCGGGCCGATGCCGTCGCCCGGCAGGCCGAGCTGCTGCGCCAGGACGCCGCCGAGGGCCTGCAGGCCGCTTACGACACGGCCCGGGCGGATCTCGCCGCGGCCCGGTGCGAGCTGACGACCGCCCGCGAGCGCGTGGCGCTGCAGTCCACGCTCCTGGGCCTGGTGACCGGACGCCGCGACCGGGCCCAGGCCACCGAGAACGAGGTCCTGGACGCCCAGGACGATCTCAACGAGGCGGAGATCGCCATTGCGACGGCCCGCACGCGGGTGCGGCAATGCGAGGCGACCCTGCTCTGGACACTGGGCCGATAGGAGGCCGCGCCATGACGTTCCCTGCCGCCTTCCGCCGCGCGTTGCCCCGGCTGATGCCGGTCCTCGGCCTGCTGGCACTCGCCGGCTGCGGCCGCGGCGGCGCACACAATCCCGCCGGCACCCTGGAGACGCCCACCGTGGACCTCGCCCCCCTGGTCTCCGGCCGCGTGCTGCGCGTGGGAGCCGCCGAGGGCGAGCGTGTCGCCGCCGGCGACACGCTGCTCGTCGTGGACACCGCCCTGATCGGCCTGCGCCGCGACGAGACGCTGGCCACGGGCAGGGGGCTCATGGCCCAGCGCCGCGCCGTCGAGGCCGAGCTGGCCCAGGCCCGCCGGCAGGTGGAGCTGCTGGAGACCACCCTCGTCCGGGTGGAAGCCCTTCAGAGCGAGGGCAGCGCTTCCCGGCAGCGCGTGGACGACCTGAGCGCCGAGCGCGACCTGGCGCGGGCCCGCGCCGAGGCGGCGCGCGCCCGCATCGCCGCCGTGGACGCGGACCTGGAACGGGTGGCCGCCAGCCTGGCCGTGCTCGACCGTCAGCTCGCCGACGGCGTGGTGCTCGCACCCATCGACGGCACGCTGCTGCTGCGGGCCGCCGAGCCGGGCGAGGTGGCCACCGCCGGTCGCACCGCGCTGCGCCTCGCCGACCTCTCCACGCTGGAGCTGCGCGTCTACCTGGAGGCCGGCGACCTGGACCGGATCCGCCTCGACCAGGAGCTGCCCGTGCGCGTGGACGCCCTGGGCGGGGAGATCCTCACCGGCCGCGTCACCTGGATCAGCGACGAGGCCGAGTTCACCCCCAAGAACGCCCAGACCCGCGATGCGCGGGCGCAGCTCGTGTACGCGGTGAAGCTGCGCCTTGCCAATCCCGACGGCCGCCTGCACCTGGGCATGCCGGCCGAGGTGGAGCTCCCGTGAGCGCCCGGCCGCCGCTCATCGTCGTGGAGGACCTCCAGCGCGCGTTCGGTGACCGGACGGCGCTGAGCGGCGTCTCCCTGTCCGTGGCGGCCGGCAGCATCTGCGGACTCATCGGCCCCGACGGCGCGGGCAAGACGACGCTGATGCGCGTCCTCTGCGGCCTCCTGCGGCCCGACGCCGGCCGCGCCCGGGTGCTGGACGCCGACTGCGCGCGGGAGTCCGCCCGCATCAAGGCCGAGCTGGGCTACATGCCGCAGCGCTTCAGCCTCTACGGCGACCTGTCGGTGGCCGAGAACCTGCGCTTCTTCGCGGATCTCTTCGGCGTGCCCGCCGCCGAGCGCGACCGGCGGGAGGCGCGCCTGATGGAGTTCAGCCGTCTGGGCCCCTTCCGCTACCGCCGCGCGGGGCACCTCTCCGGAGGCATGAAGCAGAAACTCGCCCTGTGCTGCACGCTCATCCACACGCCGCGCGTGCTTCTCCTCGACGAGCCCACCACGGGCGTGGACCCGGTGAGCCGGCAGGAGTTCTGGGCCATTCTGGGCGAGCTGCGCGAAGAGGGCCTGGCCCTGCTGGTGAGCACGCCCTACATGGACGAGGCCGACCGCTGCGACATGGTGATCCTCCTGCATGCGGGCCGGGTCATCGCCCGCGGCACGCCGCAGGCGGTGGCCGCCGGCTTCCCCCGCGACCTGCGGGAGATCGTCGGCAGCCCCGAGGCCCTGACGCGCGC
The DNA here is from genome assembly GCA_016933175.1 of Candidatus Krumholzibacteriota bacterium. Classification (GTDB taxonomy): domain Bacteria; phylum Krumholzibacteriota; class Krumholzibacteriia; order JACNKJ01; family JACNKJ01; genus JAFGBK01. Next base: position 4,227 of record JAFGBK010000021.1, on the reverse strand, counting down.
GACGTCCGTCCTGCGCGATCGGGGCCCGGCGGGGCTGGCGGTGCACCGCTTCGGCGACCGTCTGCACGTGGCCTACGATGCGACCCGCGACAGCGAAGCCGTGGCCTCGCTGCTCGCGCCCCTGGGCGTGCAGGCCGTCCCCGTGGCGCCTGGAATCGAGGATGTCTTCGTGGAGCTCATGGGCCGGGAGCAGGCGGTGGCGCGGTGAGCATCGTCGCGCTGCCTACGGGCGGGCCGGCGGTGCTGGCGCGTGGGCTCACCAAGCGATTCGGCAAGTTCACGGCCGTGGACGCGATCGACCTCGAGGTGCCGCGCGGCGAGATCTTCGGCTTCCTGGGCGCCAACGGCGCGGGCAAGACCACGGCCATCCGCATGCTCTGCGGGCTGCTCAAGCCCAGCGCGGGCGAGGCGTGCGTGGCCGGCTACCGCGTGGGCCCCGAGTCGGAGCGCCTGAAGCGGCACATCGGCTACATGAGCCAGCGCTTCAGCCTCTACGACGACCTCACGGTGCGCGAGAACGTCGCCTTCTTCGGCGGCGTCTACGGCTTGTCGCCGCGCCGCGTCGACGAGCGCGCCGCCGCTCTGCTGCCCCGCCTGGACCTGGCCCGCGACCAGGGGCGCCTCGCCGGCAGCCTGCCCCTGGGCTACAAGCAGCGGCTGGCCCTCGGCTGCGCCATGCTGCACAAGCCCCGGGTGCTCTTCCTGGACGAGCCCACCGGCGGCGTGGACCCGCTGGCACGCCGTCGCTTCTGGGATCTGATCTACGAGCAGTCCGCGGCCGGCGTCACGGTCTTCGTCACCACCCACTACATGGACGAGGCCGAGTACTGCGGCCGCGTGTCGATCATGGCGCAGGGACGCATCGTCGCCCTCGACACTCCGGCGGGGCTCAAGCGCGGCACCAGCCGGCGCAGCATGCAAGACGTCTTCCTCGCGGTGGTCGGCTCGTGAAACGCGTGCTGGCCATCGCCCGCAAGGAGCTGGCGCACATCCTGCGCGACCGGCGCAGCCTGGCCGTGGCGCTGCTCATGCCCCTGGCCATGGTGCTGCTCTACGGCGCGGCCATCGACATGGAGCTGCGCCTGCTGCACGTCGGACTGCTGGACGAGGACTGCAGCGAGGCAAGCCGAGAGCTCGTGCGGGCGCTCACCAGCAGCGGCTTCGCCGTGGTGTCCGAGCGCCTGGAGAACCGCGCGGCCGTGGAGCCCGGCCTGCGCCAAGGGCGCTTCCTGGCGGCGCTGATCATCCCCACCGGCTTCGCGCGCCAGCTCGAGCGAGGCGAGCGCGCCCCGCTGCAGATCCTGGTCGACGGCTCCGACGCCGCCACCGCCGCCATCGCCAGCCACTACCTCGACGCCGTGGTCGCCCTGGAGAACGCGCGCCAGGGCGCCGCCAGCGCCGCCGGACCGGTCCCCCGCCCCCGCGTCTGGTTCAATCCCCAGCTGCGCAGCCCGGACTTCGTGGTGCCCGGGCTCGTGGCGCTCATCCTGATGATGGTCTGCGCGCTGCTGACCAGCATCGCCATCACCCGCGAGCGGGAAAACGGCACGCTCGAGCAGATCCTCACCACGCCCGTCACGCCGATCCAGATGGTGCTGGGCAAGGTGCTGCCCTACGTGGCCCTCGGTGCCCTGGACGCCGCGATCATCCTGCTCACCGGCAAGCTGGCGTTCGGCGTGCCCATGGCGGGCAGCTGGTGGGTGCTCGCGGCCTATTGCCTGCTGTTCATCATGATCGCCCTGGGCGTGGGCCTGCTGATATCGGCGCGGGCCTCCTCGCTACGCGTCGCCATGATCGCCGCGATCCTTGCCACCATGCTGCCGAGCATGATCCTCTCCGGCTTCGTGTTCCCCCTGGCCAGCATGCCAGTGCCTCTGCGCCTGCTGTGCCAGCTCATGCCAGCCACGCACTTCCTGGTGATCATCCGCAGCATCCTGCTCAAGGGCCAGTCGTGGTTCCCCCTGCAGACGCTCGCGCTGGCGCTCATGGGGTTCGTGCTCATCACGGCGGCGGTGCGCAGCTTCCGCCTGGACCTGGAGTGACCGCCGTGGGGCCCCTGGGCTGCATGGTGAGAAAGGAGTTCCTGCAGTTGCGGCGCGATCGCGCCATGCTGCGCATGATCATCGCGGTGCCGCTGGTCCAACTCCTGGTGCTCGCCTACGCGCTCACCACCGATCTGCACAACGTGCGCGTCAGCGTGCTGGATCGGGATGCCACACCCGTGAGCCGCCACCTGGCCGCGGCGATCTTCGAGAACGACGCCTTCGTGCCCGGCCCGCGCCCCGCCGACGAGGCGGCGCTGGAGCGGCTGCTCGAGCGCGGCGATACCGACCTGGCCCTGCACTTCCCCCGCGGCTTCTCCCGCGAGCTGCTGTCGGGGAGCCCCGGCCCCGTGGGCCTGAGCGTCGACGGCACGAACAGCAGCCTCGCCGGGCGCGCCGCGGGCCACGTCCAGGCCGCGTTGATCCACCAGGCGCGCCGCCTCGCGCCTGCCGGCGACGCGCCCGGCGGCCTGCACGCCGTGACACGCTTCCTCTACAATCCCGAGCTGGAGAGCCGGCTGTACATGGTGCCGGGCATCATGGTGATGCTGGTGACCATCATCGCGGCGGTGGTGACGGGCATGGCCGTGGTGCGCGAGAAGGAGATCGGCACGCTGGAGCAGATGATGGTCACGCCGCTGGGTTCCGGGCAGTTCGTGGCGGGCAAGCTGATCCCTTTCGGGCTGATCGCCCTGCTGGACCTCGCTCTGGCCATGCTCGTAGCCATCGCGTGGTTCCACGTCCCCTTCCGCGGCCCGGTCGGAGTGCTGCTGCTGGGCACGCTGGGCTACCTGGGCGTCACCCTGGGGCTGGGCCTGCTCGCCTCGGTGGTCTCCAGCAGCCAGCAGCAGGCCATGTTCTCCGTCTGGTTCTACCTGATCTTCGCCGTGCTGCTCAGCGGCTTCTTCTTCCCCGTGGAGAACATGCCCGCCTGGGCCCGGCTGCTCACCTGGCTCGACCCCATGCGCTTCTTCATGAGCGTGGTCCGCGGCGTGCTGCTCAAAAGCGCCGGCCTGGCGGACCTGGCCCGGGACCTGCTGATGCTGGGGCTCATGGCCGTGGCCACCTTGAGCGTGGCCGTGCTGAGCTTCCGCAAGACCAGCGCCTGAGCCCGCCGGCGGCCACGGCCGTCGGCGGGCTACCAATCACTTCACCAGGACCATTCGCCTCGTCTCCGCGAAGTCCCCGGCCTCGATGCGGTAGAAGTAGATCCCGCTGGCCCGGTCCCCGGCCTTCCAGGTGAGGGATTTGAAGCCGGCGGTCTGCCACTCGTCCAGCAGGCGGGCCACCTTGCGGCCGGCGACGTCGTAGACGTCCAGCCGGACCCGGGCATCCTCGGGCAGCGCGTACTCGATGGTGGTCGCCGGGTTGAAGGGGTTGGGATGGTTCTGCGCCAGCGCGAAGACCCGGGGCAGTGGATCCACGCTCTCATCATCGATGCCGGTGAAGATCCAGTAGTGGAGCTCCTCGTGGCCCGCGTCCGTCCAAGGGCTGTAGATCACGAGCCCCAGAGCCGCGTCGTCGAACTCGTGGTGGATCATATCCTCGATCTCGCTCTCGACCACTGTGCCCCAGTAGACGTAGCGGGCGTAGATGTCCTCGGTGCCGTTGACCAGGTCCCGGTCCGGGGTGCCGGAGCCGTTGTCGTGGATGTCGTTCCACTCGCCCAGGGTCGTTCCGAAATCGGGAGTGCAGGCGCCCGAAAGAAAGACACCGTATGCGTTGTTGCCCGTGATCGTGCAGTTGACGAACCGCGGCGACGCGTTCGTCGCGAGGACGGCGGTGTCGTTCTGCCGCAGCACGCAATGCTCGAGATAGGGGGCGCAGCTGTTGATGGAGACGGCCTTGCCGTCGTAGCGCGTGACGTACTCGATGGTGCAGTAGCGCAGGGAGGCGGACGAGCCGGCGTTGAGGCTGAGGCCGCTCCACTCGTCGTCCGTGTTCCGACGGGTCATGAGGACGGGATGGTTGATGACGCCGCTGGTGCTCAGCGAACCGTTGACGCTCAGGGTGACGCCGTTCTCGAAGCGCACCTCCACGCTGCTCCGGATGTTGAGGCTGCCATCGCTATGGATCGTTGGCGAGCCGGTCACGATGAAGGGCTTGCCGACGTTGCGCCAGACGTTGGCCGCGTAGGCCGTCCCGCCGGTGACCTTGATGCCGTCGGCGTTCGTGTTCCCCGCCG
>JAFGBK010000020.1 GCA_016933175.1 Candidatus Krumholzibacteriota bacterium | reverse complement strand
CGTGGCCAGCGGCGTCTACATCTTCTCGGTGGAGGCCGACGGCTTCGACCGCAAGGTGGGCAAGTTCGTGATCATCCGCTGAGCGGCGCGGGATGATCGCATGGAAAACGTGATCGTGCAGGAGGTTTGACGTGAAACGCATCGCCCTGTTGGCCCTGGCCCTCTCGCTCGCCCTCGCGACGGCAGCCCAGGCCGAGATCTTCGAGAAGGTGGGCACCTTCGGCGCCCAGTTCCTGAAGATCGGCCCCAGCGCCCGCGCGGTGGGCATGGGCAGCAGCTTCACCGCCGTGGCCGACGACGCCAGCGCGGCCTACTGGAATCCAGGCGGCCTGGTGGACGTGACACGCACGGCCATCCACCTCAACCACGTGGAGTGGCCGGCGGACATCAAGCTGGACTACGCGTCCTACGTCTTCCGGACGCCCTACCTGCCCGGCGTGCTGGCGGTCTCCGCGCGAGGCCTGACCATGGATCCGCAGGTGGAGCGCACCATCTACCTCGACGGACCCGAGGGAACGGGGCGCACCTTCGACGCGGGCGACATGAGCTTCGGCCTCAGCTATGCCCAATACTTCACCGAACGCTTCTCGACGGGCGTCACCGTGCACTTCCTGCACTTGGGCCTGGCCGACAAGGCCGTCAACACGACCTGCCTGGACTTCGGCCTCGTCTACCGCATCGGCATCCGCGGCATGCGGCTCGGCATGGTGGTGCAGAACATGGGCGGCGAGATCGACTACGACTCGCAGCCATCCAAGATGCCCATGATGTTCAAGGTGGGCCTGGCCGCCGAGGCCTTCGATTTCGGCCCTCACCACATGACCAGCGTCGTCGAGTTCAGCCATCCCTCCGACAACGCCGAGCGCGCGAACGTGGGCCTCGAGTACTCCTTCAACCGCTTCGTCTACCTGCGTTCCGGCTACAACGCCGGTTACGACGCCAACGGCCTCACCGCCGGCTTCGGACTCGAGATCAGCACCTCGGACCGCTCGAAGCTCTTCGTGGACTACGCCTTCGAGGACCTGTCCTACATGGGGGAGGCTCACCGCTTCAGCGTGAGCTTCAGCTACTAGTCGACGGAGCGACCGCCTGCACGATCACGGGCCCCGCGCATCGGAGCGGGGCCTTTTTCATCGAACCGGGAGGATGTCATGGCCCGACCGATCCGCTCCACCGCCCGGCGCTGGCTCGCGCGGTCGGTCATCGGCCTGGTCGTCGCCGCCGCCGCTCCCGTGGCCGCGGACGACTTTCCCATCTACGTCGACGCCTTCAGCTATCCCGCCGGCGGGGACAGCAGCCGCCTGCACCTGGTCGTCCGCCTCCCGGGGCGGAACCTGGCCTGGCGCGAGGCCGGTGACAGCCTGGAGGCGGTCCTGCGCTTCGACTGGTCCCTGCACGCCTTCGGAGAGCGCGTCGCGGTGCGCGGCGAGGAGATGCGCCCGCACTGGACCGCCGACGCGGCCCTGCCGACCTGGCTCCACTACCGCCGCGACGTGATCCTGCCACCGGGCAGCTACCGCCTGGAACTGCGCTGCCGGGACCTGGGGCGCAAGCGGGGCCGCCTGGGCGGCCTCCTCGGCCGGCACGAGGAGGCCCGCTTCTCGGGCCGCGTGGAGCTGCGCGGCTTCGCCGCCGGCGGAAGCCTCGCCGATCTGATGCTCTTCGGCAGCCGGGGCGAGGGCTTGCCGGCCTGGCCCAATCCGGGTGGCCGCTTCGAGCTGGGCGAGCCCTTCCTCGAGGTGCACACCGCCTTCGTGCCGCCGCGGGAGTCGCCGCCGCCGCCCGAGCGTTACTTCACACTCGTCCTGCGCATCACGGATGCCGCGGGCGCCGCCCGCTTCGAGCGGCGCGGGGGCTGGCGCTACGACGGGGACGCACCGCGGCCCCTGCGTTTCCGGCTTCCCCTGGCCGGCCTGCCGGTGGGCGATTACCACCTGCACCTGAACCTGGACGGCCCCGGCCTGACGGCCAGCGGCGCCGAGCTGCCCTTCAGCATCACGATCGGCGCCGGCTCCCCGGCCGACCAGGCGGAGCTGGCCACAGAGGCCCAGCTCGTCCTCGAGGCCGCCGACTTCTCCGCCTGGCTCGACCTTCCGGCCGCCGAGCGCCAGGCGGTCCTGCGGGACTTCTGGCGGCGCCAGGATCCCGAACCGGAGCTGCCCGGCAACGCGACGCAGCAGGAGTTCCGGCGGCGATTCGCCATGGCCCAGGCGCGCTACGGCGGCTTCCGGCCCGGGGCGCTGACCGACCGCGGCCGCATGCTCGTGCGCTACGGCGAGCCGGACGCGGTCCAGGTGGAGGTCATGCCCGAGAACCGCCGGGCCCTCATCGATGCCCTGCGCGTGCTGCATGGCCACCAGATCCTCGACCCGGGGCAGACCACCTGGACCGCCGACGAGGCCGAGCGCAGCCTCGACGAGGCGCCGGACCGCGAACTGGTGCGGGACATGAGCCGCATCGGCATGGGCAACCAGCCGGAGCTGGGCAACGAGAGCGAGCCCTTCGAGGTCTGGATCTACGAGCTGGGCGGCGATCCGCTGCTGCCCCGCTTCCAGCTCAACCTGCGCAATCCGCGCCTGACCGTCATCTTCGTCGACCGTGGCGGGTACGGCGACTACGAGCTGGTCTACAGCTCGGAGGACTTTGAATTCTGAGGACTTGCGCGCGCGCCGCGGCCCGCGCGCGTCCCGGTTTTCCGTTGACAGGGGGGGGTGCGGACCCTATATTCTGCCCTGGGTCTTTTGCCAAAACCCCCGCCAAGCCAACGCTTTAGCAGGCAGCACGACTGCCGTCGGAGAGTGCCTCGAGCGCTTCATGCCGGATGAATTCACGCTCAAAGGAGTATCGATCGATGAACATCAGGACGCGTATTCCGCGCTTGGTGCTTGCCCTCGGGTTCCTGGTCTGCCTGATGGCATCGCCGCTGCTGGCCCAGGAGGCCGGTGAGGAGACCGCGGAGACCGCGCCGGCGGTGGCCTTCCGCATCGCGCCGGGCTCGGTCGCCGACGCCGATACCACGGGCCTGGCCCAGGCCTATGCCGACTTCTACTCCAAGGGCGGCTTCTACGAGTGGTTCGGCAAGACCCGTCTCGGCCGCTCGGGCGCCGGCGAGCTCTTCATCAAGGGCCAGTGGGCCATGTGGCCCCTGCTGGCCTGCGTCGTCGTCGGCCTGGTCTTCATCATCGAGCGCCTGTGGACGCTCTCGCGCGCCCGCATCAACACTCGCAAGCTGATGTTCCAGCTCCAGAAGTCCCTGCGCAGCGAGGGCGTCGAGGCGGCCATCCGCACCTGCGAGCGCACGCGCGGTCCCATCGCGGCCATCCTGCACGCGGGCCTGCTCAAGGCCCCCCGCGGCCCCGCGGCCGTGGAGAAGGCCGTCGAGACGGCGGGCGCCATCGAGATGGCCTTCCTGGAGAAGGGTCTGACGGCCATCGCGGCCATCGTCACCGTGGCGCCGATGCTCGGCTTCCTCGGCACGGTGTCGGGCATGATCCGCGCCTTCGAGTCCATCGCCCAGGCGGAGCAGGTGAGCGCGAAGCTCGTCGCCTCGGGCATCTCGGAGGCCCTGATCACGACCGCGACGGGCCTGGTGATCGGCATCCCCACCAGCCTGTTCCACTCCTACTTCATGGGCCAGGTGGACCGCTTCGTCGTCGAGATGGAGGAGACGAGCGCAGAGCTGATCAACGAGCTGACGGAACTGGGTCTCTAGGCGGGATCACGGGGAGGACGCGCCATGGGACTCCTGGCGAAGAAGAAGAAGAGGCCCACGCCCGAGGTCAACATGGCCGCGACGGCGGACATCTCCTTCCTCCTGCTGATCTTCTTCATCGTCAGCACCGTCTTCAACGTCGAGCAGGGCATCGTCATGTTCCTGCCCAGCGGCCAGGTCGAGAACACGGCCCGCGTGAGCCGCAAGAACATTCTCGAGATCAAGGCCTTCGCCGACAACACCATCAGCGTCGCCGGCCGTCCCGTGAGGCTGGAGGAAGTGCGCCGCATCTGCGAAGAGGCCCAGGACGCCAATCCCAACATCGTCGTCGTGATCCAGACCGCTCCGGGTGGCCAGTACGGGGTCATGATCGACATCCTGGACGAGCTGAAGCTGGCGAACATCCGCAAGATCTCGCTCAAGATGCTGAGCACGGGCTAAGGGGTGGAGGATGTTTCATAGAGAACGGCAGATGGCCCCTGGCGTCCCGACCTCGTCCCTCGGCGATATCGTCTTCCTGCTCTTGATCTTCTTCATGGCGACCACGATCTTCAAGCATGAAGAAGGTCTCAGCATCAACCTGCCGCGGGCGGAGTCCTCGCGGAAGCAGAAGACGGAGAACCTGGCCAACATCTGGGTGGACAGCCGGGGCCGGATCGCCATCAACGACAAGCTCGTCCAGATGGGGGACATCAAGGGCCTGATCGGCAAGCGTCTCGAGCAGAATCCGGCGCTGTTCATCTCGTTCAAGGCCGACAGCCGCGTCAAGTACGAGATCATGAACGCGGTGATGGAGGAGCTGAAGGCCATCAACGCCATCCGCGTTGTCTTCTCCAGCGACTCCGAGTCCCAGCAGCAGCGCTAGGGAGCGACCATGGTCATCACCGTACAGCAGCTGGTCAAGAAGGGCTATCCGACGATCATGCGCTGGAGCCTCCTGGGCGCCGTGGTGATCGTGGCCATCAGCTTCCTGTTCTCTCCCGACTACAACGTGACCCCGTATCGGCTCCGCGAGGAGATCTTCGAGGTCGTGGAGATCCCCGAGGACATCGAGATCCCGCCGCCGCCCCAGGACATCGCGCCGCCGCGGGTGCCGGTGCAGATCGAGATCTCCGACGAGGCCAGCGATGACGAGACCATCGAGGACACCACCTTCGATTTCGCCGAGGACATCCCGCCGCCCGTGGTCGCCGGCTCCCAGTCCGGGCCCCAGATGTTCACGGCCTTCGACGATCCGCCGGTGCCCATCTACCGCGTCAAGCCCCGGTACCCCGACCTGGCCCGCGAGGCCGAGATGGAGGGCACGGTGACGGTGCTGATCACCGTCGACGAGCGGGGGAACGTCATGAACGTGGTGCCCATCGCCGCCAGCGTGCCCCAGATCCTCATCGACGAGGCCGTCCGGGCGGCGCAGAAGTGGCGCTTCAAGCCGGGCAAGCAGCGCAACGTGCCGGTGCCCTGCACCATCTCGGCGACGCTCGAGTTCAAGATCAGCCGCTAGACAGGGCGGTGGTGAAACGGTATCCATGGGAGGCGCTCTGTGGGGCGCCTCCCGTTCGTTTCGGGCGCAACGCGCCGGCGCGGCGCCGTGTCGAGGAAAGGCGGAAACCTCCAGCGCCGCCGAGCGTAATGGCCGAACAATCCTTCGACTCCAGGGGGTCGCCTACTGATGAGCAGACTGCCTGACCCGGTCCGCCCGCCGGCCCGGCTCCTCGCCGCCCTCGTCCTGCTCCTGGCCGCCGGATCCGCCCTCGCGGCGCCGTTGAGCCTGGAGCAATGCCTTGAGCTGGCTTACGCGAACTCGCCGCGCCTGGAGGGCGCCCGCCAGCAGGTCGCCGCGCAGCGCGAGGGGATCCTCGGCAGCTACGGCGCCTTCATGCCGACGTTCAGCGCCTCCGCCGGCTATGGACATCAATTCGTCGGCCCCAAGCCTGCGAGCACCCAGTACAACACCATCACCCAGGAGTTCTTCGTCCTGGATCCCATCGCCAGCCGGGACTACGAGACCTACAGCTTCAGCCTGCGCGGCAGCTGGACCCTCTTCTCGGGCCTGTCCCGCTGGGCGGATCTCGCGGCCCGGAAGGCCAGCTTTGCTGCGGCCGAGTACGACCTCGCGCAGACCCACCACGAGGTGGAGGGCGACGTCATCAACGCCTACTACCAGCTGGTTCGCGCCCAGAAGATGCTGGCACTGCGCCGCGGCAACCTGGAGGCCAACCGCGAGCAATACGACCAGTCCCGCCGCGCCTTCGCCATGGGCGCCGTGGCGCGCTCGGACACACTGCGCGCAAGCGTCCGCTACGCCGAGGCCCGCCTGAACCTACTCGAGGCCGAGAACAACCTTCAGCTGACCAGCCTCACCCTGGCCACGGCCATCGGCCTGGCGCCGACGCGCGACCTGGTGGTGGAGACCGTCGCCGATCCGCAGATCATCCACGTGGAGCGGGATCGCGCCATCGAAGCGGCCCTGGGCTCGCACCCCCAGCTCCTGGCGGGAGGCGAGCGCCTGACGGCGGCCCGCCAGGGCGTCCGCCAGGCGCAGGCCGGCTTCTGGCCCAGCCTCAGCGCCGGCTACAGCTTCGGCTGGTCCGATCTCCGATCGCCGGACAATCTCGGCCAGATGTTCGACCAGGACTACACCTACAACCTCTCCATGGGGCTGAGCTGGAGCATCTTCGACGGCTTCCGCACGCGGCAGGCCACCAACCAGGCCCGGGCCAGCGCCCGCATCCAGGAGTACAACCTCGAACAGCAGCGCCGCGGGGTGATCCAGAGCGTGGAGTCGACCCTCGTCACCCTGGACAATTCCCGCAAGCGCATCGAGCTGGCACGGGCCACCGTCGCCCTGGCCGAAGAGGACCTGCGCCTGGCGCGGGAGCGCTACCGCGTCGGAGCGGCGACCCTGCTGGAAGTCACGGAAGCCGAGGTCTCACTCGTCCAGGCCCAGTCCAGCGAGATCGACGGCGTCACCAGCTACCTGATCGCCCTCGCCGAGCTGGAGCGCGTGACGGGGCTCGACCTGAGAGGCCAGGGAGGCAGCCAGTGATCGCCATCCGTGAGCTGCGGAAGATCTACCAGGTGGGGCACAGCGAGGTCCGCGCCCTGGACGGCGTCGACATCGACATCGCGGCCAACGAGTACATCGCCATCATGGGCCCCTCGGGCTCGGGCAAGTCCACCCTGATGAACCTCATCGGTTGCCTGGACACGCCGACAAGCGGCAGCTACGAGCTCAACGGCAAGCGCGTCTCGGCCATGAGCGATGACGACCTCGCCCGCATCCGCAACGCCGAGATCGGCTTCGTCTTTCAGACGTTCAACCTCCTGCCGCGGGCCGACGTCTACCACAACGTCGAGCTGCCGCTCGTCTATGCCGGAATGTCGGCCTCCGAGCGCGCCCGCCACGTGGAGGAGGCCGTGGCGGCGGTCCAGCTGACGGATCGCGTCCGCCACCGCCCCAACGAGCTCTCGGGCGGCCAGCGCCAGCGCGTGGCCATCGCCCGCGCCCTGGTCAACCGGCCCTCCATCCTCCTGGCCGACGAGCCCACCGGCAACCTCGACACGCGGACCAGCCAGGAGATCATGGAGATCTTCGACCGCCTCCACACCGAGGGGCAGACCGTCATCCTCGTCACCCACGAGGCGGACATCGCATCGCACGCGCGGCGCCGCATCCGCCTGCTCGACGGTCGGGTCGAGGAGGACACCAGCCGCGCCGCCTGAGCCCCCAGCCTTTCCTTGCTCGCCGCCGGTGCGCGTCCCTATACTCCCCCCGGTCTCCCGCGGGAAGGTCTCCCATGCCGTCACGCCGCTCGCTCCTGCTCATGCTGCCGCTGGCCAGCCTGCTGGCGACGCCGGCGGGCGCCGTCCGCCACGAGCCCCTGCCGCGCGGCGCGCGGCTGGAGCACCACCTCGAGCTGCCTGCGGGCGGCGCGCCCGAACTCACCCTGCGCCTGAAGCTGCCCCTGGCGCTCCTCGTCTTCGAGCGCCGGCCCGAGGATTACCAGGCCCGTGTGCGCATCGCCTGCCGCCTGGAGAACCGCAAGGACGGGCGCGTGGAGACGGCGCTGCTCCACGACACGCTGCGCCGCCACGACTTCGCCGCCACCCGTGACCGCGAGGCCGCCTACGAGAAGGAATTCCAACTGCCCGTCACGCCGGGCCGCTGGCGCCTGGAGGCTCTCGTCTACGGGCGCGGCAACCGCTCGCCCTGGCGCGCGCTCATCGAGCTGGACATCCCCGGCCCCGAGGAGGGCGCCTTCTTCGTGCAGGAGCCGCGCTGGGCGGACGAGCCACCCGCCGCGGGGCGCATCACGCCTCCCTTCCGCTTCCAGGATCCCTGGCAGCTCGGCGCCGATGCCGGCCGCTTCGTGGATGGGCTGGACGGACAGCTCGGCCTGGAGACGGACCTCATCTTCTGGGAGGGCGCCACGGGCGAGGCCGAGGCCACCCTCCGCCTCAGCGACCGCTCCGGCGAGGACCGCCACTACTCCCGCCAGCGCGTGCCCGCCGGCCCCGGGCGCCGCAGCCTGGTCTGGCAGCTGCCCATCGCCGATCTCGCCCTGGGTGCCTACCGCGTGGAGGTGCAGGTCCTGGCCGGCGGCGAGCGCCGCGCCGTGACCGCGCGCCTGGACGTGGGGCTGACGCGGATCGCCTTCGACGCCCGGTGGGACGACACCCTGGACCTGATCCGGACCCTGGTCGCACCCGACGAGTGGCTGGAGCTCGAGACGGCCACGGCTCCCGACCGCCCGCGCGTCTGGGACGCCTTCTGGGCCCGCCGCGATCCCAACGGCGCCGCACCGGGCAACGAGTCCCTGGAGCGCTTCTGCGAGCGCCTGACCGAGGCCAACGAGCACTTCACCACCAGCTACGGTCCCGGCTACCAGACGGACCGCGGCCAGGTCTGGCTCGAGCTGGGGGCTCCGGACCGCACCGAGATGATCCAGGACGAGCGCAGCTTCCGCGTGCGCGAGTACTGGTACTACGATCGCCTCGGCCGGACCTACATCTTCGAGGACCGCCACGGCTACGGCGACTTCGACCTCGTGCAGGTGCTGAACTGATGCGCGCCATCCGCCCGGCCGCGTGGCCGGCGCTGCTGGCCCTGGTCCTGTCGGCGGCCTGCTCGGGCCAGGCGCCCGAGGACGGCACCTTCCGCACCTGCGTCAGCGAGGAGCCCCAGAGCCTCGATCCCGCCTTCGCCGTGGATCAGACCTCCGGCACCCTGGTCTCCCTGATCTACCCGGGCCTCTTCCGCTTCGATCCCGACGGCACGCCCCGGCCCGACCTCGCGAAGCGCTGGGAGCTGTCCGCGGACGGCACGAAGTACACCTTCCACCTGCACGCGGACCGCCGCTTCGAGGACGGCCGCCCGATCCGCGCCGCCGATGTCGTCCGCTGCTGCCGCCGCCTCCTCGATCCCGACCACCCCTCGCCGCGCCGCTGGGTCCTGGAGCGGCTCGCCGGGGCGGTCGAGTTCCGCGACGGCCGCAGCGACGCGCTACCGGGCCTGGCGGCGCCGGACGACAGCACCGTGGTTCTGCGCCTGGCCTCCCCCTTCAGCCCCTTCCCGGGCCTGCTGGCCATGCCTGCCACGCGGATCTACCCGGCCTGCGAGGATGGCACGCCCGCCCGCGCCGGCGGCCTGCCCGTGGGGGGCGGACCCTGGCGCCTGGCCGAGTGGCGGCCGGGCGACCGCTTCCGCCTGGACCGCCGCGCGCCGGCGGCGCCCGGCGAGTTCACGCACCTGGAACTGCGGGTGATACCCCAGCCCTTCACGGCCGTGGCCGAGTTCGAGGTGGGCAATCTGGACCTGCTGCGCGTGCCCCTGGCCGAAGTGGGCCACTGGCTCGACGGCGAGTGGTCCGACCGCGTGCTGCGCCGCGAGGAGCTGGTGGTCTCCTACATCGGCCTCAACGTGCGCCGGCCGCCCCTGGACGACCACCGCGTGCGCCAGGCCCTCAACTACGCCGTGGACGTGGAGGCCCTGATCCGCACGGTGCGCGCGCGCGCCGCCCGCCGCGCTCACGGTCCCGTGCCGCCCTCTCTGCGGGGGCCAGATCCCGACGAGTCATTCCGCTACCGGCCCGAGCGGGCCCGTGCGTTGCTCGCCGAGGCGGGCTACGCCGACGGCTTCGAGATCGAGATCTGGCAGAAGGAGAATCCCGAGGTGAGCCGTCTGCTGGAGGCCGTCCAGGCCTACCTGGCCGAGGTGGGCGTGCGGGCGCGGATCGTCGTGCGCGACTGGGGCGCCTTCAAGGACGCTGTCAACCGGGGCAGCGCCGACGCCTTCTTCCTGGACTGGCTGGCGGACTATCCCGACGCGGAGAACTTCCTCGTGCCCCTGTTCCACTCGGCCAATCAGGGCGGTGGGGGCAACCGCGTCGGCTACGCCGACGCCTACACCGACCTGCTGCTGGACGAACTCCAGGGCACGCCGCCGGGTCCGGCGCGTCGCGTCCTCGTGGACCAGCTCAACGCCATGATCTACCGGGAGGCGCCCTGGATCTGGCTCTGGCACCCGGTCTCCCTCCAGGTGCTGCGCCGGGGCCTGAGCGGCTACGAGCCCCCGGTCATCTTCAACGGGCAGGACTACCTGCGGGTGCGGCGGGATGCGGCGATTCCTGACGCATAGGCTGCTGGCCCTGGCGCCGGTCCTGCTCGGAGTCACCTTCCTGAGCTTCCTGCTTCTCTACGTGGTGCCGGGCGATCCCGTCCAGGCCGTGGCCGGGGAGCGCTACGATGAGGCCGTGCTGGCCGAGCTGCGGGCCGAGCTGCACCTGGACGATCCCCTCCTGGTACGCTACGGGCGTTTCCTGGGCGGCCTGCTGCGCGGCGACCTGGGGCGCTCCTACGTCACCCGCGAGCCCGTGGCCGAACGCATCGCCGCCACCTTCCCCAACACCCTGCGCCTGGCCCTGGCGGCGATGGCGGTGGCCGTCGTCCTGGGCCTGGGCCTGGGCATCGCCGCCGCGGCGCGGCCGGGATCCTGGCTCGACCGCGCCGCCATGGTCATGGCCTCCCTGGGCATCTCCGTGCCCGTCTTCTGGCTGGGGATGGTGCTGATCCTCTTCTTCTCCATGCGCCTGCGCTGGCTGCCGCCCTCGGGCTTCGGCGAGGGGAGCCTGCGCCACCTGATCCTGCCTGCCCTGACCCTGGGCGCCGGCTCGGCGGCCATGGTGGCGCGCATGACGCGGGCCTCGCTGCTGGAGGTGCTGGGGCAGGACTACATCCGCACGGCCCGGGCCAAGGGCCTGCACCCGGCCCGGGTGCTGCTGGTCCACGCCCTGCGCAACGCCCTGCTTCCCGTGGTGACGGTCATCGGCAACGACTTCGGCAGCTACTTGAGCGGCTCGGTCCTGACGGAGAAGATCTTCGCCTGGCCGGGCCTGGGCCGCTACACCCTGGAGGCCGTCGCCAAGCGGGACCTGCCGGCCATCCAGGGCGCCGTGCTGGTGATGGCCCTGGTCTTCGTGGGCGTCAACCTGCTGGTGGACCTGACCTACGCCTGGATCGATCCGCGCACGCGCCGGGGGCCGGCGTGAGGCGCGCGCTGGGGCACGGGGGATTCGTGGCGGGGGCCGTCCTCGTGCTCGCCTTCCTGGCCGCCGCCCTGGCCGGTCCCCTCCTGCCGGGCCCGGATCCCCTGGCGGCAGCTCCCGAGCGCGCCCTGCTGCCCCCGGGTCCGGATCACCCCCTGGGCACCGACGCCGTGGGCCGCGACCTGGCGGCGCGCGTCATGGCCGGCGCGCGGCTGAGCCTGCTGGTGGGCCTGCTGGCGCGGCTCGTCTCCCTGGCCGTCGGCACGGCGGCCGGCCTGCTGGCGGGCTACCAGGGCGGTCGCACGGACGCCGTCATCATGCGCCTGGCCGACATGACCCTGGCCTTCCCGGCCCTGCTGCTGCTCATCGCCATCGTGGCCGCCTTCGGGCCCAGCCTGGTGACCCTCTTCCTGGCCCTGGGCCTGCTCGGCTGGGCGCCCGTGGCCCGTGTTCTGCGCAGCCAGGTCCTGGCCCTGCGCCATGTCGAGTACGTCGAGGCGGCCCGGGCCCTGGGGGCGGGTCGGACGCGGATCCTGCTGCGCCACGTCCTGCCCGCCTGCAGCTCCACGCTCATGGTCCTGTTCAGCATGGGCATGGCCACGGCCATCATCGCCGAGGGCAGCCTGAGCTTCCTGGGCCTGGGCGCGCAGCCGCCCCAGCCGAGCTGGGGCACCCTGATCCGCGACGGCTTCGAGTACCTGCGCAGCGCACCCTGGCTGACCCTGGTCCCCGGTGCCTGCATGGCGCTGGCCGTCCTCGGCTTCAACCTGCTGGGGGACGCCCTGCGGGACCTGATGGATCCCCGGTCGACGCGGGCGGTGGCGCCGTGAGCGCGGCGCCGCAGCGACGCCTGGTCGCCGCGAGCTGGACGGCCCTGCGCCGGGAGCCCGCCCACGCCGCCGAGCAGGTGAGCCAGCTCCTGCTGGGGGAGACCTTCGACGTGGACGCCGCCGACGCGGCGGGTGAGTGGCTCCAGGGCACCGGACCGGACGGCTACCCCGGCTGGCTGCGGGCCTGGCACCTGGCGCCCGCCTGGGCGCCCGCGCGCGCTCCCGACCGCGTGGTGGTCGCGCGCTGCGGCCGGGCCCTGGCCGCGCCGCGGCCGGGCGCCCCCCTGCTGGCGGATCTCTCCTTCGGCACGCGTCTGGCCGCCGGCCCCGCCGAGGGCGCCTTCGTCGCCTGGCACCTGCCCGACGGCCGCCAGGCCTGGACGCCAGCGGACGAGCTGGCGCCCTGGCCCACGCCGCCGGACGCCCGGCGGGAACGGGTCCTGGCCTGGGCGCCGGCGCTGCTTCATATCCCTTATGAATGGGGTGGCCGGTCCTGCCGGGGTCTGGACTGCAGCGGCCTGGTCCAGGTCCTCCTGGGCGCGGCCGGCCTGGCCCTGCCGCGGGACTCCGCCCTCCAGGCCGCAGGGCCCGGCCGAGCCCTGGCGACCGACGATCCCGGGGCCTTCCGGCCCGGCACCCTCCTCTTCTTCGGAACCGGCGGGGTGGACCATGTGGCGCTGCTGGTGACGGCCGACCGCATCCTCCACGCCAGCGGCTGCGTACGGCTCGAAGCCCTGGCGGACCTGCGACACCGGCGCGAGCTGCTCGGGATGATGGACCCATTTGATTTCAATACAACCGGTTAGCTTCTTCGAGAGGGTTCCGTGCGAGCCGATGCGCGCAAACGTAATATCTTACAAATTACACCATCATTGTTACACACGTGAATTTTCGATTGACATGGTGGGGTGCCTCGCCTACCTTGGCCGCGGCTTGGAGGCAAGGGCTCGATACCGACGAGTCCTGTCCGCCGACGCAGGAGCGCGGCGCGCGCAAGACCTTCCGGTCTTGCGGGCGCGGCGGCAAGGAGGTGAAAAGGCCATTTCGTTATCGAGACCTTTAACGCCTTGTGAAGGAAAATCGCCAGAAGCTTTGATAAACCCGTTCAGGAGGTTGCTAGTGTTCCGAGTCAGTCGTTATCTCATGCTTGTCGGCGTCCTGCTGATGATGAGCACCGCGGCCATCGCCCAGGCCGATGGGCCTGAGTACTTCCAGTACAACGTCCGTCTGACCACCCTCAGCGGCGGCGACGACTTCGCCACCAACTACTGGAACGACTCCGGCCACGTCACGATGTGGTTCGGTGAGCTGGGCAACTACACCGACATGCTCACCATCGGCTTCGATCCCGAGGACGAGATCAACGCGATCAGCCTCAACAAGAGCGAGAAGACCTTCGGCGCCTACTACATCGCCCTGCAGGAGGGCATGTACGATTACATGGGCGACTACGACGAGTACAACCACTTCACGCTCGGCTACAGCTACGCGCTGGAGAACATGAAACTCGGCGTCCTGTACAACCGGCAGAACATGAGCGAGACGGACGGCGACGACGAGGTCAAGGACAGCTACAACTCCTTCGGCCTCGGCCTCGATTACGACTTCAGCGACGAGGTCAACATCGACGCCACCTTCGCCTACAGCAGCTACAGCTGGACCTACAAGGTGGCCCCAGCCGATACCACCGGCGACGGCAACGGCCTGATGTTCGGCGCCCGCGCCTTCTGGGCCTACCAGGACGACATCACCCTGGTGCCGGTCTTCATCTTCCGCACGGCCGAGTGGCAGGAGGGCTACAAGGACACCGACTTCGCCCTTGGACTCGGCTTCGACTACACGGTCAACGACAACAACCACATCATCCTCGGCGCCAAGTTCGCCCAGGCCAAGTCGGAGGAGCCCTACCTGACCGACGAGACCTGGACGGAGACCACGACGACGATGCCCGGCTTCTCCGTGGCCGTCGAGCACGAGTTCTTCGACTGGCTCGAGCTGCGCGCTGGCGCCTCGAAGAACTTCAGCAATTACAAGGTCGAGTACAGCACCGACACGCCGGATGACACCGAGGACATGTGCTACGCGTTCAACTACTCCTTCGGCGCCGGCATCCAGGTGGGCGACTGGGCCATCGACCTGGAGCTGAACCCGGAGGCCCTGTACCAGATGGGTTACTGGCTGCACGGCTACGAGGACGGCGAGGAGCCCATCTGGGCGATCCAGGCCAGCCTCTTCTTCTAGTCGTCAACCGTCGACCGGAACGAGAATCCGCGACGCCGCCCCGCCCGATCCGGGCGGGGCGGCGCGCTGTTAGGGCCTTCGGTCCCGCTCTTGCGTAATCTCCGTGGATCCCCGACGGGACGCGGCGGGGAAGCACCGGGAAGGACCGGGCCTTCGTGTATTTCTTCTTCTACTACCCCATCGGTGTCGAGACGGAGCGGCGGGGGCAGCCCTGGCTGAGCTGGGGCCTGATGTTCACACTCGTGCTGACCTTCGGCGCCCTGCGGCTCTTTCCGGCGGCCCTGTCCCGCGTCTGGTGGTGGTGGATCTATTATCCCCAGGAGGGCCTGACGCCGGGGCTCTTCCTCTCCGTCTTCGCCCACGCCGGCTGGGCCCACCTGCTGGGCAATCTGGTCTATCTGTGGGCCTTCGGGCCCAGCCTGGAGCTCGCCCTCGGTCGCGGGCGCCTGCTGATGCTCTGGTTCGCCCTGGGCGCGGCCGGAAACCTGGCCCAGGGCGTGATGACGGCCCTCTGGCAGCCCGCGGCCGCCGGCTACGGCGTGGTGGGGGCCTCGGGGGCGCTGAGCGGCCTGATGGCCCTGTTCCTCCTGCGCTTCCCCTACGCGCGCATCCGCACGGCCTGGGTCCTGTTCAGCCCCCTGCACGGCTACGCCCGAGCCGGAGTGGTTCCCATCCCGTCCATGCTGGCCGTGGGCGTCTGGGCGGCCCTGCAGATCCTCATGGCGGGAGCCAGCGTCCTGGGCGGCGCCGCCTGCTCCACGGCCTACGGCGCCCACCTGGGCGGCCTGCTGGCCGGCCTGGGCCTGGGCCTGGCCCTGGGCCTGCATCGCGAGGGCCGGCGCTTCCTCCGGCGGCACAGGGCCGAGGAGCGCTTCCAGCGGGCGGACTGGTACGGCTTCTACGAGGCCGTTCAGCACTTCATCGCCGGCGGCGACACGGAGGAGCTGAGCCTCGCCGCCCGCGCCGCGCGCCTGGTGGGGCAGACCGCCCAGGCCCGCGACCTCTACCGCCGGGCCGTACGCGCCGCCTGGCGCCAGGGAGACCGTCTGGGCGCCGCCGCCGCCTACAAGGAGGCCCTGCACCTCTTTCCGGACCTGGCCTTCCCCGAGGAGATGCTCCACGGGCTGATCCTGGCCCTGGAGGAGCTTGGCGAGACCTCGGCGGCCCTGCGGGCCATTCGCATCTTCCGCGCCCTGTTCCGCACCTCGCCCCGTGCCTCGTTGCTGACCCTGCGCGCGGCGCGACTCGAGGAGCCGCTGGATCCCGATGCGGCGCGGCGCCTGTACCGCGAGCACCGCGATCTCTACCCGGCCTCGCCTTTCGCCTCCGTGGTGGACGGCGCCTTGCGGCGCCTGGGAGAAGAGACGCCCGTCACGTTTTTCGGACACCTCACTGGAGCCGGTGGCACCCTGAACGGGCGGCACGTTACTTGATAGACCGATGGCGAGATCTCCCGCCGCCGGCCGTTTTCCCGCCCTGGCGGCCTCTGTCGACGCTGGATGGAAACTTGTTGCCCGTGTCCAGGGCGATTGATACAGTGCCGCCGGTTGGCGTGCGGGGGTGGCGGCTGCCACTCCCGTTGTCATGGTGGCGTCGTGCCTGAGAGCGGCGCGGCCACCGCGCCGCTGCTGCTGCGCGGCGAGGCGGAGCGGGCGCGTCCGGAGGCCCTGCTGGCGATCCTGCTCGCCCCGGGCGGCGTTCCCGAGCCGGGCCCGATGAGCGAGCGCCTGCTGGATCACTTCGGCGGGTTGAGGCGCCTGGGCTGGGCGGAGCCCGACGAGCTGCTGGCCTGCGGCTGCCTGGGTCCCGCCGGCGCCACGAGGCTCCTGGCGGGCTTCGAACTGGGCCGCCGCCTGACGCGGGTGCCGCTGGAGGATCGCCCCCAGGTGGGCGGTCCCGAGGACGCCGTCGCGATCCTGGCGCCGACCATGGAGGGATTGCGCCAGGAACAGTTTCGCGCGTTGCTCCTGGACAGCAAGCACCGGGTCCTCAGGAGCATCCTGGTGGCGCAGGGGGGTCTCAACGCGGCCGTGGTGCATCCACGCGAGCTGCTGAGGCCTGCCATCCTGGCCGCCGCGGCCGCTCTGGTGCTGGCGCACAACCATCCTTCCGGCGACCCGGAGCCGAGCGAGGAGGACCTGCGTCTCACCGCGCGTTTTCACGACGCCTGCCGCCTGATGGGCATCGAGCTCCTGGACCACCTGGTCCTCGGCGGCGGACGCTTCGCGAGCCTGAAGGAGCGGGGCCTCATCCCCTAGGTCCCGGTGACAAGGAAGCACGCCGTGTTCGGAAAGCTGTCGCGCTACTTCTCCAACGACATCGCCATCGATCTGGGCACGGCCAACACCCTGGTCTTCGTCAAGGGCGAGGGCATCGTCCTCAACGAGCCCAGCGTCGTGGCCGTCAACGCCCACACGCGCAAGGTCTACGCCGTGGGGGCCGAGGCCAAGCTCATGCTCGGCCGCACGCACCAGGACATCGAGGCCATCCGGCCGCTCAAGGACGGCGTCATCGCCGACTTCGCCATCACCGAGGTCATGCTGCGCGCCTTCATCGAGAAGGCCCGGCGCCGCCGCAGCTTCATCCGGCCCCGCGTCATCATCTGCGTGCCCTCGGGCATCACCGAGGTGGAGAAGCGCGCGGTGCGGGACTCGGCCGAGCACGCCGGCGCCCGCGAGGTCTACCTGGTCAGCGAGCCCGTCGCCGCCGCCATCGGCGTCGGCCTGCCGGTGGACAAGCCCACGGGCAACATGATCGTGGACATCGGCGGCGGCACCAGCGAGATCGCCGTCATCGCCCTCAACGGCATCGTCGCCGACACGTCCATCCGCACGGCCGGCGACGAGATGGACGAGGCGATCTTCAACTACATCAAGCGCAAGCACAACCTGCAGATCGGCCTGCAGACGGCCGAGCAGATCAAGAAGCAGATCGGCTCCGCCCACTCCTCCGTCAAGACCATCAGCATGGAGGTCAAGGGCCTCCATCTCATCGACGGGCTGCCCAAGACCCTGCGCATCACCTCCGACGAGGTGCGCGAGGCCCTGGAGGAGCCCATCAGCGAGATCGTCGAGGCCCTCAAGCGCTCCCTCGAACAGACGCCGCCGGAGCTGGCGGCCGACATCGTGGACCGCGGCATCGTGCTCACCGGCGGCGGCAGCCTCCTCAAGGGTCTCGACATCCGCCTCAAGGACGAGACGGCCCTGCCCATCAACCTCGTCGAGGATCCCCTGAGCTGCGTCGTCCTGGGCACGGGCAAGATCCTGGACAACCTCGACGAGTACGAGCAGGTGATCATGAGAGGGGCCGAGCACTGAGATGACCCTGACCGGCTGGCTCCGGCGGCACCGCGACCGCGCGGTCCTCATCGTCTGCCTCGCCGTCTCCTTCTTCCTGTTGACCATTCCCGAGACGCTGCGCTTCACGCTGGCCCGGGCCCTGGCCGCAGCGGCCCTGGCGCCCGCCGACGGCGCGGTCTGGCTCGGCCGCCACCTGGAGCGGCTGCGCGGCGAGAACGAGGAGCTGCGCGAGCGCCTGATGACCCTCAGCGACGACCTGGGCCGCGCCGAGGAGTACCGCAAGGAGGCCGCGCGCCTGCGCCGCCTGCTGGATTTCCGTGCCGCGGAGAGCTACCGCTTCCTGCCCGCCGAACTGCTCAGCTATCCCCTCAGCTTCCGGGAGCGCAACCTGGTGCGCGTGGACCGCGGGCGCCGCGACGGCGTACGCCCGGGCATGCCCGTGGTCAGCCCGCGCGGGCTCATCGGCGCCGTGCACACGGTGCACGCGTACCACGCCGAGGTGCAGCTGCTGGCCAGCCACAACTTCGCGGTCTCCTGCCGTGACATGCGCAGCCGCGTGCTGGGCGTGTTCAAGTGGGATCCGCGCCGCGGCTTCCATGTCGACCGCGTGGACCTGGGCGAGGACGTTCAGGTGGGCGACCGCTTCATGACCAGCGGCCTGGGCGACCGCTTCCCGGAGGGTTTCCTGCTGGGTACCGTCACCGAGCTGCGCCGGCCGCCCGGCGCGCTGCGCCTGGAGATCCAACTGGCGCCGGCGGTTCCCATCCAGACCCTCGAGGATGTCTTCATCGTCACCCGCGTCAGCGAGGCGGCGCCGGGCTTCCCCCTGCCCACCGACGCGCCGGCCGACAGCCTGGAGGCATCGCCGTGAGGGAGTCGCGCCTGCAGCTCTTCCTGCTCGTCCTGGCGGCGCTCTTCTACCCCATCACCGAGCGCTGGCTGGCGCCCTGGCAGGTCACGGTCGACTGGCCCTTCCTGCTGCTCTTCTGGATCGCCTTCCGGCGGGGCCGCGTGGCGGGCTGCTTCTACGGCCTGCTCCTGGGCCTCCTGCGCGACCTGGCCGACTTCTCGCAGCTCGGCGCCACGGCCCTGAGCTTCACCCTCGGCGGCTGGCTGCTGGGCACGCTGCGCGAGAAGGTGGACCGCGAGAACCTCGGCGTGCGCCTCCTGCTGCTCGCCGTCGTCTACCTGCTCGTCCAGGCCGTCTTCCTCTTCGTGCGCACGGGCTGGTCGCCGGGCGCCGCTTTTCTGGCCTGGCTGCGCTACGCCCTGCCGGGCAGCGTGCTGAGCGCGGCGGGCTATCTGGCCAGCCTGCTGCTCGCCGCCTTCCTGCGCGAGGGACTGGGGCTGCTCCGTGAGCCGCTGGAACGTCGATAGCGAGACGCGCCGGGCGGGGCGCGTGCGGCGCATGGCGGCGCTGAGCGCGGTGCTGTTGGCCATCCTGGTGCTGCGCCTGTTCTACCTGCAGGTGATCGCCACCGGCGGCTACCTCAGCCTCTCCCGCGACAACCGCTTTCGGGAGCGCCGGATACTGGCGCCGCGGGGGCTGATCCTCGACCGACGCGGCCGGATCCTGGCCGAGAACCAGGCCGCCTGCGAAGCCACCCTCGCGGTGCGCGTCCCGGAGCGCAATCCCGAGATCCTGCCGATCCTGGCGGGGATCCTCGGCACCGACTCGGCCGCCATCGCCGGCCACTGCGCCCGTGGCGCCGAGGAGGGACTGCCCCGCGTCATCCTGCACCGCGACCTGAGCAAGGAACAGATCCTCGTTCTCGAGGAGCGCCTGCCGGCCCTGCCCGGCCTGCGCCTGGAGGACTGGGCGCGGCGCAGCTATCCACAGGGGCCGCTCGCCGCGCACCTGCTGGGCTACGTGGGCGAGGTGGACGAGGACGAGCTGGCGCCCGCCGGCCTCGGGCCGCGGCGCTACCGGCTGGGCGACGACATCGGCCGGGCGGGCGTGGAGAAGGTCTACGAGCCCCTGCTGCGCGGCCACGACGGCAAGGAGCTGTTCCTGGTCAATGCCCGCGGCGCCGCCCTGGAAACGGTGGAGCTGCTGCCGCCCAGCGCCGGCAACCGCCTCTATCTGACCCTGGACCTGACGCTGACGGCCTGCCTGGACAGCGCGCTGGCCTTCTGGGGCGCCGGCGCCGGCGTGGTCATGGACGCGCGCACGGGCGAGCTGCTGGCGGCGGCCAGCCGCCCCGCCTTCGATCCCAACGATCTGATCGGCGGCATCGATCCCGATCTCTGGCGCTCCCTGCGGGAGGACCCGGCGCGCCCGCTGTTCAACCGCGTCACCCAGGCCACCTACTCGCCGGGCAGCACCTTCAAGCCCCTGGTGGCCCTCGCGGCCCTCGAGGAAGGCGTCGTCGCCGAGAACACCCTGCTGAGGCCCTGCACCGGCGGGCTGCGCCTGGGGCGGCGCTTCTTCCGCTGCTGGGATCCGGCCGGCCACGGCCGCCTGGCGGTGGTCCAGGCCATCGCCCAGAGCTGCGACGTCTACTTCTACCAGGCGGGCGAGCAGCTCGGCATCGACCGGATGGCGCGCGTGGCGCGCCGTTTCGGCCTCGGCGCCGTCTGCGGCCTGGACCTGGCCGCCGAGGCGCGGGGCCTGGTGCCCGACAGCCAGTGGTACGACCGCCGCTTCGGCCGTGGCCGCTGGACGAGCGGCAACGTCTGGAACGTGGCCATCGGCCAGGGCGAGCTGCTGGTGAGCTGCCTGCAGATGGCGCGGGTCTACACCGCCCTGGGCAACGGCGGCTTCCTGCCCGTGCCCCGCCTGCGACACCACGTGGAGGACGAGCACGGCGAGGTCCTCATCCCCTTCTCGCCCAGCCGCGGCGAGCGCGCGCGCGCTGACGCCGCGGCCCTGCGCCTGGTGCGGGCCGGCCTGGAGGAGGTTCTCCACGGCGAGGACGGCACCGCCCGCGGCAGCCAGCTGGCGAGCCTGCGGACGGCGGGCAAGACCGGCACCGTGCAGAATCCGCACGGCCCCGAGCATGCCTGGTTCTGCGGCTACGCGCCGGCCGACGAGCCCGAGATCGCCGTCGCGCTCATCGTCGAGCACGGCGAGCACGGCAGCGACATCGCGCCCATCTTCCGCGAGCTGGTCAACGTGTGGTTCGGGCTGGGCGAGACGCCGCTGCGCCGCGGCCCGCGGCCGCCCGAGGACGCGCCGGAGGCGACGCCGTGAAGGGGCGCCTGCGCCATGGGGGCTTCACAGCCCGCTTCTTCCTGCCCTGGGCGCTGATCTTGGGCTTCGGCCTGCTGATGCTCTACTCCGTCACCTCGCCGCCCGGGGACTTCGGCCTGGACGACGACGGCAGCGCCTACACCATCAGCCGCGTCTTCTTCCAGCGGCAGCTCATGTGGGTCCTGATCGGCCTGGCGGCCGTCTTCGTGGGCGCCGTCATCCCCTTCTGGATCTACAAGGACTACTTCGCCTGGTTCCTCTACGGCGCGGGCCTGCTGCTGCTCGTCGCCCTGCTGGTGCTGCCGCCCATGCGCGGCGACACCCACCGCTGGCTGGTCCTGGGGCCCATGGGCGTCCAGCCCTCGGAGCTGTTCAAGGTGGTCCTGATCATCATGCTGGCCTCGGTGCTGGCCGCGCGGCGCGGCGATCCCAACGGCATGCGCCAGGTGCTGGTCACCGGCCTGATCGTGCTGCCGCCCACGCTGCTGGTTCTGCGCCAGCCGGACCTGGGCACCGCCATCACCCTGCTCTGGCTCATCTTCCCCATGATGATCTGGCGGGGCCTGAGCCTGCGGCGCCTGCTGATCATGACGGCGCCGGTAATCAGCGGCTTCATCGTGCTCTACGGCACCATCACCAGCGGCGGCGAGGCGCCGGGACCCGGGCACATCCTCTGGGCCGTGTTCATGATCGCGCTGTTCTTCGTCTCCCTGCTCTACCCGACCATGTCCGTGCTGGAGCGCGTCGGCTTCTACCTGGCCAGCGTGGGCGTGGGCCTGGCCGTGCCGCGGATCTGGTCGGGCATGCTGCCCTACCAGCAGAAGCGCATCCTCGTCTTCTTCGATCCCGGCCTGGATCCCCTGGGCGCCGGCTACCAGATCTTCCAGTCCAAGGTGGCCATCGGCTCGGGCGGGATCTTCGGGCGCGGCTTCCTGGAGGGCACCCAGAAGGGGCTCGCCTTCCTGCCCGCGCGGCACACGGACTTCATCTTCTCCGTGGTGGGCGAGGAGTTCGGCTTCATCGGCGCCATGGCCGTGCTGGGCCTCTACACCTGGCTCATCATCGAGGGCTTCAAGCTGGCGGGCAAGGCGCGCCACCCCTTCGGGCAGCTCCTGTCCGTGGGCATCAGCTCCCTGCTGCTGTTCCATGTCTTCGTGAACGTGGGCATGACCATCGGCCTGATGCCGGTCACGGGACTGCCCTTGCCGGGCATGAGCTTCGGCGGCAGCGTGCTGGTCGCCACCAGCTTCCTCATCGGCCTGCAGATGAACATCTCCCGCAACTGGGGCCGCTACTAGCCCTTGCGGGCGCGCCGCGCCTGCGCTAGCCTCGAACGCGCCGACAACACCGGAGGCCCCCGTGCATCCCGACATCTTCCGCATCGGTTCGCTGACCCTGCACGCCTACGGCGCCATGCTCACTCTCAGCTTCATCCTGGGCCTGCTGCTGGCCCTGCGGCGGTCCGGGCGGCGCGGCGTCGCGCGCGAGCACGTCATGGACCTGTTCCAGATCATCATCCTGGCCGCCATCGTCGGGGCGCGGATCTTCTTCGTCGTCTTCCACCTGGATCTCTACCGCGATCGCTGGTGGCGCGTCCTCGCGCTGTGGGAGGGCGGCCTGACGCTCTACGGCGGACTGCTGCTGGCCATCGGCGCGTCCTGGCTCTACCTGCGGCTACGCCGCGTGCCCTTCCTGGTGATGGCCGACGTGATGGCGCCCAGCCTGGGGCTCGGCATCATGGTGACGCGCGTCGGCTGCTTCCTCAACGGCTGTTGCTTCGGGCTGCCCACGGACTGCCCCCTGGGCGTGGGCTTCCCGCCGGGCAGCGAGGCCACGGAGACGGCGCGGACCCTGCTGGCGCACGACCGCGGGCGCAGCCTGCTGGACCTTCCCCTCAGCCCGGCCATCCACCCGGCCCAGCTCTACGCCTCCCTGGGCGGAGCGCTCATCCTGGCGATCCTGCTCCTGCTCGACCGCCGGCCGCGGCGCCCCGGCTTCCTCTTCGCGGGCTTCCTCGTGCTCTACGGCATCCATCGCTTCGTCGTGGACCAGTTCCGCTACTACGAGGAGGCCATGCGCGTCCTCGGCCTGAGCGTCAACCAGTGGCTGAGCGTGGGCCTCGTCGTGGCCGGCCTGTTCCTGTTCGCCTGGATCCGCCGCCGGCGCCAGCTGGCCGCCTGATGGCCGCTCCCTGGCGCCTGGCCCTCCTCGGTGATCCCGTGGCACATTCCCTGTCGCCCCGCATGCAGGCGGCGGCCCTGGCCGCGGCCGGCCTCGACGGGACCTACGAGGCCCTGCCCACGACCGCCGCCGCGCTGTCCGAACGTCTGGAGACGCTCCTGCGGGCGGGCTACCGCGGCCTGAACCTGACGGCGCCCCTCAAGGAGGCGGCCTGGCGCCTGCTGGGCGCGGGGGGACCCGTCGCCGCCGCCTCGGCCGACGCGGCGGCCCTGGGCGCCGTCAACACCCTGGTCCCCGCCGCGGACGGCGCCGCGTGGACGGCCCACGACACCGACCTCGCGGGATTCAGCGAGGCGGCCCGCGCCGCCTGCGGCTCCCTGGCGGGCCGGCGCGTCGCCCTGATCGGCGCCGGTGGCGCCGCGCGGGCGGCGGCCCTGGCCCTGGCGCGGGAGGGCGTCGCGCACCTGGCGATCTGGAACCGCGGCGCGACGGGGCGCGGGGCGCTGGCGGCGCTCGTGGCCGGTCAGGTAACGGTGGCCCAGCTCGCGCCGGTCGGCGAGCGCCTGCCCGGGGGCTTCGACCTGGTGGTGCAGGCCACCTCCCTCGGCCTGGCCGCGGGCGATCCCCTGCCGCCGCTGCCCGCCGCGGGCGAGCGGCCCTTCGCCCTGGATCTCGTTACCGGCGCCACGCCCTGGCAGGATCGCTGCCGCGCCGCGGGATGCTCCACGGCCGACGGCCGCCTCATGCTCCTGGCGCAGGGGGCGGCGGCCTTCGCGCTGTGGACGGGCCGCCCCGCGCCGCGGGAGGCCATGCGCCGCGCCCTGGGTCTGGATACCGCGCCACCCGCGCGGACGCACTGACTGCCCGCCCTCCCGCATTCCCGCCGAGGGAGTCGCCATGCGCGAGCGCCTCGCCGCCCTCTGGCCCCTGCTCCTGCCCAGCCGCTGCCACGCCTGCGGCCGGATCCTCACGCGGCCGCCGCGCCGCTGGCCGCGCTGGGATACCCTCTGCGAGGCCTGCGCGCGCCGCCTGCGCCGCGACGGCCAGCCGCGCCGCGTGCCGGGCGGCCCGCCCCTGCTGGCGGCCTTCACGGCCGAGCCCGCGCTGCTGGCCCTCGTCAAGGGCTGGAAGTACGCCGGTCGGGACGGTCCCGTGCCGGATTTGACCGACGCCCTGGCCCGGACGCTGGCCCGCGCGCCCTGGCCGCGGCCCTGGCACCTGCTGCCCGTCCCCATGCCTCCCTGGCGGCGCCTGGCGCGGGGCTTCAACCAGAGCGAGGTGCTGGCGCGCGGCGTCGCGCGCCGCCTGGATCTGGCGCCGCCCACCGACTGCCTGCGGCGCCGGCTCCTAGCCGGGCGGCAGGCGGGGCGCGGGCGGGCCGAGCGCCTCGTCCGGGCCCGGCAGGAGTTCGCCGCCCGCGCGGCGCCGCCCGCGGAAGGCAGCCTCGTCCTGGTGGACGACTTGTGCACCACGGGCGCGACCCTGCGCGCCTGCGCCGAGGCCCTGCCCGCCGACGCGCGCCCGCGCGTGCGCGCGCTGGTGCTGGCGCGGGTTCCCCGGGCTGTCCTTGACAGTCCGAAGGGCGCCTGAGTACCTTTGGGCCGCGATGCCGCGGAGCGGTCGCCTGTCGCGCCGCGGCCGCGAGGAGGACGACAGCCATGTTCGCCAAGCTCTCCGTGCGCGACCTCGACTGCGCGGGCAAGACGGTCTTCGTGCGCGTGGACTACAACGTGCCCCTGAACGACCGCCAGGAGGTCACCGACGACACACGCATCCGCGCTTCGCTTCCGACCCTCGAGCTGCTGATCGACAAGGGGGCCCGTCTCGTCCTCGCCAGCCACCTGGGGCGGCCCAAGGGGAAGGTCCAGTTCGAGTTCAGCCTCTCGCCCGTGGCCGATCGACTCTCGGAGCTGGTGGACGTGCCCGTGCGCTTCGTGCGCGACTGCGTCGGCGAGGAGGTCCGCAAGCGGGCCGCCCAGCTCAAGGAGGGCGAGATCCTCCTGCTCGAGAACCTCCGCTTCCACGCCGAGGAGACGGACAACGAACCGGGCTTCGCCGCGGAGCTGGCCTCCCTCGCCGAGCTCTACGTCAACGACGCCTTCGGCACGGCTCACCGCGCCCACGCCTCCACCGAGGGCAT
>JAFGBK010000019.1 GCA_016933175.1 Candidatus Krumholzibacteriota bacterium | reverse complement strand
CGCACCTCGTGGCCGGCCTCCAGGCCGACGGCGTACTTATGGGCGATCTTCTCGACGAGATTCTGGGCCATGGCTGCTCCTCGGGCTGGACGCTAAGGAGCCATATCTAGGCAGGTTTCGGCGGCGGGGTCAACATGTGGTCGTGAGAGCCAGATGTGAGAGCTTCTTCCCGGGAAGACCATCGCGGCGCGGGCGGTCGGCGGGGGCGGCTCCGCCGCGCCCCCGCCAACGGCCGTCCGCGCCGGACCCAGGGACCAAGAAACCAAGGACCAAGGGCAACGCCGACCGATGCGCTACGCGCATCAGTCAGCGGACCTCGCGGGACGAAACCCGAGGCCGCTGCTGACGCCGCCGGGGTTGCCCCTGTTGCGATTCGCGGAGCGGCAGTACTGGGCGTCGTGGTTCCAGTGGCCGCCGCGTAGAACACGGTACGACCCGCTCGTCGGCCCGACAGGATCACTGACTGAACCGGAGCTGTAAACACTGTACCAGTCGTTGCACCACTCCCACAGGTTCCCGTGCATGTCGTAAAGGCCCCGGGCGTTGGCGGGATAGCTCCCCACGGGAACCGTCCAGCCCACGTAGGGACCAGACGGGCAGCCCGTGTAGGGGTAATCGCCGTTGTAGTTGGCCTCGGTGCTCGCGTCCAGGCAGGCGCCCGTGTGAAAGGGCGTCTCGGTCCCCGCCCGGCAGGCGTACTCCCACTCCGCCTCCGTGGGCAGGCGGTAACCGGCCGCCGTGTAGGGGCTGTTCCCGTTGCACTGCCAGGTGGCATGATCGTAGGCCCGCGGCAAGCCCGCCTGCAGACTCAGCCAGTCGCAGTAGGCCGCCGCCCCGTACCAGGACACCGCCTTGACCGGATGATCCGGATTGATGCCGTGGCCGGCGCTCTTCAGAAAGAAGGAACCTTCACTGTAGCCGATCTCGCAGTAGTCAAAATCGAGATCGAGAAGCTCCGCCGTCGAGCCATCCAGGGCGTCCCGCAGGCTCGCGCTCGTGGCCGTGGCGTACCCATGATCCACCGCCCACTGGGCCAGTTCCATGTACTGCTGGTTGGTCACCTCGGTGCTCTGGAGAAAGAAAGAATGCGTCAGCGTCACCTGGTGGCGCGGATACTCCCAGTCTACAGCACCATACTCGCCCTCCTGGGCACCCATCCAGAATGTACCGGCCGGAATCAACACCATCCATTCAGAGCCTGTGTCGTCGTCGGCCAGAACCCGGATCACCAGGTTGTCGCTGAAGACGCCCGGATGCTCGGCGCCGGCGAACCAGTGAACCACCTTCTCCGGACCCGGCGTGATGCCTTCGCCGGCCGCGCCCGCGAGCGAGTCGCAGGACATGTCCCAGGTGAGTCCGCCGTTGGAGCTGGCCTCGAGCCAGATGCGCAGCGAATCGCCGTCGGCGTCCAGGGCATCGAAGGTGACCATGATCACGCCGCTGCCGTCCGTGGCCTGCTCGAAGCTCACGTTCTCCACCACCGGCTCCGCCGCCGCCAGCGGCAGCGGCAGGCCCAGGAGCAGCAGGAGGATCAGCGATGCTTGCTTCATGGCCGACCTCCTACTTGAGCAGCACGATCTTCGTGCCGCGGGTTTCGGCTTCCGAGCTCAGCCGAACGAGGTAGACGCCGCTCGCCTGGCTGCCGGCATGCCAGGCGATCTCGTGCCAGCCGCGCTCCAGGTGTCCGTCGTGGAGGGTCGCCACCAGGCGGCCGGCGGGATCGTAGACCGCGAGCTTCACCTTGCCCGCCGTGGGCAGGGAGAAGCGGAAGGTCGTCCGCGGGTTGAACGGGTTCGGCCAGGCGTCCCACAGGGTCAGCGAGGCGGAGACGGGCAGGGGGTCCGGCGCGCCGGTGGTCGTGAACGAATCGATCCCCGCGACCGCGTGGTTGCCGAAGGCGTCCGTGGCCGCCACCAGCCAGAAGGTGCCGATGGGAATCGTGGTCGGCACCGTCCACGTGTAGCTGTACTCGCCGGTGGGCTCCATGGGCAGGTTCTGCGTCATGATCACCTCGTCCGGCGGCGCGATGATGCTGAGCACCACGGCGTTATAGGCACTTGAGGGGGAGTCCTCGTCGATGGTCCAGACGAACTCCACGGGGAAGCCGAAGATCTCGCCCGCCTGGGGACTGATGAGCGTGATCGCCGGCGGGGCCGTGTCCATGGTGCCCGGCGCGCTGTCGCCGAAGCCGACGGCGGCCAGGGCCGCGGATGGAATGAAGAGCAGGAGAACGAACAGACGCATCATGACCTCCCCGGCGGAGCCAAGAAGCCCGCCCGGCTGCTGCTGCGGGGGTTGCTGGTAGTGTTTGAGCTTATCACAGTCGAGCTGTGAAGTGAAGGTTGTTCAGGAGATCTGAATGTCATAGCATAGGCTACCAATAATATGGGGCCAACCAAGCCACATGTTATAAGCAGCCTATAGCATGGGCCACTCCGCATGGCCGAAAAGCTCCATGACAGGTGCAGCGCGAGACGCCCACCCTTCTCGGCGCTGTTGCCCGGCAACCTATTTCCGGAAACGACCTGGACGAAAGGAAGGGGAATGAAGCGCCCGATCATCGCGCTGGTGATCACGATGGGCTTCGCGCTCGGCCCGGCGTGGGCCCACGCCGGCGACCAGCCCGCCGTGCAGACGGAGACCCGGAAATTCCGCGAGTCGACGCAACTCCTGGAGACCTGGATCGAGTCCGTGATCGACTTCGACCGCCTGCCGGGGCTGTCCGTCGCCGTCGTTCACGACCAGGACATCATCTACGCCAAGGGGTTCGGCCACAGCGACATCGCGAGCAAGCAGGAAGCGGGGCCCGGCACCATCTACGGCATCTGCTCGATGTCCAAGATGTTCACCGCCCTGGCCGTGATGCAGCTCCGCGACGCCGGCAAGCTGGAACTGGACGACCCGGTGTCCAGGCACCTGCCGTGGTTCGCGCCGGAGGGGACTGACGCGGACCAGCCCCCGACACTGCGCGACCTGCTGCGCCACACGGGTGGGCTGCCCTGCGAGCCCGACCTTGTGCTGTGGGATGATCCGCGGCAGCTCTTCCCGGCGCGCGACGAGTTCATCGACAGGGCCAGGAGGTCCGCGCTGAGCTATCCCTTCAACACCCGGTTCAATTACTCGAACTTGGGCTACTCCCTGCTGGGCGAGGTGGTGGCGGCGGTGTCGGGCATGCCCTACGAGGACTACGTGCGGCGGCACCTCCTGGACCCGCTGGGCATGAAGGACACCATGCTGTCGCCCTCCCGCCAGCGGCTCGGCAGCAGGCTGGCGACCGGCTACGGGCGCGCGCCGCGCCGGCAGGGTCCGCGGGTCGCACTCGCGGACTTCCCGCCCGGGGCCTTCGCCCCCGCGGGGGGATACTATTCGTCGGCGCTGGACATGGCGGCGTTCGCCAAGTGGCAGTTCCGCGTCCTCGACGGCAAGGACGACCGCATCATCGGCCGCCAGACCCTCGAGGAAATGCAGACCGTCCAGTGGCCCAGCCCCAAGTGGGGCCTCGGATTCACGCTCTACTGGATCGGCGATCTCGATCTCTACGGCCACCAGGGCGGCTGCTCCCATTCCGGCTTCAAGGCGCAGTTCATCCTGTGTCCGGAGGAGAAGCTGGCCGTGGCGGTGATGATCAACGCATCCGACGCGCCCCAGTTTCCGCTGGCGTTCGTCACCTACCAGGTCATGTCCGAGGCGCTGAAGAACGCGGGCGAGGATGAAAACGAGCCGAACGAGTGGTCGCGCTACACCGGCACCTACACGGCGGACCGGGCCTGGTCCGAGGCCGAGGTCCTGGAATGGGAGGGCTCCCTGGCGGTGCTGTGGGTGCCGGCCCAGCACCCGCTGCAATCGCTGGCGAGACTGCGCCACGTCGAGGGCGGCGTCTTTCGACAGGTCGACGCGGAAGGCGAGCCTGGCAAGCACTTCGTGTTCGGGACCGACGGCGCCGGCAACGTAGGCATGAAGTTCTACAACAACGTGCTGTGGCGCGCGCGCCGCTGAGGCCGGCGCCTGATCCTCGCGACTGCGCCGGGGGGATGGACCCGGTACGCTCATTGCTCTGGCTTGACGGGGCCGCCCCGCGGCCCCGCAAAACGTTGCCACGAGGCAAGATGGGAAACGAGACCGAACGCCCGGGTGCCGGAAAGCAGCCAGTTCGCATGCACAGCGTCCGAATCGCGACCACCCTGACCGTCCTCGCCGCCCTGCTGCTGGCCGGGTGCACGGCCAGGACGCCCGTGCCGCGCGCCGCGCCGGACCGGGCCGCGCCGCGCCCCGCCCCGCGCCCCACGGGCGAGACCCAGACCGGCATCGCCTCCTACTACGCCCACAAGTACCACGGGCGCCGCACGGCCAGCGGCGAGATCTTCGACATGCACGCCCTGACCGCCGCCCACCGCTCGCTGCCCTTCGGCACCCGCGTGCGCGTCACCAACCTCGCCAACGGCCGCAGCCTCGTCCTGCGCATCAACGACCGCGGGCCCTTCGTCCGCGGCCGCATCATCGACGTCTCCCTGCGCGCCGCCAGGGACCTCGGCTTCTTCGTCCAGGGCACGACCCGCGTGCGCCTCGAGGTCCTGCGCGGCTGAGCCCGCCTTTGACAAGTCCCCGCCGGCCGTCATAATCCCCCCGGGTCCTCGATCCGGGAGGCTTGCCATGCCGCGATCCACGCTCCTGCTCGCGCTCGCCCTTCTCTCTGCACTCGTCGGCACATCCACCACCGCCGCGACGCCCCACCGCCCCGTGGCCACCTACTCCATCGTCGCCCGTGACTCCCTGACGGGCCAGCTCGGCGTGGCCGTCCAGAGCCACTGGTTCAGCGTCGGGCCCGTCGTGCCCTGGGCCGAGGCCGGCGTGGGCGCCGTGGCCACGCAGTCTTTCGTCGATCCCGCCTACGGCCCCCTCGGCCTCGAGCTCATGCGCGCGGGCCGCGCCGCGCCCGCGGCCCTGGCCGCGCTCCTCGCCGCCGACGAGGACCGCGCCGTCCGCCAGGTGGCCATGGTGGACGCCGCCGGCCGCGTGGGCATCCACACGGGCGCGCGCTGCATCGTCGCCGCCGGCCACCACGCCGGCGCGCAGTTCAGCGCGCAGGCCAACCTCATGGAGAAGCCCACGGTCTGGGACGCCATGGCGCGCGCCTACGAGGACGCCACGGGCGACCTGGCCGAGCGCCTGCTCGCCGCCCTGGAGGCCGCCGAGGCCGAGGGCGGCGACATCCGCGGCCGCCAGTCGGCCGCTATCCTGGTCGTCGCGGGCGCGCCCACGGGCCGCCCCTGGGAGGACCGCCTCTTCGACCTGCGCGTGGAGGACAACCCCGCGCCCGTCCCCGAGCTGCGCCGCCTGGTCCGCCTGCAGCGCGCCTACCGCCGCCTGGACGAGGGCGACCGCCACCTGGCCGCGGGCGACGTCGAGGCCGCCATCGCCGCCTACCGCGAGGCCACGACGCTCGTCCCCGACGCGGCCACCAACGGCGAGGCCGCCTTCTGGGTGGGCGTCACCCTGGCCGCCGAGGGCCGCGAGAGCGAGGCCGTCCCCTACCTGGCGCGCGCCCACGCGCAGGACCCGCGCTGGGCCGAGACCCTGCGCCGGCTGCCGGCGGCGGGGCTCCTGCCCGACGACGACGCGCTCCTTGGCCGCCTGCTCGACGGCATGGAGCGCCGCTGACGGACCGCCATCGAACGAGGAAGCCATGCCCGGCCACGTCCGCGTCTCCGCCAAGGCCGTCATCATCGAGGACGGTCGCATACTGCTCACACGCAACCGCGACGACCAGGGCGACTGGTACCTGCTGCCCGGCGGCGGCCAGCGCCACGGCGAGACCCTGCACGAGACCCTCGTGCGCGAGTGCCGCGAGGAGACCGGCTGCGCGGTGGAGCCGGGCCGCCTGCTCCTGGTGCGCGACTACATCGGCGCCCACCACGAGTTCGCCGCCGAGGACGCGGACGCCCACCAGGTCGAGCTGATGTTCGCCTGCCGCCGCGTCGCCGGCGCCCCGCCGCCCGAAGACACGCACGCAAGCGACGAGGCCGCCACACCCGGCGCCGCGCTGGCCAATGGCCCCATCCCCGACTCCTGGCAGACCGGCGTGGCCTGGATCCCCCTGGCCGACCTGCCGCGCATCCGCATCTACCCCCGCCAGCTCGCCGGGCTGCTCGCCGGCGGCATCCCCGACGGCGGCCCCGTCTACCTGGGCGACGTCAACTGACACGCGAACGTGACAGCTCCCCGGCGCGCATCTCGGACTGTGACGCGCCCTGCGATTTCTGTTATCATCCCGTCTGGCGGCGCCGCTCCCCGCCGCCGGCTGCCAAGCGCGGCCGCAGCGCTCCACGCGGGGGTACCATCCATGACCGAGACCTACGCCGAGAAGCTGGCCAACTCCGACCGCCTGCGGGAGGGCACCATCCGCCGCGCCATCGCCGCCCTCGGCCCGCCCTCGGGCAGTCGCGGCCTGGACGCCGGCTGCGGCATCGGCAGCCATACCTTCATGCTGGCCGAGGCCGTGGGCATCAGGGGCCAGGTGGTCGGCCTGGACATCTCCGACGAGCTGCTGGCCGTGGCCCGCAGGCGCGCGGCGCGCGAGGACCTGAACGAGCGCATCAGCTTCCAGCGCGTCGACGCGGCCTCGCTGACCTTCCTCGACAACAGCTTCGACTGGTACTGGAGCGTGGACTGCGTGGGCTTCGCGCCCATCGATCCCCTGCCGGCCCTCAGGGAGGCCGCGCGCGTGCTGCGTCCCGGCGGCCGCGTGGCCCTGCTCTTCTGGTCCAGCGAGCGCCTGCTGCCGGGCTTCCCTGAGCTGGAGGCCCACCTCGACGCCACGGCCATCGGCATCGCCCCCTTCCGCCGGGAGGACCCGCCCGAGCGGCACCCCATGCGCCTGCTGGCCGCCCTCGGCGCGGCCGACTTCGCCGACCTCGACGTGAGAACCTTC
The DNA here is from genome assembly GCA_016933175.1 of Candidatus Krumholzibacteriota bacterium. GTDB lineage: Bacteria > Krumholzibacteriota > Krumholzibacteriia > JACNKJ01 > JACNKJ01 > JAFGBK01. The sequence goes on along the minus strand of JAFGBK010000019.1, from coordinate 13,071 downwards.
GCCGGCACCGTCCACGCGCCCCTGGACGCCGCCACGCGACGCGCCCTGGTCTCCCTGTTCGACATGCGCTGGGACGGCGCCGAGAAGGAGCTGTCGCGCAAGGACCGCGCCGAGCATGCGCGTCTGTGCGACGCCGAGTCGCCGGACTTCATCGGGGACCTGCCCGACTACGTGGCCTTCTTCACCTACACCATGTTCACGGGACGGGTCGCCGGCTGATGCCGCGGCGGGCGCGACGCCGCGCCGCCGGCCGCGCGGCGAAAGGGCGCAGGACGAGCCACCCATGACGGGCTACTATGACGAGAAGCTTGCCGCCGAGCGCCTGCGCCGCTGCTACGAGCTGGCGCCCCCCGCCGCCCGGCGCTACCTCCAGGCCGAGATCGACCACGTCGCCGCGCGCGTGCGCCCCGGCGACCGCGTCCTCGAGCTGGGCTGCGGCTACGGTCGGGCGCTGGCGCCCGTGGTGCCGCTGGCCGGCGAGGCATGGGGCATCGACACCAGCCTGGCCAGCCTGCGCCTGGCCCGCCGTACGCTGCCGGCCGCCTGCCGCCTGGCCCGCATGGACGCCACGCGCCTGGCCCTCGCCGATTGCGCCTTCGACCTGGTCTTCTGCATACAGAACGGCGTCAGCGCCTTCCACGCCGATCCCCTCGACCTGGCGCGCGAGGCCCTGCGCGTCGCGCGCCCGGGCGGGCGCGTGCTCCTGTCCAGCTACGCCGAGAGCTTCTGGGAGGACCGCCTGGCCTGGTTCCGCGTCCAGGCCGAGCACGGGCTGCTGGGCACGATCGACGAGGACGCCACCGGCGGCGGCGTCATCGTCTGCAAGGACGGCTTCCGCGCCACCACCTTCGGCCTCGCCGACTTCGGCCGCCTGGCCGCCGCCCTGGGCCGCGACTGCGACCTGGAGGAGGTCGCCGGCGCCAGCCTCTTCTGCACGCTGCGCGCCTGAGTAAGCGCGGCCTAGTAGAGCGCCTTCACCGCGCCCCAGGTGGTCTCGCGCGCGGCGGAGGGCTGGGGCGCGAACCACAGCTCGTCCACGCTCAGGCCGCCCTGCGTGTAAGCGTCGCAGGTCGTGATGAACATGTGGTACGCAGCGCTCGGCGTGATGAACCCCACGAAGCCGGTCGTGTTGCGGGGCAGCACCACCGTGTAGTCCTCGTAGATCAGCTCCCAGTCGTTGAAATCGGTGTCGTAGTCGAAGCAGAACCCCTGGCACCCGAAGTAGGGCATCTCCCAATAGAGCTGGTTGCCGAAATCGCGGTAGTGCAGGGCGTGAGTGGTGTTGAGGCTCGTGAGATCGGTGATCTGGATCGTGATCGGCCCTTGCACGCCCGTCAGGTAGAGATCGTTTCCCGTCGTGTAGGGAGTCGTGTAGGTGCCCAGCGGGTCGGACTCGAAGTCCTCGTGCACTATGGGATCGCTGATCTGGGACCACCAGACCGCCGGATCGGCGGTGACGCGGTAGTCGCCGAAGAAGACGCCCGCCACCGAGACGTTGTCCACGCTCAAACCGCCCTGCACGTAGGCGTCGCAGGTCGTGACGAACCGCGGGTAGGTGCGGGCGTCGTCGACGACGCCCACGAAGCCCGTCGTCCCGGCCGGCAGGGTCAGCGTCGCGTCGCCCACGCGCAGCTCCCAGTCGTTCATGTCCGTGTCGTAGTCGAAGCCGAAGGCGTTGGCGGACAGCTCGGGCAGGTCCCAGCAGAGCTGGTTCCCGAAGTCGCGGTAGTGCAGGGCGTGCGTGCCGTTGATGCTCGTCTGATCCGTGATCTGGATCGTGATCGACGCGTGCACGCCCGTCAGGTAGAGATCGTTTCCCGTCGTGTAGGGTGTCGTGTAGGTGCCCATCGGATCGGACTCGAAGTCCTCGATCTCGATGCCGGTCGGCACGGCCGCCTCCCAGGCGGCGCGGTCCGTGTAGACCGTCAACTCGGCGCCGGCCGCGGCGGGGATCATCACCAGAGCAGCCAGCAGCGCCGAGTGTAGAAGCTGTCTTACTTGATTCATGTCATCCTCCATGGATGCGCGCCGGAAGGTTCCAGCGCATCTGGCGCGGGGCAGGGCGGCTGCGCCGCCTAGTACAGCGCCTTCACCGCCCCCCAGGTGGTCTCGCGGGCCGGCGTGAAGCCGGGACGGAAGCGCACGTTGTCCACGCCCAGGAACCCCCCCGACCCAGCGCTGACCGTGACCCACCACCAGTCGGCGCCGCCCGGGGTGACGAACCCCACGAAGCCCTCCCGGTTCGCGGGCAGCGGCACCTGGAATCGCCCGTAGCTCACCACCCACCCGCCGTCGCCGGTCTTGTAGTCGAAGCCGAAGCCGGAGCAGCCGGTGCCGCTGCCGGGGAAGGACCACATCAGCTCCCGGCCGTACTCGATGTGCATGAGGGCATTCGAGCTGATCCAGCTCGCCACGATGTGGAAGGTGCACTGGTCGGGCGGGAAGCTCGCCAGCAGCAGGCCCGCAGCCGTTTGGTAGGTGGGCCCGTAGGTGCCGGCGGCATCGCACGAGAAGTACTCGATGACGGTCGGCGTCACCTGGGACAACCACCGGCTCGCGCTGCCGATGACGTGATTCTCACCGAAGAAGATATCGGCGACGGCGAGATCGTCCACGCTCAGGCCGTCCTGCTCGCCGGCGTCGCATGTGGTGACGAACCCCGGCCAGGTGCGGTCGTCGTCGATGACGCCCACGAAGCCCGCGGTCGCGGCCGGCAGCGTCACGACCGTCTCGCCGACGAGCAGCTCCCAGTCGTTCCCGTCGGTCTGGTAGTCGAAGCCGAAGGCGTTGGCGGGCAGATCGGGGAAGCTCCAGCAGAGCTGGTTCCCGTGGTCGCTGTACACGAGGCCGCGCGTCATGTTGAAGATCGCCTGGATGTGGATGCCGAGCGGATCATGCAGGCTCGTCAGCCGGACGCCGGCGTGGGTCGTGTAGGGGGTCGTGTAGGTGCTGGGCGGGTCCGACTGGAAGTCCTCGACGAGGAGGGCGGTCGGTACGGCTGCCTCCCAGGCGTCGCGGTCCGCGTAGACGGCGAGTTCGGCGCCGGCCGTGGCGGGAACCAGGATCAGGGCCGCCAGCAGCGCCAGGCGCGTGAAAATCCCTGAACGGTTCATGATCGACCTTTCCGGAACACCATCAATATAGATTTTACCACCGTTTCGGGCAAACCGGAACGGGGCTGTCCCGACGCGCGTGATGGTTTAAGATTACGGTGTCATGACCGGCGACCGCCCCCCCAGGCTGCCCCGCCTCCAGGTCCTCTTCCTGGCCCTGGCGGCCCTCGCCTTCGGCTACATCGAGGGCGCCGTCGTCGTCTACCTGCGCGCCGTCGCCTACCCGGCGGGCTTCGCCTTCCCGCTGGCGGAGATGGACCCCTTCCTCGTCGCCACGGAGATCGGCCGCGAGGCGGCCACGCTGCTGCTGCTGCTGGGCCTGGCCTGGCTGGCCGCCCCCGACGGCAAGCGGCGCTTCGCGGCCTTCGCCCTCGCCTTCGCCGTCTGGGACCTGGCCTACTACGCGACCTTGAAGGGATTGCTGGGCTGGCCGGCGTCCTGGCTGGACTGGGACATCCTCTTCCTGATCCCCGCGCCCTGGGTCGCCCCCGTGCTGGCGCCCATCCTGGTGTCGGCGGCGCTCGCGGGCGCGGCCCTGGCCTGGCTGCTGCCGGGGCCCCGCGGCGCGCCGCGCCTGCGCGCGCGCGACTGGATCGTGGAGATCTCCGCCGGCGCCCTGGTGCTGGCGAGCTTCTTCGCCGAGAGCGGCCCGGTCACGGCCGGCGAGGCGCCCGGGGCCTATCCCTGGTGGCTGTTCGCAGCCGGCTGGGGCCTCGGCGTCGCCTGGTTCCTGCGCGTCAGCCTGCGGCGGGTCTAGGCGCGACCGGCCACCCGTGGTGGCCCCGGCGCAACGCGGCGGCTAGAGATCCTCGGGCTCCGGCTCGGCGGCCCAGGCGGGCAGGCGGCCCGCCGCCACCATCGCGCGCACGATCCACGGCTGGCTGTCGAACTGCCGCATGCACAGGTCGTACTCCTCGCGCGTGACTCGGGGATGCCGGACGAGCATCCCCGCCTTGGAGGCGATCAGGGGCCTCACCTTGTCGCAGGGGAAGTCGTCGCAGAGGGCGCACAGGTCCACGCCCCGCTCGCGGGCGCAGGGCCGCGCGCGGCAGCTCTTGTCCGCCAGGCGGCCGTCGGCCCGGCAGCCGTCGCAGCGCACGTTCTCGGCCGTGTAGTTCTCGTGGCCGAAGATGCGGCGCCAGCCGTCGACGAGCCGCGCGCGAACCTCGGGGTCATCCGAGCGCGCGGCGCACAGGTCGCAGCGGTAGCCACAGTGGCCGATCATCACTTCCATGGGATCCTCCGCGGTGGTATCGACGGCGGCGCGAGTGGCGGCGGGACGGGAGTATATCGGAATTGTTGAAGTTCGGATACCTGTCACATTGGAGTTTCAGTCCATGCCCGGACACGCTATGCTATTTGAGCCACTGCTTCCTCGCATCCGCCGAACGCACCGGCACGCTGGAGGAGCCAGTCCCTTGGCCAACCCCTCGCTGCTCTTCATGGGCGCCATTGGCATCATTGCCTGGGGCCTCGCTCACCTGTTCGCCACCAAGCCCGTAATCACCGGCATGGGCGACCTGGACCGCGACCACGAACGCATCCTGATCATGGAGTGGATCAGCGGCGGGTTCTTCCTCTGCTTTATCGGCGTCGTGGTCCTGCTGGCCGTCCTCCTGGTCCGGCCAGGCGACCACTCGAGCGCGGCCATCTGCCAGGCCTCGGCCATCGCCCTATTGGTGCACACCGTGATCAGCCTCATGTCGGGCGCCCAGACCAACCTGCTGCCCCTGAAGATCTGCCCCCTGGTCACCGGCGTGGCCGCCGCCCTCATCTTCTTCGGCAGCCTGCACCCTTGACGGTGGCTCCGACGGGCTGGGCCGCCGAGGAGCGACGATGCAGACCCTGCGAATCCTCAGGCGCCTGAACGCCTTCCTGCTGGCCATGCTGGCCCTCTGGGCCGGCCTGGCCTTCTGCGGCGTCCAGGGCCTGGTGCCCGCCTGCAGCGCGGCCGACGGCGCCCTCTTCCACGCCGCCCTGGCCTTCCAGGTGGTCCTCTTCGCGGGCCTCTGGCTCACCCTGCGCGATCACCGCCGCGCCGAGGTCCTGGTGGCCGCCGGCGCGGCCGCCTGGCTCATCGTCCAGTACGCCGTCCACTGGCACCCGCTCCTGTTTCCCCCCGGCGCCGAGCGCATCGCGCGCTACTACGACCGCTTCGATACCTGGCGCCTCCTGCCCCGCCTGCCCGACCGCATCGTGCCGGACGGCTACCACACGGTCCTGATCCTGATGCTGGCGGCCGTCCTCCTCGTTTCCCTGGCCCGGCTTCGACTTCGCCGGCGCCGCGCCGTCGCGCCGCGGCGTGCTCGAATCCTCGGCGCAACCATTCAAAGCTGATATAATTCTGGATAGCGGAGGATTGGATCCATCGGCGACACGCACCGGGGGAGGAGAGCCGTCCAGGAGGTCCGCCATGTCGTCATGCCGACATACCGTATCACTCGCCCTGCTCCTGATCGCCGCGGCCGCGGCCGCCCTGGCCGGCCGCGAGCTGCCCTCGGGCGTCTACCTGGCCCGCCTGGTCTCCGGCGGCGAGGTCAGCACGCGCAGCCTGGCGCTGGTGCGCTGATGGATGGGCTGTCCAACCTCTTCGGCCTCTTCTTCTGGATGCTGCTCATCTACGGCGTCTACAACATCCACCGCCACATCCGGCGCCGCAACACGCCGGCGGACGAGGCTCCCCGCGACAGCGCCATCCACGTCGGGCTGCCGCCCTTCCTGGCGGGCGAGGACTCCTACCGCGTCGTGTTCTCGCCCGGGGAGGGAAAGGTGGACCGGGTCGGCGTGCGGGTCTGCGACACCATCGGCCGGCCCCTGCGCACCCTCGTCGAGGACGGCCCCCACGACATGCCGCTCGAGGTCGTCTGGGACGGTCGCGACGCCAGCGGCCGGATGGTCGATCCGGGAGTCTACCTGCTCCTGTTCGAGGCGGACGGCGTCACGCGCGTCAGCGTGCTGGTCCGCGCCTGACGCGCGCCCGCCGCGACGGGCCGCCATGCAAAGGCGAGCGCTTCGGCGCCCACGGCCCACCCGGCGCCTGGCGGCCCACGCGCTCAGGACCTGCGCTCGGCCTGCAGCCTGTGCACCAGGCGCACGGCCGCCCGCCGCGACACCAGACGCATGCTCCAGGCGACGACCCGGTTCCACGCGCCGGGGATCACGACGGGCTTGCCGCTCAGCATCGCCTGGTAGCCGATCCGCGCCACCTCGGCGGCGTCCACGTACTGCAGCATCGCGAACAGGCGCGTCCGCTTCACCCCGGCGCGGGCCCCGAAGCCCGTCTTGACGGGCCCCGGGCAGAGGGCGGTCACGCGGATGCCCTCGGGCGCCAGCTCGGCGCCGACGGCCTCGGACAGGTGGAGGATGTAGGCCTTGGTGGCGTAGTAGGCGGCCATCCAGGGCCCCGGCTGGAAGGCGGCCGCCGACGCAACGTTGAGTATCCAGCCGCGCCCGCGCTCGCGCATGCCGGGCAGCAGGAGCAGGGTCAGCTGCGTGAGCGCCTCCATGTTGAGGCGCAGCATGCCCACGGTGTCCGCCGCGGGCGTGTCGGCGAAGGGACCGTAGGTGGCGTAGCCGGCGTTGTTGACGAGGGCGTCCACGGCCAGGCCGCGCGCGTCCAGCCAGACGGCCACCTGCTCGGCGGCGTCCGGCCGGGAGAGGTCCAGGGGCAGGGGGCGCGCGTCGCGCCCGTACTTGCCGGCCAGGTCGGTGGCCAGCTCCTTGAGCGTGTCGGCGCTGCGGGCGACCAGGACGAGGTCCCAGCCGTCGGCGGCCATGATGCGCGCCAGCTCCAGGCCGATGCCGCCCGAGGCCCCCGTGACCAGGGCCAGTCCGCGCCGTGTCCCTTCCATGGGCGCCTCCTCCGGATTGGGTTGCCCCATGATGGGACACCAGGCCATCTACTTCAACAGCACCATCCTCAGGCCGGCCTCGCGGCCGGCGGCCTCGATCCGGCAGAGGTAGACGCCCGAGGGCAGGGCCCGGCCGGCGTCGTCGCGGCCGTCCCACTGCACTTCCTGCGGGCCCGACGGCCGCGGCGCGCCCTGGAGCAGGGTCCGCACGCGCCGGCCGCGCGCGTCGAAGACGCGCAGGGTCGCCCGGGCCGTCGCCGGCAGCTCGAAGCGGATCGTGGTGCCCGGGTTGAAGGGGTTCGGGTAGGCGGCCACGAGGCGCAGGGCGCCGGGCGGCGGCAGGTCCGGGGCGCCGGTCGCCGTGATGCCCTGGTGCTCCCAGAGCTGGGCGTACTGCTGGCCCCAGTCGGCGCCGGTGAAGAACAGATCCAGGTCGCCGTCCAGGTCCATGTCGGGCAGGGTCAAAGAGCCCTCGCGCACGCCGGGCAGGTAGAAGCTCAGGGGCGAGAAGTCCGTCCCGTCCCACTGCCAGATCATGGCCTGCAGGCTCGTGCCCGTGTAGCCGCAGAAGACAGCGTCCAGGTCGCCGTCCAGGTCCAGGTCGCCCAGGGCGCAGGAGCTGCGGTAGATGCCCATCAGGTTCGTGCCCGCCGTGAAGGCGCCGTCGCCGTCGTTGAACCAGCCGCCGGCGTGGCGCGCGGCGGTGCCGGTCTCGCCCGTCAGGGCGGCGTCCAGGTCGCCGTCGCCGTCGATGTCGCCCAGGGCGACGTCGGACAGGGCCACGTCGGGCAGCCCGTGGTTGCCGTCCTCCGCGAGCAGGCCGTCCGCGTTGATGTAGACGATGGCCAGCCGCTGCGTGCCGTCGCTGCCCGTGGCGATCAGGTCGAGGTCGCGATCGCCGTCCAGGTCGCCCCAGTCGGCCGAGCCGCTGTGGAGGCCGTGCAGACTCGCCACCGGCGCGAGGCCGCCCCCGCCGTCGTTGGCGTAGAGCGTGGCCGTCGCCGCCGCGCCGTCGTGGCCCTGGACGTAGAGGTCGAGGTCGCCGTCGCGGTCGTAATCCGCCCAGGCCACCGAGGCGTGGCTCGCGCCGGTGAGCGCCTGGCCGTCCCAGGCCAGGGTGCCGGCGTCGTTGGCGTAGACGCGCGCGATGGGGCCGGCGTCGGCCTGGCCGGCGAGGGCGAGGTCCAGATCGCCGTCGCCGTCGTAGTCGGCCCAGGCCAGGCAGCCGCTGCCCGTGCCGGAGACGCCGTCCAGGTCGTACAGGTGATCCAGCGCCGAGCCGGTGTTCTCGTAGACGCGCGTCAGGCGGGCCCCGCCGTGGTCGCCGCAGAGGACCAGGTCGGGGTCCTCGTCGCCGTCCAGGTCGCCCCAGGCGGCGTCGCTCTCGAAGACGCCGGCGGCGGCCGGGCCGTCCAGGTAGGCGATGGAGATGGGCGGGCCGACCCAGACGCGGTTGGACAGGGGCGATGTCTCGGCGCCGGCCACGATGCGCGCGGCCACCCAGTAGCCCTCGGCGGGCAGCCCCTCGCCCGCGCCCGTCTGATCCTCGCCGTACTGCTTGGCCGGATCGGCGGGATCGCCGCGGGTGATCCAGAGCTCGTCGCCGTCGTCGATGTTGTCGCCGTCGGAGTCGGACTCGCCGGCCAGGGTGCCGTAGAGCCCTTCCTCCTCGTCGCCGAGGCCGTCACCGTCCGCGTCGGTCTCGGCGGCCAGGGCGAAGATGCCCAGCTCGCGCATGGAGAAGGTCAGGATGTGCGCGTCGCGGTTCAGCAGCGTCGGCCCGTTCTCCAGTAGCTCCCAGCCCTGGCGCACGTCGGACCAGCGGTAGGCTCGCAGGGAAGATTCGCCCAGGCCGCCGTACTCGTTCAGCATGTCGGGCGGATAGGCGACGTTGCAGGTGACCAGGGATTCGAAGGCGCCGATGGCCGGCGAGGCCACCTCGAAGGCGCACATGCAGCCCGGCACGGCCGGGGGCATCCCCGTGGGCGGCGGCGGGGACATGCAGAGGCTGGTGGCCACCTCGGTGTCCTCCTCGACGGCGCCGGCGGGGATGTTGTAGGTGATGCACAGGTCGCCGGCCAGGCACTCGATGTCGCCGCCCGCGCGGGGGAACAGCGAGTCGTCGGGCACCCACATGTCGTCGACGACCCAGTAGTCCTGGCTCACCTCGAGGCTCTGGGGCACGATCATCAGCCCCTGCCAGACCCACAGCGTGCCGCCGCCCCACTTGGCGTGGCACTTGACCCACTCGCCGTCCTCCTCGTCGGTCAGGTCGCCGGTGAAGTAGGAGGCGTAGCCGAAGGGCGGCTGGGTCCAGGCGGTGGCGGGCCCGTCGATGGTCGTGCCGTCCTTGGTGACCCAGAACTCGATGGGCTGGCCGATGACGGCGCGGTTGACGGGCTGGACGGGATCGGGGGTGGCGAGGATGCAGATCTGTCCACGCATCCAGGCCGTGTCGCCCGAGGCCACCCATTGGTCCGCCGACTGCTTGGCGCCCACGATGAGCTTCAGCTCGACGCCGCCCTGGAAGTCCGCGCCCACGGCCGGGAGGTTGCCGCCGATGGGCCCGTTGGCGTCCCAGGTCGCCGCCGTCGGATAGGTGGCGCCGTAGCGGAAGTCGTAGGCCAGCTCGAGGTCCCGGATGGGCTCGGGCAGGTCGAACAGGGGTGTCCGCCAGGCGAGGTCGAGCTCGCCGGGCGGGCCGGCGGCCTCCCCGTGCAGATGGGTGATGGGTGGGATGCCCTCGGCCTGAGTGCCCGCGCCGAGCCAGGCGCCGAGCAGGCCGAGGGCCAGGACGACGATCAGCCCTTGCCGGATGGATCGCATGACGTGCCCCCGCCGCTGTCCGCCGCCCGACGACGCGGCGACGCGCCTCGATGCCGTGGGTCCCACCGATGGGCCGGCCGCCGGGCGACGGGAATCGTGTTCCGTGATCATTATACCGCAATTCTGCAACATTGAAAGTCCGCAGGGCCTCAGCCGCGGACCGCCTCCGCCGTCCGTGCTAGGATGTCCCTGACGCCGCCCCGGAGGTCGCCTTGCTCCGCCGTCTCGCCGTACTGTCGCTTCTGCTCCTGGCCACGGCCGGCTCGTTCGGAGCGGCCCGGGGCGCCGTGCGCCCCGAGCCGCCGACGACGGCGGCCGATTCCCTGGCCGCCGCGCGGGCGGCGCGCTTCGGCGAACGCGTCACCCGCGGCCTGGTGCAACTGCGGGATATCGACGAGGCCTCGGGCCTGGCCGCGAGCCGGCAGAATCCCGGCGTGCTGTGGACCCTCAACGACTCCGGCGACGAGCCGCGCCTGTTCGCCCTGGACACGACGGGCCGCCACCTGGGCGTCTACCATCTCCTCGGCGCCGACGCGCGCGACTGGGAGGACCTGGCCGTCGGGCCCGGCCCCCTGCCGGGGCGGCAGTACATCTACGTGGGCGAGATCGGGGACAACCGGGCGCGTCACGAGACCAAGGTCGTCTACCGCGTGCCCGAGCCGGTGGTGCGCGCCGACCAGGCGCCCATCGAGACCTGGATCGGCGGCGTCGAGGCCCTCCGCTTCCGCTACCCCGACGGCAGGCGCGACGCCGAGGCCCTGATGGCCGATCCCCTCACGGGCGACCTCTACATCATCAGCAAGCGCGAGGCGCAGGCGCGCATCTACCGGGCTCCCTGCCCGCAGGCCCCCGACTCCCTGCTCACGCTGACCTTCGCCGGCACGCTGCCCTTCAACCTCGTGACGGCCGCGGACTGCTCCGCCGACGGCGGCGAGGTCCTCGTCAAGACCTACGGCCACATCCGCTACTGGGTGCGCGGGCCGGGCGAGAGCCTGGCCGAGACCCTCGCGCGGCCGGGCCGCATGGTGCCCTACCGCCAGGAGCCCCAGGGGGAATCGGTGGCCTGGGCGCCCGACGGCAGCGGCTACTACACGCTCAGCGAGGAGAAGGACGGCGTCCCGGCCTTCCTCTACTTCTATCCGCGCTCGGAGGAGTGAGGGCCGGCGGTCGGCCTAGGGCTCGGCGTCGGGCAGGCGCCGCGGCGCGGCCCCGCGCGCGCGGATCAGCCAGGACAGGCCGAACAGGGCAGCGACGCCCGCGGGGTAGAGGGCGGCGGGTATGCGCGTGGAGGCCTCCAGGGGCCAGAGCAGCGGCGTGCCATAGCCGCTGGCGTCGCGCAGCAGGTGGGAGACGAGGGCGGCCAGGATGATCCAGGCCACCACGGCCCGCCGGCTGACGGCCCAGCCGACCAGGCTGGCGAGCGCGGCGAAGAGCAGGCTGTGCGTGGCTGGGCGGACGGGCAGGCTGAGCATGGCCTCGAGGCGGATGCTGCGCGCGGCCACGGCGTGGTCCACGTCGATGAGGATGCCCACGGCCACGGCGAGCAGAACCAGGCGCCAGCGCAGGGGCCGCAGCGCCAGGGGCAGCACCACCAGCAGGGCCGTCGCCCCGTTGATGGGGATGTCCGAGAGCGCCACCCATGCCCGGTGGGCGCTCAGGGCGAGCAGCGGCACGCGTGCTCCCTTCGTGCCGGCGCGGCCGGCGGGTTTCGCCGCGCTCGCGCGCGGCGGCAGGCCGATGGCGCAGCCGCGCGGCGCGGGCCTAGAGGGACAGCTCCTGGTAGTCGTTCGCGCAGGGCGGACCCTCGGTCGCCCAGAGCCGGCCCTCTTCCAGGTCCATTATAACCGAGGTCACCGTCTCGACGCGATCGGACCCGGGCAGCGCCGTGTCCGGGTGGCGGCAGACGGAGTTCGGGCGGCCGTCGTGGTCGCACAGGCAGTCCATGACGCCCGCGATGGACAGGGGCTTCGCGCCGGCGAGCCGGGCGCGCAGGCGCTCCGCGCGGTGGCGGCTCTTCGGGAGCGCCGGCGTGTCCACGGGCGTGACGCCGATGGCCTCGGGGTCCTCGAAGTGGTTGGCGTGGACCAGCACGCCGTCCTCGGCGGCGATGACGCCCACGGCGTCCTCGGGCGCGTGCTCCAGGTCGGCGACCTGCTCGGGCGCGCGACCGATGAGGTAGTTGGTGCTGCACGAGGGCGGGTCGTCGGTGACGACGGCGAAGGCCTCCGCGAAGTCGCGGGCGCGCAGGATGCGGTGGGTGCGCAGGTGGTAGGGCGGCCGCAGGCGCGACCAGTCGTCGTCCATGCTGAGCAGGCCGTTGACGGCCAGGCCGACGCCGGCCGTGTTGAGGCCGATCTTGACGCCGAAGATGCCGGCCTCGGTGTAGCCGAGGACGCGCAGGCCGTCGGGCTCGGTGACGCGCAGCAGGGCGCCCTTCACCTGCGGGATCCAGTCCCAGTTCTGCCCCATGATCAGGTGCCCCGGCTCCGTGGCCTCGGGCAGCAGGGCGAAGGACGTGCAGCCGTCGGTTCGGCGGCCGGCGCCCTTGCCGCCTCCGGCGGCGGTGCCCTTGCCCCCGCTGCCGGCCGGCCCGGCGCCCGACGTCTTCGTGAACTTGTACTCGTGGTAGAGCAGCTCGTAGCGCAGGTTCAGGGCGGCGATGTCGTCCAGGGGCGCGCCGGCGCCGTCGGCGATGCCGCGCATGCCCTGGACGTACTCCTCGCTCTGCCCCTGCAGGGCCGCCAGGTAGCGGCGCGTGCGCGCGAGGACCTCCTCGCGCGGCAGGCGGGCTTCCTTCTCGAAGCGCTCGAAGTAGACGCGCAGGTTGTTGTGGACGCGCTCGGCGAGGGCGCGGCCGTGGGCGACGCCCTGCTCGTAGGGCGCGCCCGACAGCTCGACGACGGGCAGGCTCATGGCGTCTCCTCGCCAGCGGCGGCCGGCGTCTGCTCGGCTAGTCGCCCTTGCCGCCGAAGTACTGGTCCATGCCGCGGCGGCTCGAGTACCACTGGAGCTGCAGCTTGAGCGAGATGACGCTGGCGGTGTGCTCGCCCGACAGGCGCAGGTAGTGGTAGTCCACCTGCGGGCCGAAGGTGACGGCGTGCCCCTGGATGGGCAGGCGCCACTCGTAGCCGACGCCGGCGCCGAGGGTGAAGGGCGACTTGTCCAGCTTGTCCTCCAGGGGCGCGGCGCCACCGGCCGCATCGTCCAGCTCGGCGCTCACCAGGCCGAAGCCCAGGCCGCCCTTGATGCTGAGCCCCATGGCGCCCGGGTACCAGCGCAGG
>JAFGBK010000098.1 GCA_016933175.1 Candidatus Krumholzibacteriota bacterium | reverse complement strand
GTGAAGCCGTCCGCCCCGAGGGACTGGATGCGGTTGCTGGCGGGGTCGCCCTCGAAGGGCAGGCTCGTGTCGCCGGTCATCAGCGCGCTGCGCTGCCAGACCTCGCTGTCGCCCTCGCCCAGGACGAGCACGTAGTCGGGCGCGAAGCCCAGGCCGGTGATGGTGTGGTCGTCGCCGCCGTTGCCCCAGTAGGAGCCGCAGGCCATCTCGCCAGGGTAGGCCTTGAAGGCGATCCAGTAGTAGTCGTCGCCGGCGTGGTTGACGTCGCTGTCGTCGCCAACGGTGAAGCCGTCCTCGGTGAAGGCGAGGATGCGGTTGCCCTGGACCGTGAAGCCGCCGGTGAAGTGCTTGACGATCTCGCCCTCCATCGAGGCGGTCCGGCAGACGGCCCCGTCGTCGCGATCGGCCTTGACGATGACGACGTCGGGCTGGAAGCCCAGCCCCGCGATGGGCCGGCCGTGCGCGCCGTTGCCGACGTAGGCGCCCGCGTCCAGCAGCATGCGGTGGCACGCCGCCGCCCGCACCGTGACGGACGCCGTGTCGCTGTCGTTGGTGCCAACGTTGTTGGGATGGTCGTACTCGGCCAGCGCGGCCGCGTTGACCAGCACCTGCTCGGCCGTTCCGGGGTCCGCGCGCGCGACGATCTCGAGCTGGGCGTAGTCGGGGCCTGCCAGGTCGCCCAGCTCCCAGAGCCCCGCGCCCGCGTCGTAAGCGCCGTCGGTCGCGTCGGCCGAGACGAAGGAGAGGCCCGCGGGCAGGGCGTCGGCGACCACGACGCCCGCCGCCGGCTGGGGCCCCGAGTTGCCCACCGTCACCGTGAAGGTGACCGTCTCGCCCTCGGCGGGCTCGGGATCGTCCACGGTCTTGACGACCACGAGGTCGTTCATGGCCGCCGGCGCCAGGTAGTCGATCTCGACGTTGTCGATGTAGATGCCGCCGCCGTAGGAGCTGTTGGCCCGGCCACCGAAGCAGATGATCGTGTGCTCCGACGTGTAAGCGGAGAGATCGATCTCGGCGTGCTGGAGCTGGGTGTCCGATCCGCTCCAGCCGAGATCCAGGAGGGTGTGCCAGGTGGAGCCGCCGTTGGTGGAGACGAAGGCGGCGACCTCGCCCCAGGAGCCGCGGCGCCAGTAGTCGAAGCGCAGGGTGGCGTGGATGGCGCCGTCCAGATCGGCGGCGCGGGCGACCCAACGGCCGTCGAAGAAGAAGGACCAGTCGGCGCCGAGCTGCAGGCAGTTGCCCTCGGCGCAGTAGCTGCTGCCCACCACGTGGATGTAGGGCTGGGTGGGTCCGTTGGACTCGCCCATCTCCTGCCAGAGACCGTTCCAGGCGTGGTCGCCGTCGTTGCCGCTGTAGGCAGCGGCCTGGAACTCGTCGCGGACCGTTTCGGCGCCGGCCGGGGCCGCCAGGAGAAGCCACGCCAGCAGGAGGACCGGGGCGCGGCCTGGGCCGTCCCCCCGCCACCGGAAGACCCCGCGCGGGGGGCAGAAATGGAGAGTGACTCCGCGCATGCAATCCGGGCCGTCGCGCACGCTCACGGGGAGCTGCTGGGATGTCGTTACTTACGAAATGGCAGGCGATTCTGGATCGCGCCGACTTGCGTGACGAGCAAGTTGCATACCACGGGTCGCCCGGGTAAGCGGGCCGGCGGCAGCGGCGGCGGGTCGCTTCCCGCCGTGTCGCGTGCTTCCCCGCCGGGGCGGGAGCGTCTCCGCCGCTGGCGCATGGTAAGGCGCCGGCGCCAGCCGCGCGCCCGCGTCGGCTGCCGGGACCGGGCCGGGGATGCCCGGTGGCAACCGCCCCGAGCCGTAGCGGGAAAGGACGGGATCGCCCTCGCGTCACGGTCGCGCTGACGGCGGAGAGCCTGATGAGCGGGGACCGGGGCTGGGACGCCGGCGGCGAGCCGGTCTGCGGCACCGTGACGGAGGGCCGCATCTTCGACCGGCTGCCCTAGGCCCGCGCCTCCGTCAGGAGCCGCCGCACGGCGTCCAGCAGGGCGTCGCGGTCCACGGGCTTGGTGAAGGCCTCGCGGGCCCCCAGCTTCCGCGCCAGGTCGAGGTAGCCCTGGGGCGCCACCTGGCCGCCGCCGGAGATGGCGATGACCGGCAGCTCCGGTCGCTCGTCGTGCAGGCGCTTGACGGTCTCCAGGCCCTCCACCTCGGGCATGATGATGTCCGTGATGACCAGGTCCGGTGCCGCCTCGGCGCAGCGGCGCAGCCCTTCGGCGCCGTCGGCGGCCTCCGTCACGTCGTGGCCTGCGCGCATCAGGGTGAAGCGCAGCATCCGCCGCACCTGCGGATCGTCCTCCACGACCAGGATCCGGGCCATGTCAGACCTCCTCCCGGGCGGGATCGACCGCCGCCGCGGGCTGGGAGTGCAGGGGCAGGTAGACGGCGAAGCGCGAACCCCGGCCCGGCTCGCTCTCGACCAGGATGGCGCCGCCGTGGTCGCGCACGGCGCCGTGCACCGTCGCCAGGCCCAGCCCCGTGCCGGCGCCGGGGTCCTTGGTCGTGAAGTAGGGCTCGAAGATGCGCTCGCGCGTGGCCGTGTCCATGCCCAGGCCGTCGTCGGTGATCACCAGGAGGGCGTGCGGCCCGGGCGACAGGTCGGGCGCCTGTTCGGCCAGCGCGGCGTCCACCGTGGTCTCCGCCAGGATCACCTCCATGCGCCCCGCGCCGCCGGGCATGGCCTGGAAGGCATTGGTGCAGAGGTTCATGATCACCTGGTGCAGGCGTCCGGCGTCGCCCCAGACCGGCCCGCAGTCGGGATCGATGCGCTGCCGGATCTCGACGGCGGGCGGCAGGCTGCCCCGCAGGAGGGCCAGGACCTCCGCCACCAGGGGCTGGAGCGCCAGGGCCCGCTTCGCCTGCTCGCTGCCGCGGCTGAAGGTGAGGATCCGGCGCACGAGCTCCGTGGCCCGCCGGCCGGCCTCGCACACCTGCTCGAGGTTGGCCATGGCGCGGCTGTCCGCGGGCACGTCGTCCATGACCAGCTCCGTGAAGCCGACGATGGCGTAGAGGATGTTGTTGAAGTCGTGAGCGATGCCGCCGGCCAGGGTGCCGATGGCCTCGAGCTTCTCGGCCTGCCGCAGCCGGGCCTCCAGCGCGTCGACGCGGGTGACGTCGCGGGCGACGAGGACGATGTTCGTCACGTGGCCGTCCTCGCCGCGCACCGGAGCGGCGCTGCACTCCACCGTGAAGGCGCCGTTGCGGGCCCGGCCGCTGCAGCGGCCCTGCCAGGACTCGCCGGCGGCCAGGCGGCCAATCAGCTCCGGGATGGGCAGTCCCGCGGGCGGCTGCCAGGGAAAGAAGTCCGGGCCGGTGCCGATCAGCTCCTCGCGGCCGTAGCCCGTCAGGCGTGCGAAGGCGGGATTGACGTAGCGGATGCTGCCGCCCGGATCCGTGATGAAGATGATGTCGTTGGCATGTTCGATGGCCGCAACCAGGTGCGCGCGCTCGGCCGCGGCGCGCCGGCGCTCGGTCACGTCCAGGCCGGCGTGCCAGGTGCTGGCGCCGCTGCCCGGCAGGTCGACGGTGATGCTGGACCAGGCGATGGCACGCCGGCCGCCGTCCTTGCAGGTGATGATCCACTCGCCGTCGCGGTAGCCGCCGACGTGGCGCCACTGGGCGACGCGGCGGGCGCGCTCGTCGGGATCGGGGTAGAGCAGGTTCAGGCCGTCCTGGTTGCCGATCATCTCCTCGGCGGTGTAGCCGGTCACCCGCTCGCACTCGCGGTTCCAGAAGATCGGGCGGTTCTGCTCGTCGAAGGCGTCGATGAGCAGGGGCAGATCCTCCATGACACGGCGCAGGCGCTCCTCGCTGGCGCGCAGGGCGGCCTCGGCGCGGCGCCGCTGCTGCAGGTGGCCCCACTCGCGCAGGACGCGGGCGGCGAGACGGGGCATGGCGGCCAGGCTCTCGGCGGACTTGACCACGTAGTCGAGAGCGCCGGCCTTGAGGGCCGCCACGGCCACCTGCTCGTCGCCGTAGCCCGTCATGAGGATCAGGGGCCAGGCGGCCGCGCCGCCACCCGCCAGCAGCAGCTCGAGACCCCGTCCGTCGGGCAGGCGGAGATCGGCAAGGACGAGATCGGGGGGCGCCTCGGCGATGTGCTGGCGGGCCGCGCGGAGGCTGCTGGCCACATCCAGGCGGGTGCGCCCGGGATGACGCTCGAAGGCGCGCCGGAGCAGGGCCACGTGCGCGGCCTCGTCCTCCACCACCAGGATCCGTATCTCGCGCTCGTCCACCGACGCGCCTCCTGGGCCGATCGTCAGATTAGCATGGCCGCAGAGAAGGGTCTTGACAAAACTAGCTATTGCTAATAGTATTCGTTAGCATTAAGGAGCAGGCCATGGAAACACCGGCCAACCGGCGCCGGACGCGCCAGCGCCAGGTCATCCTGGAGGAACTCAGGCGGCTCACGACGCATCCCACGGCGGCGGAGCTGCATGAGATCGTCCGCCGGCGCCTGCCGCGCGTCAGCCTGAGCACCATCTACCGCAACCTGGAGCTGCTCGTGGAGCTGGGGCAGGCACAGAAGCTGGACACCGCGAGCGGGCAGAACCGCTACGATGGGGACACCGCGCAGCACTGCCACGTCCGCTGCCTCCGCTGCGGCCGCGTGGACGACGTACCCGAGCTGCCGGCCGGCGTCGTGGAGCGGCACGGACGCCGGGTGCGCGGCTACCGGCTGCTCGACTGGCGACTGGAGCTGCTGGGCGTCTGCCCTGCCTGCCTGGCGGCGGAACGGGAACGCAACTGACACGGCGGCGGGCGAGCCGCGACCCGGCGCGCCGGGAACCGCGCCGCCGGAGACCATTAAACCGTGCATGACAAGGAGGAGCCCGATGCTCGATCCCAAGATGGAAAAGGCCCTGAACAAGCAGGTCAACGCGGAGCTGTTCGCCTTCTACCTCTACCTGTCCATCGCCACCTGGATGGAGGACAAGGGGCTGCTCGGCATGGGCACCTGGATGCGCTCCCAGGCCGAGGAGGAGGTCAGCCACGCCATGCGCCTCTACGGCTTCGTCCAGGAGCGCGGCGGACGGGTCACCCTGGCCGCCATCGACGCGCCCGCCACGGAGTGGAAGTCGGCGCAGGACGCCTTCACGGCCGCCCTCGCGCACGAGGTTAAGGTGACGGGGATGATCAACGGCCTCGTCGATCTGGCCCACGAGATCAAGGACCACGCCGCCGCCGTCTTCCTCCAGTGGTTCGTGTCCGAGCAGGTGGAGGAGGAAGCGCAGGTGCAGGAGATCCTCGACAAGTTCAAGCTTGCCGGCGATCACCCCGGATTCCTCTACATGCTGGACAAGGAGCTGGGGAGCAGGCCGGCCAGCTTCATCACGCCGCCGCTCGAGGCATGATGGCGCTCCGGCGCCGCGCTGCCGTTCGCGGCGTCCCGCGCCCCGGCGCGCGGCGTCGAATCGAGTCTTGAGAAACCGGTTTGCGGGACTTTATTCGGGCCGGGAGATCGGCTAAGGTCTCGCTCCGGGTTCCGGCCTCCGTCCGGGAGGCCGCGCCCGGACGGACACGACGACCAGGAGGATCGAGATGGCGACCCAGAAGCTGCAGATCTACAGGTGCAACGTCTGCGGGAACATCGTGGAGGTGCTGCACGCCGGCGCCGGCGAGCTCGTCTGCTGCAACCAGCCCATGGAGCGGCTGGCCGAGAACACCACCGACGCGGCCACCGAGAAGCACGTGCCCGTCATCGAGGCCGCCGAGGGCGGCGTGAAGGTGAAGGTCGGCGACGTCGCCCATCCGATGGAGGAGAAGCACTACATCGAGTGGATCGAGCTGATCGCGGACGGCAGGGCCTATCGCCAGTTCCTGGCGCCGGGCGAGGCGCCCGAGGCCTTCTTCCCCGTTGGCGATGGGATCAAGAAGCTGGCCGCGCGCGAGTACTGCAACCTGCACGGGCTGTGGAAGGCCGAGTAGCATCCGGAGAGGAGCCGTTCATGAAGAGCGTCAAGGGCACGCGGACCGAGAAGAACCTGCTGACGGCCTTCGCCGGCGAGTCGCAGGCGCGCAACCGCTACACCTACTTCGCCTCGGCGGCCCGCAAGGAGGGCTTCGTCCAGATCGCGGACATCTTCGCCGAGACCGCGGACCAGGAGAAGGAGCACGCCAAGCGCTTCTTCAAGTTCCTGGAGGGCGGCGAAGTGGAGGTGCGGGCGAGCTTCCCGGCCGGGGTCATCGGCACCACGGTGGAGAACCTGCGCGAGGCCGCCGACGGCGAGCACCACGAGTGGGAGACCATGTACCCCGACTTCGCCGCCGTGGCGCGCGAGGAGGGCTTCGAGGCCGTGGCCAAGGTGTTCGAGGCGGTGTCCGTGGCCGAGAAGCAGCACGAGAAGCGCTACCGGGATCTGATGGCCAACATCGAGGCGGGGCGCGTCTTCAAGCGCGGCGAGCCGGTGGTCTGGCGCTGCCGCAACTGCGGCTACCTGCACACGGGCACCGCGGCCCCCAGCAAGTGCGCGGCCTGCGCGCATCCGCAGGCCCACTTCGAGCTGCTGGGCGAGAACTGGTAGCAAGGAAGGACGGCCGGTGTCGGGCACGAACGGCAACAGGCTGCACGAGGGCATCGACTGGGTCGGCTACGTGGACTGGACCGTCCGCGACTTCCACGGCTACGACACGGAGCGCGGCGCCACCTACAACGCCTACCTGGTCCGCGACGAGAAGACGGCCCTCATCGACACGGTCAAGGAGCCCTACGCCGGGACCCTGCTGGCGCGCGTCGCCGCGCTCGTCGATCCCGCGGCCGTGGACTACGTGGTGGTCAACCACGCCGAGCCCGACCACGCCGGCGGCCTGCCGCAGGTGCTGGCGGCCCTGCCGCGGGCGAAGGTGGTCTGCAACGCCAGGTGCCGCGAGGCCCTGGGCGAACACTTCGACACCGCCGGCTGGGACTTCCACGTCGTCGCGACGGGCGACGAGCTGCCCCTGGGCAAGCGCCAGCTGCGCTTCATCGACACGCCCATGGTCCACTGGCCCGAGTCCATGTTCACCTACCTGCCCGAGGAGCGCCTGCTCTTCTCCATGGACGCCTTCGGCCAGCACCTGGCCTCCACGCAGCGCTTCGATGACGGGCTGGAGCCGGGCCTGGCCATGGCGGAGGCCAGGACCTACTACGCCAACATCGTGCTGCCCTACGGCCGGCAGGTCGCCAAGACCCTGGCGGCGGCGGCCGAGCTGGACATCGCGATGATCGCGCCCAGCCACGGCGTGATCTGGCGCCGGGGTGTCGCCAGCATCCTCGCCGCCTACGCCGACTGGGCGGCCCATCGGCCGCGGCCGCGGGTCGTCGTCGCCTACGACACCATGTGGGACAGCACCGGCCGCATGGCCCGCGCCATCACGGAGGGCGCCGCCGGCGCCGGCGTCGAGGCGTCCCTGCACCACGTGCGCCACACGACCCTCACCCGCCTGGTGACGGAGGTGATGGAGGCCGCCGGCGTCGCCTTCGGATCCGCGACCCTCAACGCCGGCATGATGCCCATGGCGGCCGCCGCCCTGACCTACCTCCGGGGCCTCCGGCCGCGGAACAAGGCCGCCTTCGCCTTCGGCTCCTACGGCTGGGGCAAGGGCGGACCCGAGGCCGTGGACGCGGTCCTGGACGAGATGGGCTGGGAACGGATCCGCGAGCCCCTGCGGGTCCGCTACCGCCCCGGCGACGAGGACCTCGTGGCCTGCCGCCAGGCCGGCGAGGAGCTGGCCCGGCGGGCCCTGGCCCTGGTCGCCGAGCACGGGGAGCCCGGCCGGGGCTGACGACGTCCGCAGCAGCGAGTGGAAGGAGACGCTGATGTTCAACGCCGACGAGATCCTCGCGATCGCCGTCAAGATCGAACGCAACGCCCAGGCCTTCTACGGGCGGGCGGCCGAGACCGTGTCCGCCGAGCCCATCCGGGCCCTCTTCCGCGACCTGGCGCAGTGGGAGATCTCCCACGAGAGGCTCTTCAGCGCCATGCGCGACAAGTTCGCCGCCCAGCAGGCGGCGGCGGCGGTGATGGATCCCGACGGCGAGGCCGCCAAGTACCTGCAGGCCATCGCCGACGGCGAGATCTTCGCGGTCGAGCAGACCGAGGCCGATCTGGCCGCCATGGGGGACGATCCCGCGAACATCCTCGCCACGGCCATCCAGCGCGAGAAGGACTCGGTCGTCTTCTACCTGGCCATGAAGGAGATGGTCCCCGCGTCGCTGGGCCGCGGCGACATCGACAAGATCATCGCCGAGGAGATGAGTCACGTGCGCTTCCTCGCGGCGAAGGCGCGCGAGCTGTAACGAGTGGTCTGGGCCGCGCGGCGGCCCGCGTCCAGGAGAGTGCGATGCAGAAGTACGTGTGCGACGTTTGCGGCTGGATCTACGACCCCGACGAGGGCGTCCCCGAGCAGGGCATCGACCCCGGCACGGCCTTCGAGGATCTCCCCGACGACTTCGTCTGCCCGGAGTGCGGCGTCGGCAAGGAGGACTTCTCGCCGGAGTCCTAGCGCCGGGCGCCGGACTCCCCGCCTTCCGTCCGGGTCCGCGGCGCCGGCCCGCCGGCGCCGTCCGCCCGGCCGAAGCAAGTGAGGTGATGGCTCCGTGGACCTCTCCCCCCTCTTCCTCTCCCGTCTCCAGTTCGCCCTGACCATCGGCTTCCACTTCCTCTTCCCGCCCCTCAGCATCGGCCTGGCCTGGCTCCTGGTCGTCCTGGAGTGGCGGGGCTGGCGCGGCGACGAGGCCGCGCGCCGGGCCGGCCGCTTCTTCGGCCGCATCCTGGGGGTGCTCTTCGCCGTGGGCGTGGCGACCGGGATCGTCATGGAGTTCCAGTTCGGCACCAACTGGGCCGAGTACGCCAAGTTCGTCGGCGACATCTTCGGCGCGCCCCTGGCCGCGGAGGCCGTCTTCTCCTTCTTCCTGGAGTCCGCCTTCATCGGGCTCTACCTGTTCGGCCGGGACCGGCTCTCGCCGGGCGCCCACTGGTTCTCGATCCTGATGGTGGCCGTGGGCGCGACGCTGTCGGCCTTCTGGATCCTGGTCGCCAACTCCTGGCAGCAGACGCCGGCGGGCTTCCACCTCGCCGGGGGCCGCGCCGAGCTGACCAGCTTCTGGGCCGCCGTCTTCAACCCCTCCACGCACCACCGCTTCTTCCACACCATGGCCGCGTCGCTGGTCTGCGGCGCCTTCCTGATGGCCGGCATCGCCGCCTGGCGCCTGGTACGCGACCGCGGCGAGGAAGCCGCGCGCACGAGCCTGCGCCTGGCGCTGGTGGTGGGCCTGGTCTTCGCCATCGCCAGCCTCTTCCCCACCGGTCACTTCTCCGCCGAGCAGGTGGCGCGCACCCAGCCGGAGAAGCTGGCCACCATCGAGGGCCTCCTCGACGGCCGGACCGGCGCGCCGCTGGTGGTCTTCGGCGTGCCCCACGTCGATCCGCCGCGCCTGACCCACGCCGTCGAGCTGCCGGGCCTCTTGAGCTGGCTGGCCGCGGGCGACACGGACGCCTGGGTGGACGGCATGAACGACCTGCGCGCGGCGGGCTGGCCGACGCCGCCCTTCGCGATCACCTTCGCCTCCTTCCACCTGATGGTCGCGCTGGGACTGCTGTTCATCGCCGCGGCGGGGCTGGGCGTCCTGCTGATGCTGCTGCGGCGCCTGGAGGGCGCGCGCTGGTACCTGCGCCTGCTGCCCTGGCTGCTGCCCCTGCCCCTGGTGGCCACCCAGCTCGGCTGGATCGTCGCGGAGGTGGGCCGCCAGCCCTGGGTGGTCTACCGCGTCCTCCGGACCCGCGACGCCTTCAGCCAGAACGTCACCAGCGGCGAGATCCTCTTCTCGCTGGCGCTCTTCGGCCTGGTCTACCTGGCCCTGGGCATCCTCACCATCTGGCTGCTCGCTCGCACGGTGCGGCGCGGGCCGGAGCCCCTCCCCGCCGAGGAGGTCGGCTGATGGATCTGAACACGACCTGGTTCCTCCTGATCGGCGTCCTGCTCGGGGGCTACGCCGTCCTCGACGGCTTCGACCTGGGCGTGGGCGTCCTGCACCTGTTCGCCCGGGGCGAGCGGGAGCGCCGCGCCAGCCTGCGCGCGGTCGGTCCCTTCTGGGACGGCAACGAGGTCTGGCTCCTGGCCGGCGGCGGCGCCATGTTCGCCGCCTTCCCCGTGCTCTACGCCACGGTCTTCAGCGGCTTCTACCTGGCCTTCATGCTGCTGCTGGTGGCCCTCATCTTCCGGGCGACGGCCCTGGAGTTCCACCACCAGGTGGACAGCCCCCGCTGGCGCCGGTTCTGGGACTGGAGCTTCGGCCTCGGCAGCCTGGTCCCGGCCCTCCTGCTGGGCGTCGCCCTGGGCAACGTGCTCCGGGGCCTGCCCGTCACGGCCGCGGGCCAGATGCGCACCGGGCTGTGGCCCCTGCTCAACCCCTACGCGCTCTTGACGGGCCTGCTCGGCCTGGCGCTCTTCGTCATGCATGGCGCGGCCTGGCTGCGCCTGAAGACCACGGGCGAGCTGCAGGCGCGCATGGCCCGCTGGCTGACGGGCGCCTGGATGGCCGTCGTCGTGCTCTTCCTGGCCGTGGTCGCGAGCAGCTTCTTCGCCGCGCCCGGGCTGTTCGCGGGGCTGCTGGACCGCCCCGTCTTCTGGCTGCTGCTGGTCCTCCTGCTGGCCGCCGTCGTGGCCCTGCCCCCGCTCGCGCGCGCCGGCCGGCACCGGGCGGCCTTCCTGGCCTCGGCCGCGATCGTCCTCGCGCCCTTCGGCCTGGCGGCGACCGGCCTCTTCCCGCGCCTGGTGCCGTCCAGCATCGACCCGGCCTACGACCTGACGATCTACAACGCGGCCTCGACGCCGCGCACCCTGACGGCCATGCTGGTCATCGCCCTGATCGGCATGCCCCTGGTGATCGTCTATCACGTCCACGTCTACCGGACCTTCGCGGGCAAGGTGCGGCTGGAGGGCGACGGCTACTAGCCGCTCCGGCCCCGGCCGCGGAACGGGGCGGGAGCAACACGCGGCAAGGCGGGTGACCCGGTGAGCATGAACCAGCTCAACATGATGGTCGGCGGGGCCGCGGGCCTCGGCGTCAAGACGGCGGGCGAGATCCTGGCGCGCCTGTGCACGCGTGCGGGCCGCCACGTCTTCGGCAACGTGGAGTATCCCTCGGTCATCCGGGGGGACCACAACAGCTACCAGATCGTCGCCGGCGAGGCCTTCCAGCACGGGCACCGGCGCGAGCTGGACCTCCTGCTCGCCCTGGACGACCTCGCCGCGACGCTGCACAAGGACGAGATCCGACCCGGCGGCGTCCTCGTCCACGACAGCGAGAAGGGCCAGGCGGACCTGTCCGGCCTCGCCGAGCGCGGGGTCATGCTGGCGGGCCTGCCCTTCCCGAGCATCGTGAAGGAGGCCGGCGGCGACAAGCGCCTGCTCAACGCCGCGGGCCTCGGCGCCGTCCTGGGCCTGCTCGGCCTCGACCGCGAGGCCCTGGCGGCGGCCTGCCAGGACGCCTTCGCCCGTTTCGGCGAGGCGGTCCTCGCCGCCAACCTCGCGGCCGCCCGCCTGGCCTGGGAACGCACGTCCGGCGAGATGGCCGCGGCCTTCGACCGCCGCCTCGCGCCCGTCGCCGCGCCCCCGCGCATGCTCGTCACCGGCAACGAGGCCCTGGCCATCGGCGCCCTCAAGGCCGGCCTGAAGTTCTACGCCGGCTACCCGATGACCCCCGCCTCCTCGATCATGACCTACCTCGCCCGCCGCGAGCGCGACTACGGCATCGTGGTCAAGCACGCCGAGGACGAGATCAGCGCCATCGGCATGGCGGTCGGCGCCGGCGTGGCGGGGGTCCGGGCCATGACGGGCACCTCGGGCGGCGGCTTCTGCCTGATGTGCGAGTTCCTCGGCCTGGCCGGCATGACCGAGACGCCCCTGGTCGTCGTCGAGAGCCAGCGGCCCGGCCCCGCCACGGGCCTGCCCACGCGCACGGAGCAGGGCGATCTCACGTTCGTCCTCGCGGCCTCCCAGGGGGACTTCCCGCGCATCGTCATCGCCCCGGGCGATCCAGCCGAGTGCTTCCGCTGGGGCTTCGAGGCCTTCAACCTGGCCGAGCGCTACCAGACGCCCGTGATCCTGCTCCTGGACAAGCACCTGTCCGAGTCCACCTGGACCTATGCGCCCTTCGCCACGGACGGCCTGGCCGTGGACCGCGGCGTCCGCGCCGCCGCGGCGGCGCCGGCCGCGGGCGCCGACCTGTTCCCGCGCCACGCCGTCACGGAGTCCGGCGTCTCGCCCGCGCTGCGCCCCGGCACGCCCGGCGCCACCTGGACCACCACGGGCGACGCCCACGACGACCTCGGCCGCATCAGCGAGGAGGAGGGCGACCGCGTGCGGCAGATGGACAAGATCCTGGGCAAGACCCGCGGCCTCGACGCCGGGACCTACGGCTGGACCCTGCACGGGCCGCCGGAGGCCGCCCTGACGATCGTGGGCTGGGGCTCGACGACGCAGCCCATCCTGGGCGCCCTGGCCGACCTCGGGGACGCGCCCGTCAATTTCCTCCAGGTGCGCGGGATGAATCCCTTCCCCGCCGAGGCGGTGGCGGCGATCCTGGCCCGGTCGCCGCGGGCCGTCCTGGTGGAGAACAACGCCACGGCCCAGCTCGGCGACCTCATCGCTGAGCGCGCGAGCATCCGCATCAACGACACCATCCTCAAGTACAGCGGCCGCCAGTTCCTCGTGGACGAGCTGGCCGCCGCGATCGGCGAGCGCCTCTAGGCGCGCCGGAAGGGCGATGACGATGGATCCCACACGCTTCAACCGCGAGGCCAAGCCCACCTGGTGCCCGGGCTGCGGCAACTTCGGCATCCAGAACGCGCTCAAGAAGGCCCTGAACGCACTGGAGCTGGAGCCCCACCAGGTGCTCCTGTCCACGGGCATCGGCTGCTCGGGAAAGATCTCCCACTGGATCAACGCCTACGGCTTCCACGGCCTGCACGGCCGCTCCCTGCCCGTGGCCATCGGCATGAAGCTGGCCAGCCACGCGCTCACGGTCATCGCCGAGGGCGGCGACGGCGACGGTTACAGCGAGGGCATGGGGCACTTCATCCACGCCTGCCGGCGCAACGTGGACATCACCTACCTCGTCCACAACAACGGCGTCTTCGGCCTGACCACGGGCCAGGTCTCGCCCACCGGCGATCAGGGCTTCGTCTCCAGCACCACGCCGCACGGCGCCCTGGAGCGGCCCTTCCATCCCCTGGCCCTGGCCATCGGCGCCGGCACCACCTACGTCGCGCGGGGCTTCTCGGGCGACTCGGAGCGCCTGGCCGGGCTCATCGCCGACGCCGTCCGGCATCCGGGCTTCGCCGTCGTCGACATCCTCCAGGTCTGCGTCTCCTTCAACCCGGACAAGAGCTACAAGTGGTACCAGGAGCGGGTCTTCGATCTGGACGCCGAGGGCCACGACCCCGCGGACCGGGCGGCCGCCCTGGCCGCCACGGAGCCGCGCGAGGACGGCCGCCTGCCCACGGGCCTGTTCTATCGCGCCGAGGCGCCCACCCTCGAGGCGGGCCTGCCCCAGCTGGCCGGAGCGCCCCTGGTGGATCACGACATCGCCGCCGTCGACGTGGCGCCCCTCATGGAAGGCCTGATCTGACATGGCGGGCGGCGGCGAGCGCGTCGAGCGCGACTCCCTCGGCGAGGTGCGGGTGCCCGCCGGCGCCTGGTACGGCGCCCAGACCCGGCGCGCCGTGGCGAACTTCCCCGTCAGCGGCCGGCGCCTCCCGGACGCCTTCGTCCGGGCCCAGGCGCAGATCAAGCGCGCGGCGGCCCTGGCCAACCGGGCCGCGGGCCGCCTGGCCCCCGACGTGGCCGGCGCCCTCGTCGCCGCCGCCGAGGCCGTGCTGCGCGGCGAGCACGACGACCAGTTCGTGGTGGACGCCTTCCAGGCCGGCGCCGGCACCAGCCAGAACATGAACCTGAACGAGGTGCTGGCCAACCTGGCCAACGTCGCCCTCGGCGGCGAGAGGGGCGCCTACGACCGCGTGCATCCCAACGACCACGCCAACATGGCCCAGTCCACCAACGACACCATCCACAGCGCCATCCACGTGGCCGCCGCCCTGGCCCTTCGCGACGAGCTGCTGCCCGCCCTGGCCGAGCTGGAGGCGGCGCTGCGGGACAAGGCCGCGGCCTTCGCCGGCGTGATCAAGCCGGGCCGCACCCACCTGCAGGACGCGGCCCCCCTGCGCCTGGGCCAGGAGTTCGGGGCCTGGGCGGCCATGATGCGCCAGGGCCGGCGCCGCCTCGAGGCCGCCCGCGAGGCCCTGCGCGAGCTCTGCCTGGGCGGCACGGCCGTGGGCACGGGCCTCAACACGGATCCCCGCTACCGCGAGCGGGCCCTCGCCGCGCTGGCCGAGGCCACGGGCGAGCCCTTCCGCCCGGCCGCCGACCTGTTCGAGGCCATGCAGGGCATGGACGCCGTGGTCGAGGCCGCGGGCGCCCTGCGCGTCGTGGCCACGAGCCTGCGCAAGATCGCCGACGACCTGCGCCTGCTGGCCTCCGGCCCGCGCAACGGCCTGGGCGAGCTCCGCCTGCCGGCCGTGCAGCCGGGCTCCTCCATCATGCCGGGGAAGGTGAACCCCGTTTTGCCCGAGATGCTGGACATGGTCTGCTGCCACGTCATGGGCCTGGACGCGGCCGTGGTGACCGCCGCTCAGGCCGGGCAGCTCGAGCTCAACGTGATGATGCCGGTCATCGCCCTGGACCTGCTCGAGGCCATCCAGGTCCTGGCCGGCGGCGCGCGCGCCTTCGCGCGCGGCTGTGTGACGGGCATCGAGGCCGACGCCGAGGCCTGCCGCCGCGGCGCCGAGCGCAACCTGATGACGGCCACGGCCCTCGCTCCCGCCATCGGCTACGAGCGCGCCGCGAAGCTGGCCCAGGAGGCGCTGGCGCGGGGTCTCACCGTGCGGGAGCTGGCGCGGGAGCAGGCCCTGCTGCCCGAGGCGGAGCTGGACCGCCTCCTGGACCTGGAGCGCCTGACCCGTCATCCCGCGGAGAGCGACGGCGACGGCTCCTGACCGCCGCGGGCGCCGGGCCGCGCGCGGGCGATGCCTCGGGTGACGGGAAGGCCGGGCCGGCCTACTTGAGGGCCTCCTCGGAGGCGAAGGAGCGATCCAGGCGCAGGTCCGCGAGCACCTCGCGGTCCGCGGCGTCGAGCTCGTCGGCGATCTGGCGGGCGAGCAGTTCGCCCACGCCCGGACCCAGCATGAAGCCCTGCCCGCACATCCCCACGGCGACGTAGTGGTTCTCCGGCCCGGCCTGGCCCAGGATGGGCGAGCCGTCCGGCGTCTGCGGGTAGTTGCCCCGCCAGGTGCGCCGCACCTTTAGGTTGGCCAGGCGGGGATAGAGCTGGACCATGCGGGGCGCCACCAGGGGCAGGAAGGCGCTGGTCTCGCGGAGGTCCGTGCCGACGATGGGCGGCTCGGGCGTGATGCAGAAGACGATCTGCCCCGTCGCGTGCTGGTAGAAGTAGTAGTTGGCCGAGCCGGGCGCGCGGCGGATGTCCACGATCATGGGATCGAAGAAGTGCTCGACGGGCTCCATGACGCCGGCCTCGTGGCAGTCGGGGACGACGGGCAGCGCCAACCCGGCCATGGCGCCCAGCTCGGCGGCGAAGGAGCCGGCGCAGTTGACCACGGCGCCGCAGGGGTGGCGCCCCCGGTCCGTGACGACGGCCGTCACGCGGCCGCCGGCCGTCTCCAGGGCCGTCACCCGCTCGCGGAAGCGGAAGTCGGCGCCCAGGGCGGCGGCCCGGCGGCGGAAGGCGGAGGCGGCCTGCATGGGGCTGGCGCTGCCGTCCCCGGGCGACCAGGCGCCGCCGCGCAGGCCGTCGGGGTGGATGCCGGGGCAGAGCTTGCCCATCCGCGCCGCGCCGATCCAGTCGATGTTCAGGCCGGCGGCCTGCTGCCGGGGCAGCATCCCCTTGAGCAGCTCCTCCACCTCGTCGT
Source organism: Candidatus Krumholzibacteriota bacterium (assembly GCA_016933175.1). Lineage (GTDB taxonomy): Bacteria > Krumholzibacteriota > Krumholzibacteriia > JACNKJ01 > JACNKJ01 > JAFGBK01. The sequence goes on along the minus strand of JAFGBK010000098.1, from coordinate 2,885 downwards.
CGTAGGCGACGTAGACGTAGCCGCCCTGGAGCCAGCTGATGTCGTCGCCGTGGCGCTCCTCCCAGGTGCGGAAGACCTCCAGGGAGTGCAGGCACAGGCGCATCTTGGCGGTCTCGCTGTGCGTGGCGCGGATGCCGCCGATGGCGCTCTTGTTGTTGCCCTGGCCGGCCGAGGCGTGCTCGTCCACGCACAGGACGCGGATGCCGCGCTCGGCCAGGCTCATGGCCAGCGGCGTGCCGACGCTGCCCGCACCGATGACGACGACGTCCCAGGCCGCGCTCACGCCTCCTCCTTTCCGGCGAAGTAGCCCAGGGGCGTCTCGGCGAAGAGGGGCCGCTCGGTCAGCCCCTCCACCTCGTCGGCGGGGATGCCCTCCTCGCGCAGCAGCCGCGCCAGCAGGGGCCGGCAGGTCTTGCCGCCGCAGGAGCCGTAGCCCGTGCGCGTGAGGGCCTTGAGCTCGTTGAGGTCGCGCAGGCCCGCGCGCAGGTGGGCGCGGATCGTGCCGGCGGTGACGCGCTCGCAGCGGCAGATCACCGCCTCGTCGGGCAGCGGCACGGGCCAGGGCTCCGGTTCGGGGGCCACGTCGGCGGGGTCCACCAGGCGGATGCCGGCGACGCGGTTGGCGATGTCCGCCGGCGCCTCGAGCTGGAGCAGGCGCGTGCGGGGGCTGCCGGGGGCCTTGCGGATCTTGCGCAGGACCACGTCGCCCAGCTCCGCGCCGCCGATGTCCATGGCGACGTACTCCGCGCCCACCGCCACGCGCCACTCCCCCAGCTCGAAGGGAACGGTCACCGTCGGCCGCTTGGCGTCGGCGCGCCAGTCTACCATGGTGATGGCCAGCCCCGGGCAGATGCCCACGCACTTGAGGCAGCCCCCGCAGCCCTCGCTGTAGTGCGGCACGCCGAGGATGGGGTGCCCATCGGTGGTGATGAGCCCGTGGGGGCAGGAGGTGATGCAGGGGTTGCAGGGGATCTCCTGGTTGCAGTGCAGGACGGGAAAGACGCCCTCGCGCGAGGACGGGGCCGCGTAGGGGTGGCGCCGGCCGCCCGGGCTCTTGAGGACGGCGGCCTTCTCCGCCCAGTCGCCGGCGCTCTCGTCGCCGGCCGCGCCCAGGGCGCGCGCGACCTCGCGGCCGCGGAGGCGGCCGGTGAACATGGCGGCGCTGGCCTCGGCGATCTCCTCGGCGTCGCCGGCCCGCCAGCCCGGCAGGCCGAAGGCCGCGGCCTTCTCGTGGAACTCGTCCACGGGGGTGAGACCCACGGCCACCAGCACCGTGTCCACGCGGAAGGTCTTCTCGGTGCCGGCCAGCGGCCGGAAGCGGTCGTCTACCTCGGCGATGGTGACGGCCTCCACGCGCTCCGTGCCGTGGGCCGCCAGGATGCTGTGCCGCCGGTGGATGGGCACGCCCAGCCGCGCGATCTTGTCGGCGTGGACCTGGTAGCCGCCGCAGCGCTCCATGGCCTCGGCGACGCCCACCACCGTCATGTCCGCCTGCAGGGCGTGGTAGGCGGCGATGAGCCCCACGTTGCCGCCGCCGACGACGAAGATGCGCTCGGCGCAGCGCACCTGGTCGCGATTGACCAGGGTCTGGAAGGCGCCGGCCCCGTAGACGCCGGCCAGCGTGTTGCCCGGGAAGGACAGGGACTGCTCCCGCGCGCCCGTGGTCACGAGCAGGTGCGCGGGCCTGACGATGCGGTAGCCCTCCGGGTGCCGGATGCCCACGGCGCCGTCGCTGAAGACGGCGAGGGCGATGCTGTCCAGCCACACCGTCACCGTGTCCAGGGCGGCGATCTCGCCCGCGAGGATGCCTGCGATCTCGGTGCCGCGCGTGCCGGCGTGGCAGTCGGCCACGGAGCCGAAGAACTTGTGGGTCTGCAGCACCAGCTTGCCGCCGAGGCGGTCCTTGTCGTCCACCAGGATGCAGCGGACGCCGGCCCGGCCCAGCTCGGCCGCGGCCGCCATGCCCGAGGGGCCCGCCCCCAGGATCAGCACCTGCGTGTCCACCGTGCGCGGAGCGGCCACGTCCGGCGCCGGCCGGTCCTCGAGGACGGGCAGGCCCTCGAGGCTGCGCACGACCATGCCCTCGCGCAGGGGCTCGATGCAGCTCTTGCGGGGCAGGCCGTCGATGAGCAGCGTGCACTGGGAGCACTGCCCGTTGGCGCAGTACATGCCCTGGGCGGCGCCGTCCTTGGGATGGTGGCCGAAGACCTGGATGCCGTTGGCGAAGAGGGCCGAGGACACCGCTTCGCCCTCGCGCCCGCTGAGCCGGCGGCCGTCGAAGGTGAAGGCGACCTCGCGCCCCGCCAGGGAATCGAGGATGGGATGCCGCGTGATGCGGCTCGCGCTGCGGCTGGCTGACACTCCGTCTGGCTCCCCTCGCTGCGCCGGCGCGGGCGGTCCGCGGCGGCACTCGGCCCGCCGCCGCGGGCGGCGGAGCGCACGGCGGCGGATGGCGCGCCCACCAAGATGCGGAGAGGCATGGTGCCGCGCAAGAGCGCGGCGGGCGGCACACCGCCAGTGTAGAGTCTGCGCCCGCTCATGGCAACGCGCGAGGCGGCGGGCGAGCCGGCGGCCCGCTCCGTGTCAAAAACAACATGGACGCGCGGTGGCATTACTTGCGCGGCCATACCGGCGCGGGCTAGACTGGAATCACCTGCCGAGTCGCTCGCCCCCCACGGGGAGGATCGCATGGAATCTCGTCGTCGCCTTCCGGCGCGCGGCCGGGCCGCTCTGCTGGCCCTGGCCCTCGCCGCCGCGTTCGCGACGCCGGCGCCTGCCTGGCGCGAAGTGACGCCGCACCCGTCCGAGAGCGAGATGCTGCTGGGCACCAAGGTGCTGGACGGCCGCTTCGTCCACCGCGTGGGACGCCTCCAGATGAACGTGAC
>JAFGBK010000018.1 GCA_016933175.1 Candidatus Krumholzibacteriota bacterium | reverse complement strand
GGACTCCCCGGAGCGGGCTCGCGGCCGCGCGCGGGCTTCCGGACGCGCGGGCGGGCCTCGTGGCCCGGCCATGCTATCACGGGAATGAAAACTGGACAACGCCCGGCCGGGATTCGGGGTGTCGCCCGCCAGCGGCGAGTGTTATCATTTATGCAACGGTGTTTGCCGGCCGGCCCCGCCGGCGACACGCCATCCGACACCGGAGGTTTCCTCATGAAGCGATTGCTGGTCGCCGCGCTGGTCCTTCTCTCACTGCCCGCGACCTCTCTCGCCATCTGCAACAACGATCTCGTCGCTCTCACCACGGGAGCAGGCGAATGGACCTGCTACGGCGACATGGCCATCGCCCAGCCGCTCACCGTCTACGTGGACGTCCATCTGAACGGGCACCACGATCCCGTGACCGAGCTGGGCTTCCGGATCGAGGGCCTGCCCGAAGGTCTGGAAGGAGGCATCTGCAACTTCGTGCCGCTTGCCGGGCAGGTGAGCGGCGATCCCGAGACGGGCCTCGTCTTCGCCTTCGATCCGCCGCTGGCGCCGTCGGAAGAGCCCCTCACCGTGGGGTACATCGACCTCATCGCGATCGATCCGTCCTGGCCCGGCGACGACGTCGAGTTCCACGTCGACGAGCCCTTCGTCCACGACATCTACGGCCAGGACTTCTACGTCACGCGGGGCTTCTTCACCGTGAACCACACCGGCCCGGGCGAGCCCTGGTGCCAGCTCGCCGGCGACTTCGAGCTCTACCACGTGGAGGCGCACTCCCTGACGCCGGCGCCGGGCGCCGAGGTCGGCGACGAGTTCGCCTTCGGCTTCGACGTGGACGCCTGGGACTGCATGCTGATGGAGCCGTGGCCCTTCGCGGCCGTGGTCCTCGTCGGCGGCGAGCTCGCGCACGACTTCGCGGGCGAGGGCTCGCAGCACTTCGACTGCGTCCTGGACGCCGGCGGCTTCGCGGCGGGCAGCGCCGTGCCCGTGGACCTGCACGTGACGACCCCGTACGGCGAAGCCCACTGCCACGTCGAGTACCTGGCGGGCGAGACCACGCCGGCCGCGGCGGCGACCTTCACCGCCGTCAAGGCGCGGTACTAGGCCGCCACGGCCCATCCGCAACAACAATGAGAGCCCGGGGCGGCTCGGTGCCCCGGGCTCTCGCGTCGCGGGGATTGCGACGTTTCTCGCGCGATGCTTCGCTCCGCTACTCCACCAGGACCAGCTTGCGGCTCTGGATCAGCTCGCCGGCCTGCAGGCGCGCGAAGTAGACACCCGCTGCCAGCGGCCGGCCCGCATCGTCGGTGCCGTCCCAGGTGAAGGAATGCTCGCCCGCCGTCAGCGGCCCGTCGGCCACGACGCGCAGCCGGCGCCCGCGCACGTCGAAGACGGCCAGGTGCGCGCGGCAGTCCGCGGGCAGCGCGAAGCTGAGGGTCGTCTTCGGGTTGAAGGGGTTCGGGTAGCTGGCCAGCCGCAGCACGGCCGCCGGCGTCCCCGGCGCGGCCGTGCCGCCCAGGGTGCGCAGGTCGGTCTCGGCGGCGCCGTTGCAGGCCAGGCCCAGCCAGGGCGTGCGCGGGAAGAAGGGGTTGTGGGCCAGGATGCGCAGGCGCCAGTGGTGGGGCGTGTCGGCCGCGAGGCCCGTGACCAACCGCTCCAGGTCCGCCACGCTGCCGGCCGCGCCGCCGATGGCGCCCGTGTCCGTCCACGGGCCGAGGAAGGTGCCGGCGCCGTCGAAGGCCGTGCCGTAGGCCTCGGCTTCGCACTCAAGGCGCACGCGGCCGCGGCCGGCGGCCGTGCGGCCGCGGGCCGTCAGGCCGAAGCGGTCGCCTTCGTCAGCCATACCCAGGGGCGCGATGCGCGTGGTCATGTCCGCGCACCACTGGCGCGGCGAGCGGGCCAGGCCGCGGCGGCCGTTGCCGTAGTGGACGCAGACGCGGCCCTCCTCCGCCTGGCCCAGGGTCCAGTAGGGGATGCTGACCATGATGTCGCCGAAGCCGTCGCCGTTCAGGTCGCCGGCGCCGGCGACGCGGTAGCCGAGGCGCCCGCTTTCCTGCTCGCCCACGGCCACCCAGCCGGGCCAGATGCCGATGCCGTCGGGATCGCCCATGAAGCAGAAGGCGACACCGATGTCCGCGATGCCGGCGAACTCGTCGTCCCAGTAGGGGCAGCCCACCAGCAGCTCGCAGCAGCCGTCGCCGTTGGTGTCGCCGCCCGAGGCCACGCTGAAGCCGAAGCGCGCGCTGTTCTGGCTGATCTCGGCCGTGAAGGCCGCGTTGGACGGCAGGCCGTCGGGCGGATCCACGGGGCCGCCGTACCAGACGAAGATGGCGCCCTCGTCGGTGTGGCCGCCGTCCCAGTAGGGCGCGCCCACGGCCACGTCGCCGTAGCCGTCGCCGTTGAAGTCGCCGCCGCAGACGTCGTAGCCGAAGAGGGCGTTCTCCTGGTCGGACTGGGCCCACCAGTAGGGCGCGCTCGTCTGCAGGCCGGTGGCCGAGCCCGTGTAGAGGAAGACCAGGCCCTCGTTGTTGGTGGGATGGTTGTAGTCCGGCGCGCCGACGATGATGTCGCTGTAGCCGTCGCCGTTGAAGTCCCCGGCCGAGGCGAGGCACCAGCCGAAGCTGCACGAGCCGCTGCCCGTGTCGCGGAACCAGTCGTGGTCCGCCGGCAGGCCCGCCGCGGAGCCGTAGTAGCCGTAGACGCCTCCCTCGTTGGTCGTGGGATTGTCCAGGTTGGGCGCGCCCACGACGATGTCGGCGTAGCCGTCGCCGTTGACGTCCCCGGCGCCGGCCACCGCGCGGCCGTAGCGGGCGTTGGCCTGGCCGCCGAAGCCGCTCCAGTGGGCGTTGGCGGGCGTGCCGTTGGGGATGCCGCCGGTCGCGCTGTACCAGACGAAGGCGGCGCCCTCGTTGGTGTAGTCCTCGTCGTAGTAGTCGGCGCCGACGATGACGTCCGCCAGGCCGTCGCCGTTGACGTCCCCGGCGCCGGCCAGCGCGTAACCGAACTGGGCGTCCGCCTGGTTGCTCTCGCAGTACCAGACGGGGACGAAGGACAGCCCCAGGTGCGAGCCCAGGAAGAGCCAGGCCGCGCCCTCGTCCGTCTGGCCGTTGTCATAGTCCGGCGCGCCCAGCAGGGCGTCGTCGTAGCCGTCGCCGTTGACGTCGCCGATCATCGCCAGCCCCCAGCCCAGGTGGGCCGTGGTCTGGCCGCTGTCGCCGGCCCAGCCGACCTCCAGGCGCGGCGCGTCGCCGCGGCCGTGGTAGCAGTAGCACATGCCGCGGTCGACGCTGGCGCCGTCGGCGTTGCAGGCGCCGATCAGGATGTCGCTGAAGCCGTCGCCGTTGACGTCGCCGGCCGTGGCCACGGCGCCGTAGCTGGCGCCCTCCTCGCCGCCGGTCTCGGTCCAGAAGGGAGTCGTCGCCAGGCCGTCGTAGTAGCCCAGGTAGAGGTAGGCCTTGCCCTCGCCGCTGTAGTCGTCCGTGTGGCTGCGCGCGCCGAGGAGCACGTCGGCGTAGCCGTCGCCGTTGACGTCGCCGGCCGTGGCGACCTCGTAGCCGAAGCCCTCGGTGTCCGTCTCGCCGTAGATCGTCCAGGACGGCGAGGCCTCCAGGCCGCTCTCGCCGCCGAGGTAGCAGTACACGCGGCTGTGCTCGGTGGTGTAGTCGGTGTAGGGCACGCAGCCCACCAGGACGTCGCCGTAGCCGTCGCCGTTGACGTCGCCGGCCAGGGAGACGGCGCGGCCCAGGTGCAGGTAGTCCGAGTTGCTCTGGTACCACTGGTCGGCCGTCGTGTCGCCGAAGCCGTCCGGGTCGCCGAACCAGATGTAGAAGGCGCCCTCCTCGACGTTGCCCGCGTTCTCGTAGGTGGGAGCGCCGGCGATGATGTCGGCGTAGCCGTCGCCGTTGACGTCGCCGGCCGTGCTCACCGACTCGCCCAGGTGGCTGTAGGACGCTCCGGCGCAGAACCAGCTGTCCAGGTGGCTCAGCCCGCTGGCGGAACCGTAGTAGACCGTGATGCGGCCGCCCGTGAAGCTGCCCGTGAAGGGGTCGCCGACGAGGATGTCGTCGTAGCCGTCGCCGTCCACGTCGCCCGCCGTGCACACCGAGTAGCCGAAGTTGGTGGACGTGGCGCCGCCGTCGTGGGACCAGTCCGCGCTTGCGGGCAGGCCGTCCTCGGAGCCGCAGAACAGGTAGACGCGGCCCTGCAGGTTGGACCCGTCGTACCACCAGGGGCAGCCCACCAGGACGTCGTCGTAGCCGTCGCCGTCGATGTCGCCGGCCGTGGCCACGCTGCGGCCGAACTTGCTCCCGTCCTGCGGACCCAGCTTCTCCCAGGCGGGATCGTCCTCGAGGCCGTTCGGGCCGCCGAGGAAGAGCCAGGCCTTGCCGTAGGTCAGGTAGCCGCTGTAGAAGTCCGGCGAGCCGATGATGACGTCGCTGTAGCCGTCGCCGTCGACGTCGCCGGCCGTGGCCACGTCGTAGCCCATGTGGGCGTCGAAGCTCTCGCCCTCGACGACCCAGTCGGGCGTGGTCAGGATGGGGTCGATGACCACGGGGTAGTAGGCCCCGGCATCGTCCACCTCGAGGACGATCGCCGCGTCGGCCAGCAGCAGGCGGCTGGGCAGCTCGCGGCCCGTCGCGTCCCAGGCGACCAGGCCGTCGTAGCGCAGCACGCGCGCGCCGCGCGCATCGTGGAACTCGAGCGCGCCCGCATCGGCGTCGAGCCGCGCCGCTAGGCCGCCGTCCACGCGTCCCGCGACCCGCAGCAGACCCTCGCCGGCGGGTCGCGCCGCCAGGGTGAAGCCCTGCTCCAGGCCCGCCGGCCCGTTCTCGTACCACTCGACCATGCCGCCGCGGTCGTACTCCACGCGGGCCAGGTCGTGGCTGGGCGCCACGGGCGCGGCCTCGTGGAAGAGGCCGTCGCGGCCCCAGGCCGACGTGCGCCAGATCCAGCGCCAGTCCGCCCGGCGGGCGTCGCGGGGGGAAACCGAGACGCCGTCGGCGGTGAAGCCCAGGCGAAGATCATGGGCCCGGTTGGGCGCCTGTAGCTCCCCGCCGTCCGGCGAGACGTGGTACTCGGCCGCGGCCAGGCGCTGCGTGACCGCGCGGAACCAGTCGGCGCCGACGCCGTCGGGCAGATCCGGTGGCGCGGCCGGCAGCGGGCCATCGGCCGCGACCTGGAGGACCGGCATGCCGATCGGGGCAGCGGCCGGTTGCGCCGCATCGCCCTGCGGGGCGCGATGAAGGATTCCGGGGTGGGTGAGAAGTGCCAGGCAGAGCAGGGCCGCCAGGCCGAGAGCGCCGCCGGTCGCGCGGCTGCCGCGACGTGTGGACATCGGAGTACCTCCTGGGGATGGGTGCGCATCAGTAGGAAACGGGAGGTTCCGGAGAATCACAGGCGGGCGGCGATCAGCGGCGACGGCGAGCCAGGCCCATGGCCAGGGCTGCAGCGCCCAGCAGCGCCAGCGCGACGGCGAAGGGCACCCACGGCGGCCGGCGCCGCTCGAGGTCCAGGGTCAGGCGCCCGTCCCCGATGAGGACGAAGCCGGCCCAGTGGAAGGGGTGGGCCGTGGCCGGGTCGCGGCGCAGGGTCTCCCGCGCGCGGGAGAGGGCGGCCGCGGCGCAGCGGTCCGCGGCCAGCTCCTCGTAGAAGCGCTCCATGAGGCGGCAGGTGGCATGGTCGTCCACGGGCCAGAGCGTCGCCACCACGGCGGGCACGCCGGCCACCAGGAAGGCGCTGCCCAGCCCCAGCACGCCCTCCCCGAACAGGACGCGTCCGCCGGCCGACTCGCAGCCGGCCAGGACGGCCAGGTCGGCCCGCAGGCGCGCGCCGGCGATGTCCACGGCCGTCAGGCGCCCGGCCCCCGGCCCGTCGCCCAGGTGGATGGCGGAGCGCCAGGGCCGCTGGTCGTCCACGCTGGCGTGGGCGGCCAGGTGGAGGAGTCCGTAAGCGGCCAGCCGGGAGGAGTCGATGGGCGGGGCGCTGGCGTCCGGCAGGTACACCTCGACATCGGCGTAGCGGCGCCCCAGGCTGCGCACCTCGCTCCGGGCGCCGGCCAGGGGCTGGCCATTCGGGCCGGCTGCCCCGGCCAGGGCCAGGGCGCCGGCGGCCGCGCCGCGGTCCGCTCGCCCGTGGCGCAGCAGGCCCAGTACCGAGGCCGACGGGATGCGCGTCCACTGGATCTCCGCCGCGCCGGCCTTGCCGGTATCGAGGGCCGCCAGGGGCAGCAGGTTCAGCGAGGCGTCCGGCGAGAAGAGGACCCGCTCGGCGCCGGCCAGGAGATCGTCCAGCCCGCCCAGCAGCGTGTCGCGCAGGGCGGCCGTCGCCGCCGCCAGCACCGCCTCCTCGCCGGGCGCCCGGATCCGGCCCGGCCGCCGCAGCAGCGTGTTGAGGTCGCGCAGCCGCGGAGTGAGCGCCGGCTCGGCCGGCAGGCGCCGGACGCGGCACGCGTCGCGGGTCACCGCGAAGAGCAGGGAGGTCCGCGGCCCCAGGTAGGCGTCCAGGAGCAGCTCGCCGTCGTCGAGCACGCCGTCCTGCAGCTCGGCCAGGGCCAGCGGCGCCGCCAGGGACTCCGGCGCGGCGGCGGCCCGACCCGGCCCCATCATGCGCTCCAGCAGTGTGCGGGCCTTGAAGGCCTGCAGGCGGTCGAAGGCCTCGCGGGTCCGCGCGGCCTCGTCGCCGCCCCGGCAGGGATCGAGGAGGGCCGCGGCGAGGTCCGTGTAGAGGAGGCGCCCCGCGGCGCCGCGCTGCTCGCGCCATTCGGGATCGCGGGACAGCCCGCGCTCGGCCTCCCAGATGCGGGCGGCCTCCTCGAGCAGTACCCGGGCGCTGTCCGGGCGATCCAGGGCCCGGCAGCAGCAGGCGGACAGGGTGAGGAGATCGGGCCGGCAATCGGTGATGGCCAGGCGCTCCGCCTCGGCGTCGGCGCGGGCGATCTGCTCCCGGGCCGCCGCGGGGCGGCCCTCGGCCAGCAGGCAGGCGCACAGACGGCGGCGGAGCATGATCCGCTGGATGGGCAGGGCGCCGCCGCGCGCGAGGGCCAGTCCCTCCTCCAGCGTCCGGCGCGCGGCGTCCAGGCTGTCGCATACGGTCAAGGCCAGTCCCAGTCCCGACAGGGCCTCGAGGCGGGTCTTGAACTGGAGCGCCTCGCCCAGGTCCAGGGTGCGGCGATACATGTCCGCCGCGCGGCGGGGCCGGCCGCGATTGTGCTCAAGGGTGGCCGCCTGATTGAGGGCGACGCCCTGCAGGTCCAGGTAGCCCCGCTCGCGGCAGACGGCCTCGAGCTCGGCCAGGCCGGCCTCGGCCTCGCGGTCGCGGCCCAGGCGCATCTGGCAGATGATGACGTTGAGGGCCGGCGTGAAGCACTGCCGCGGATTACCGATGGCGCGCTGCAGCTCGAGGGCGGCCTGGAATCCCTCGAGGGCGGCGCCGGGATCGTCGAGGCTGTAGGCCAGGGTGGCCTGGTTGTTCAGGGCCTGCGACTCTATGAAGGGATCGCCGGCCGTGCGGGCGAGGGACGCGGACTCCGCGTAGCAGGCCAGGGCCTCGTCGAAGGCGCCCAGGCGGTTCAGCGCCATGCCGAGCCCGTTTTGCGCCCAGGCCTCGCCCCGTGTCTCGCCGAGCTCGGCGAAGATGCCCAGGGCCCGGCGGTACTCGCGGACCGAGGCCTCCAGGTTCCCTTCGCTCACGTCGCGCCACGCGATCCCGACCCAGCCCCATGCCGTCAGGCCGGGCAAGCCGGCCACCTCGGCCAGCGTGATGAGCCGCTCGTAGAGGGCGCGAGCCGCCGCCGCCCGTCCCAGGTAATCCTCGGCCACGCCGAGCCAGCGCAGGGACTGGCAGAGGGCGAGGGTGTCGCGGCGCGCCTCGGCCAGGGCCAGGGACTCGCGCAGGCTGGTCATGGCCTCGCGGGCCAGGCCGGAGGTGTTCTGAAGCATGCCGCGCTGGAGCTGCAGGCGCATGACGAGCCCGCTGTCCGCCTCGGCCCGCGCCACGGCCAGGAGGCTGTCGGCCAGGGGCAGGGCCGCGTCGCGCTTCCAGGCGACGCTCAGGGAGTCGAGGCGGGCGAGGGCGGCGTCCCGCGTCTCGACCGCCCGGACGGGGCTGCTTGCCGCGGCGCCCGCCGCCAAGACGGCGAGCAAGCAGAGCGCGGCGCGCGACGGGATGCGCACGCCGGCCGCCTAGCGCGGTTCCCCGCCGGCCGGGGCGTCCAGGCGCCAGGTGCCGACGGCGGAGCGCGCCAGCTCGTCGCCGCCGCCGAGGGCGATGACCTTCCAGGCGAAGACGGGGCGGCTTTCCAGCAGTTCCGCCAGCCGCGCCGCCTCGATGCGAAGCCGTGGCTCGCCGGAAACGAGCAGGCGGGCGCGCTCGGTCAGGTCGGGCGCCAGGATGATGACGAGGTAGGCGTCCGCCTCCGGGTGGGGCTGCCAGGAGAGCTCGAGGCCGCCGCCGGCCAGGGTGCGGGGCGGCTCGAGGGCCAGGGTTGCCGGCACCACCGGCGACGGCGCGCGCAGGACGATGGGCGGCTCGCGGCGGGGGACGATGGTGTCGAGCCCGACGAGGAGCAGGAGCGCGGCCGCGGCGGCCAGGACCGCCCGCGCGGCGCGGGGCAGGTGCAGCAGGCGGCCGCGCGAGGGCTCGGACTCGCCCGTTGCCTCCTCGCCGGATGCCGCGGCCGTGCCCGCCGCGTCGCCGAGTATGGCGGCGTCGAGGCTCGCGGCCAGGCGGGCCAGGGCGGCGTCCACGCGGGGTCCGGTCCCCGCCGGCTCGGCGCGCAGGAACTCCTCGTAGGTGGCCAGGCGGGCCTGGCATCGGGGGCAGGCGTCCAGGTGGGACCGGCGCGGGTCGCCCGGCGGCAAGGCCGCCAGGTCCACCAGCGTCTCGATGGCGGGGCAGCGCTCAGGTTCCTGGGGCACCCTTGGCATCTCCTTCCGCGGCGCGTGACGTCTCGAGGGCCGCGCGCAGCCGGCGCCGGGCCCGCTGCAGGACGCCCCGCGCGCCGGAGGCCTCGGGGATCGCCAGCGCGTCGGTGATGGCGTCCACGGGCATCCGCTCGAAGCAGCGCAGCCAGAGCACCTGCTGGTCCAGGGGCGGCAGGTGCTCGCGGATCAGGTCCAGGATCCGCTCCTCCGCCTCCCGGTCCTCGAGGTCCAGGTCCTGGCCGCCGCGCGGGTCGGCCACCGTGTCCGCGTCGAAGCCATCGCCCTCGAAGAGCGCCGGCCGCCGCAGGGCGTTGAGGCAGCGGTTGCGCGCGATGGCGAAGAGCCACGACGAGAAGCGGGCGCGGCCGTCGAAGCGCTCGAGATTGCGGTAGGCGTTCAGGAGCGCGTCCTGGGCCAGGTCCAGGGCCAGCTCGGGATCCCGGACCCGCCGCAGGCACCAGTGGAAGACGGGCTCGCGGTAGCGTTGCAGGAGCCGCGAGGCCGCCTCCCGGCCCTCGCGCCGGTCCGCCTGCCGGCGGGCCATATCGACCAGCACCGCATCCGGCGGCGTCCGCTCGAGATTCTCTTCCCTTTGCTGGGACACGCGGCTCCTCGTGGAATCACACCGGGGAACCGTGGCCTCCCCGGGGTCGCTCTCCTCTTCATGGATTATACAGGAGTGCAACCGTAACGGGGAGGGCCGAGGGCCGCGCCAGCGCCCGGATCAGGCGCATTCTCGGTGCCGGCGGTTTGCTGGACATCGTTCATCGACTACCTTTCGCGGTCACGGCTCGCCCACCCCACGAAGGAGCGCGATGAAGTACGACTACGACCTGATCTGCATCGGCCTGGGCCCGGCCGGCATGGCGGTCTCGCTCATGGCCGTCGAGATGGGGCTGACGGTCTGCGCCGTCGAGAAGGACCGCCTCGGCGGCGAGTGCATGAACGTGGGCTGCATTCCCTCCAAGTCCCTCCTGCGCATGGCCAAGGCGGCCCACACCGTGCGGCGCCTGGAGCGCATGGAGCTCGGGCCCCTGCCGGCGCCCGTGCCGAGGCGCCCCTTCGAGCGCATCCGCGGCTACTGCGACTTCATCGGCGAGAAGAAGACGCGCGGCATGTTCGAGAAGGTGGACCTCCTCCTCGGCGAGGGGGCCGCGCGCTTCGTCGATCCCCACACCGTGGCCGTGGGCGAGCGGCGCCTGACGGCGCGGCGGATCTTCATCGCCACGGGGACCGAGCCGATGGTGCCGCCCATCCCCGGCATCGAGGGCGTGGACCCGATCACCAACACCACCCTCTTCGACCTGGACGCCGTGCCGGCCAGCCTGCTGGTGCTGGGCGGCGGGGCCATCGGCTGCGAGATGGCCCAGGCCTTCGCCCGCCTGGGCAGCAAGGTGACCGTGGTCCACATGGACCCGCACCTGATCCCCGCCGGCGAGGCCGACGCCGGCGAGCTGCTCGAGCGGGTCTTCGCCAGCGAGGGCATCGCGGTCCACAACGGCCGCCGGCTGGTCAAGGCCGAGCGGGCGGGCGCCGGCGTCGTCCTGCACACGGACCGGGGCGAGCGCCTGGAGGGCGAGAGGCTGCTGGTGGCCGCGGGGCGGCGCATCCCCACCGGCGAGCTGGACCTGGAGAAGGCCGGCGTCGCGCTGACCGCGCGCGGGGCCATCCACGTGGACCGCTACCTGCGGACCACGCAGAAGCACATCTACGCCGTCGGGGACGTCAACGGCCACTTCCTGCTCAGCCACGCTGCCATGCACCAGGGCATGATCGCCCTGATGAACAGCATGTTGCCCTGGCCCATGAAGCGCGACTTCCGGCGCTACGTCGTGCCGTGGACGGTCTTCACCGACCCGCCCGCGAGCCACGTGGGTGAGCTGGCCCGTCAGCTCGACGCGCGCGGCGCGAAGTACGAGACCATCGAGGTCGGCTACGGCGACTACGGCGCGGCCATCGCCGAGGACTGCGCCACGGGCTGGCTCAAGGTCTATGCGTCCAGGGGCGGGCGCATCTTCGGCGTGCGCATCGTGGGCGAGGGCTCGGGGGAGATGATCAACGAGTGGGCCCTGGCCATCCAGAACCGGGTGCCCCTGCACAAGGTGATGATGGTGCAGCACTCCTTTCCCACCATGGGCTTCCTGTCCAAGCGCGCCGCCGAGACCTGGATGACGCGGCGCCTGGCCTCGCCCTGGCTCCGGCGCGCCTGCCGGCTCTTCTACCGCCGCTAGGGGAACAAGGCGCCGGCGGCGGCGTTGACCGCGCGGCGGCGCCCCACTATCCTCCCCCCGTCCCGACCGGAAGGAGCGGACTTGGAACACACGGACATCGAGACCCTGGAGAGGCTGCACGCCGCCCACGGCGCGCTGCGGGAGCAGATCGGCAAGGTCATCGTCGGCCAGGAGCAGGTGGTGCGCGAGCTGCTGGTGTCGCTCTTCGCCGGCGGGCACAGCCTGCTGGTGGGGGTGCCCGGCCTGGCCAAGACCCTGCTGGTCTCCACCGTGGCGCGCGTGCTGGACCTTCGCTTCAGCCGGATCCAGTTCACGCCGGACCTCATGCCGACCGACATCACGGGCACCGAGATCCTCGAGGAGGACAAGAGCACCGGCGGCCGCGTCTTCCGCTTCGTCCGCGGGCCCGTCTTCGCCAACGTGGTCCTGGCCGACGAGATCAACCGCACGCCGCCCAAGACCCAGGCCGCGCTGCTCCAGGCCATGCAAGAGTACCAGGTGACGACCGCCGGCGAGACCTACGACCTCGAGCGCCCGTTCTACGTGCTCGCCACGCAGAACCCCATCGAGCAGGAGGGCACCTATCCCCTGCCCGAGGCCCAGCTCGACCGCTTCATGTTCAACATCAAGGTGGACTACCCCTCCGCAGCCGAGGAGCTGACCATCGTCGAGACGACGACGACCGAGCGCGACCCCGCGCTGGGCACGGTGCTGTCGGCGGGCGAGATCGTCGAGCTGCAGCGCCTGGTGCGCCGCGTGCCCGTGGCCGAGCGGGTGGTGGCCTTCGCCGTGCGGCTGGCCCGCGCCAGCCGGCCCGACGCGGGCGCGCCGGACTTCGTGCGCCAGTTCGTGGCCTGGGGCGCCGGCCCGCGCGCCGGGCAGTACCTCGTGCTGGGGGCCAAGGCCCTGGCCGCCCTGGAGGGCCGCCCGGCCCCCGGTCTCGACGACATCCGCGCGGTGGCCCCCTCGGTGCTGCGCCACCGCCTCGTCACGAACTTCAACGCCGAGGCCGAGGGCGTGAGCGCGGACGACCTCATCGCCCGCCTGCTGGCCACTGTGGTCGAGTAGGATCTCGGGGGTGCTTCCCCTCGGGCTTCTCCACGAAATCGGCGGGGCCTGGCGGCGGGGGATGGCGGGTGGCAGGGCGGACCCGACCTTCCGCGAAGGCGACTTCGAAGCGGAGCCGGAGTGGAAGGTCGGGTCCGCCTTATCGGTTACCAGCCCCCGCCGCCCGCGCCGCTACCATCCCCCGCCGCCCCCGCCGCCTCCTCCGCCGCCGGAGGAACCGCCCCCGCCGCTGCCGCCCGAGGAGCCGGGCGTCGTGGACGAGGCGGCGATGGCCGAGGTGAAGGCGCCGCCGAAGCTGCTGCCGAAGCCGCCGGCGCCCAGGCTGCGCCAGGAGGCGCCGGTGTACCAGACGGGGTGGTAGCTCCGCCCGTCCTCTCCCGCCCGCGCCAGCACCGACTCGAACTGCTCGCTCCACTCCTGCTCGACGCCGAGGGCCAGGGCGTACGGCAGGTAGCGCTCGAACAGCTCGGGCGTCTTCTCGGGCGGGTGCAGGGCCTCCAGCCGCTCCTTCTCCGCCACGGAGAGGTAGAGCTTGAAGCCCTCGATCGCGTCCATGATCCGGCGCCCGCGCAGGGTGGGGGCCTTGAGCAGGTGGTGGAAGATCGCGTTGAGCGCGATGATGGCCGCGAAGCCGCCGGCCGTGAGCCAGAAGGCCGGCGTGACGACGGCCAGGACGGAGCCGAACTGCCCGCGGGCCGTCAGGAAGATCATCACCAGGGCGACGATCGAGACGCCCAGCCCCGCCAGGTGCTGGGCCGAATTGGTCCGGTAGTAGGTCTTCTGCAGTTCCTGCTTGAGGACCCGGCGCAGCGCCCGGCGCGCGCCCTGGAAGACCGCGTGGTTCTCGTTGTCCAGCTCCAGGATGGGGCCGGCGCTGAACAGCTCCGCGGCCACGCGCGCCTCGCCCGCGCTCAGGTTGTCCCGCCACGATTCCTTCTGACGCAGGATGTAGGTCTTCTCCTCGGGCTCGTCGATGACCAGGACGCCCTTGACGGCCAGGTCCATCACCGCCGCGGTGAAGGCCGTGTTGTCGAAGCCCATGCGCAGGAGCGTGCGCGACGCGGCCGGGCTGAAGCCGGCCGGCGGCTCGAAGAGGGGGATGATGGTCCCCTTCTCCGGGTCGCGCCCCACCTTCCTCCAGGCGCGGACGTAGTAGACGAGGATGACCGCGAGCCAGGCGACGGCCAGCAGGCTCGCCAGGTTGTCGCGGGCGAAGTAGCGCAGGCGCGCCCAGCGCGAGGGCGCGGCGACGAAGCCCTTGGGCCAGGCCACCGCGACGGTGAGGCCCTCGCCCGGCGCGAGCCGCCGCGTGGTCTCGTAGGTCAGGCGGCCGTCCCGGCCCTCGCGGGCGGTGAAGTCGCGTCCCGCCTCGCCCTGTCTTCCCGTGTAGGCCGCCTGGCGCAGCACCTCGGCGCCCGGCGGCAGGTCGATGACCGCCCGCGCCTTCTCGATGGCCAGGCGCCAGCCATTGCCCGTGACGTTCCAGTAGAGCTCGTCGCAGTCGTCGCGGAAGCCGATCTGGCGGTCGGTGCGGTACTTGATGACGAAGGTGTGCTCGCCGCGCGCCAGGAAGCGGTCGGCGTGGCCGATGTAGACGCGCCGGCCGTTGGCGTAGTTCTCGGCGTGGTAGTCCTCGGCGCGGCCGTCGCGCTGCACCTCCAGCACCTCGAACTCCACCTGGAAGCGGTTGCCGTTGCGGTCGCGGTAGCGCGTGGGGAACTCCCGCACGATGCCGCGCTTGATCTGCTGCTGCTCGCACCGGACGCGGAGGGTCTCGGTGACGAAGACGTCGCCCCGCTCGCTGACGAAGACGTGGCTGTCGAAGTCCAGGATGCGCTCGGACTCGGCCCGGGCGCCGGCCGCGAGCGGCAGGAGGGCGAGGGCGGCCAGCAGGCCGCGGGCGAGGGCGCGGATCGTCATGGCGCCGCCTTTCCGCCGAAGGAGATCTGGGGCACCCGGCGCTCGGCCTCGTCCGCCAGCTCGAAGAACTCGGCCAGGGTGAAGCCGGTGTTCCGGGCCACCAGGTTGCTGGGAAAGGACTCGACGAGGATGTTCAGGTTCCGCACGGCCCCGTTGTAGTAGCGCCGGGCCAGCTGGATCTGCTCCTCGACCTCCTCCAGGGAGGTCTGCAGCTGGGCGAAGTTCGCGTTGGCCTTCAGGTCGGGGTAGCTCTCGGCCACGGCGAACAGCCGCCCCAGGGCGGCGCCGAGCAGCCCCTCCGCCCGTCCGCGCTCGCCGACGCCGTCGGCCTGCCCCGCCTGGCCGCGCAGGGCGGTCACCTGCTCGAGGACCTCGCGCTCGTGCCCCGCGTAGCCCTTGACGGTCTCGACCAGGTTGGGGATCAGGTTCGCCCGCCGCTTGAGCTGCACGTCGATGCCGCTCCAGCCCTCGCGGACCAGGTTGCGGTTGCGCACGAGCCGGTTGTAGGTGGCGGCCACCCAGAAGGCCAGGGCCAGCACGAGGGCCAGTACGATCAGCAGTCCCATCATGGCGGGATCCTCCTTCATGGGGCGGGGCGGCGCGGCGATTCTCGCGGCGGTCCGCGACCCGGATCGTGCCACGGGCCGCGCCGGCGCGCCAGACGTTTGTGGCCCCTTGCGGCCGCCCGCGTTGGACTCTATGCTCCTTGGGCCGCCGCCGGACGAACCCGCCCGCGCCGCCGGTCCGCCGCCGGCCGGAGCCGCCGTCAGCTATCAGACACCACGCCGCCAGGAGAAAAGCCGTCTTGCCCCCCCGCGCCGCCACCCGCCTCCGACGCTTCCTCGATCCCGAGGTGGTCAGCCGCCTGGACAGCATGGAGCTGATCGCGCGCCTGGTGGTGGAGGGCTTCATCGCGGGGCTGCACCGCAGCCCCTTCCACGGCTTCTCCGTCGAGTTCTCCGAGTACCGGCCCTACAATCCCGGCGAGAGCGCGGGGAACGTGGACTGGAAGGTCTTCGCCAAGACCGACCGCCACTACGTCAAGCTCTTCGAGGAGGAGACCAACCTCCGCGCCACCCTGCTCCTGGACGGCAGCCGCTCCATGGACTTCGCCGGCGCGCCGGACCGGGTCACCAAGTTCCGCTACGCCAGCCTCCTGGCGGCGGGACTGGCCTACCTGCTCGTCAAGCAGCAGGACGCCGTGGGCCTGGTCACCTTCGACGAGACCATCCGCCAGGTTCTCCCCGCCCGCTCCGTCCGCCGCCACCTCTACGACCTGCTGCTGGCCCTGGAGCGCACGGAGCCCGGCGGCCTGACGGACGTCGGCGCCACCCTGCACCGCGCGGCCGAGATGGTGAAGCGCCGCGGGCTGGTCATCCTCCTGTCCGACCTGCTCGACGAGCCGCGCCGCGTGCTGGCCGGGCTCAAGCACTTCCGGCACCGGGGGCACGAGGTCCTCGTCTTCCACGTCCTCGATCCCCTGGAGCGCGACCTGGACCTGCACCGGGAGGTCCAGCTCGAGGACCTGGAGACGGGCGACCGCCTGCGCACCCAGCCCTGGTTCATCCGCCGCGAGGCGGGCGAGCGCGTGCGCGACTGGATCCGCGGCCTGGAGGGCGAGTGCCGCGCGCACCGCATCGACTACGTGCCCCTCGCCACCGACATGCCCTTCGACCTGGCCCTGCGCCGCGTCCTGGACCGCCGCGCGCGCATGCAGTAGGCTCGACGTCGCCCCTACCCAGGCCCGGCGATCCGGACTATGCTTCCAGGGCGCCGATCACGGCATGCCACCGGCGGAAGAGGGCGCGGGCGCATGACGGCCAAGGAGGAGACCATGCGCGAGCAGTCGCGGCGCGACACCGGCTATGACAGCTTCGTGGCGGAGTTCTACGATCACGTGCCCTTGCACCGCCAGCTCCAGGATCTCGCCTTCTACGACGAGCTGGCGCGCCGGGAGGGCGGCAGCGTCATCGAGCTCGGCTGCGGCACCGGCCGCGTGCTCATCCCCCTGGC
>JAFGBK010000097.1 GCA_016933175.1 Candidatus Krumholzibacteriota bacterium | reverse complement strand
GCAGAGCAGCTTGTAGAGCTGGATGCGGTCGGCGGCGATGAGCGCCGGCGCGTACTTGAAGTTCATCTCGAACTGCGATGGCCCCACCTCCGGGTGGTCCTTCTCGTTCTCGAAGCCCATGGCGCGCTGCACCTCGGCGGCCGTGTCCATGAACTGGCGCAGGGGATCCTGGGGCAGGCTGTGGAAGTAGCCGCCCGTGGAGATGAGCTCGAAGGCGCCGGTCTCGAAGTAGCGCCGCTCGGCGTCGCGGCTGCTGAAGAGGAAGCCCTCGATCTCGGCCGAGACCTGGGCGACGGTGCCGTCGGCGTGCCGCATGGCCTCGACGAGGTGGAGCAGGCGGCCGCGGAAGTCGGACTCGTAAGGCGCGCCGTCCTGGCCGAGGACGTGGCCGAAGACGAGGATCTTGCCCGGTCCGAAGATGTCGGCGGGCAGCCAGTAGAAGGCGCGCCAGTCGATGCCCAGGCGCAGGTCCGACTCGGCGATCTTGCTGAAGCCCTTGATGGACGAGCCGTCGAAGGTGAGCTGCTCCGCCCCCAGCAGGTACTTCTTGTCGTAGTCGAGCATCTGGAGGCGGCCCTCCAGGTCGGTGAAGGCCACCGTGACGGCCTTGAGCCGCTTCTCCCTGGCCAGGTACTCGCGGCGCTCGGCCTCCACCTCGTCCATGGGCACCCACTGCTCCTGGTAGGCCTTGGACCGCAGGTTCAGCTCCTCGAGCTGGTCGTAGGGGATGCGGAGGAACTCGCGCAGATCCGTGGTCTCCATGGCCGTCACCTTCTTGTGCGGGGGAATCGGTTCGATCTAGCTGACATATCGTAACATGTATTCCAAACGATGTTAAGCGAAAACGAAGCCATCTCCGGGACGTGGCTCGATATTTACGCTCCACTGACAGTAAAACGCGCATGCTTAAGCATAATCGATGATCTGTCAAGGGAAATAGCGGGGAAGGATGAGGCACGCGGGCCGATATCTCGGAACGCGCCACCCGTCCTGTCTCGCGCTCGTGGGGGCGCTAGGGCCGGGCGCGGCGGCGCCTCGTGCCCGGCTGGCAGCGCGGGCAGAAGTGGGTGCCGCGGCCTCCGATGCGGATCTTGCGGATCGCGCGGCCGCAGATCGCGCAGGGTTCGTCAGCGCGGCCGTAGACTCGCAGCATGCCGAAGAAGCGGCCGGGCCGGCCATCGAAGCGCAGGAAGTCCTGGTAGGTGGTGCCGCCGTGTCGGATGGCCTGGCGCAGCACGGTGCGGGCCTCCCGCCAGAGCCGGCGCAGGGCGGCCTCGTCCAGTTCTGCCGGCCGGGCCAGTGGATGCAGGCGGGCGCGGAACAGCGCCTCGTCGGCGTAGATGTTTCCCAGGCCCGCCGCGATGCCCTGGTCCAGGAGCAGGTTCTTCAGCGGCGCGCGGCGGTGCGCCAGGCGCGAGTGCCAAGCGCGGAAGGGCACCTCGAGCATGTCGGGGCCCAGGCGGGCGACGGCCTCCGGGCGGGGAACGTCCTCCACCAGCGCGAAGCCGCCGAACTTGCGCAGGTCGCGGTAGAAGACGGACCGCCCCTCGAAGTCCAGGACCAGGCGCAGGTGCCGGTCGGGCCGGTAATCGGGGCGGACGAAGATCTGCCCGGTCATGCGCAGGTGGAGCACGAGCTGGGCGACGCCGGCGGCGCCGTAGGGAGGCGCGGCCTCGGCGGCGCGCTCGGGTCGCGCCGCCGCGAGACCGGCGCCCGCGCCGTCCGAGCGGGACGGGGTGGCCCCTTCGGGCGCGAAGCGCAGGAAGAGGTACTTGCCGTGGCGGCGGACCTCCACCAGGCGCTTGCCCAGCACCGCGCGGCGCACGGCCTGCGGCGAGGGCCGGAGCGCGTCGGCGAAGCGCACGCGCAGGCCATCCAGACGGCGGCCCAGCAGGGCTTGCCGCATCGCGCGCGCGACGTTCTCCACCTCCGGCAGCTCGGGCACCGCGGACCTCCATCCTCGTACTCCGCCCCGGCGCATCACCCGCCTGCGCTACGATTCTGGACTCCGCTCGGTGGGTGATGCGCAGGGGCAGGGTATGACCATGGAGGGCCGCGGCGCAAGCCGTCGCGACGAGGATGACATGAGGGGTGGCGAGGCATGGGCAGGGTTGGGCCTGACGTTCTTACGCCGGGTGTCGCGCGCAGCCGCGGCTTGCGCCTGCACGCTCGCGCTGCCGATGCGGTTGCAGTGGGACTTGACGGACCTCCTCCGAACGGAGTTCGAAGCCGTAGTGAGGAGGAGGTCCGCCAGGTCCCCGTGTGACTACTTCAGCAGCACGAGCTTGCAGGCGTCGCGCGCGCCGCCGGCTTCCAGCCGCGCGAAGTAGACGCCTCCGGGCTGAGCGCGCCCTGCGTCGTCGCACCCGTCCCAGATGAGCTCGTGGGGCCCCGCCGCCAGCTCGCCGGCAGCCAGGATGCGCACGCGGCGGCCCCGGATGTCGTAGACGTCCAGGCGGGCGGGCGACGGCGCCGCCAGGTCGAAGCGGATCGTCACCTTGGGGTTGAAGGGATTGGGCCAGATGCCCGCGATGCGCGGCGAGGCCGGCGCGGCGCCCGGCACGGCCGTCGTGCCCTGGGTCACCGCGCGGTAGGCGTTCACCTTCCTGCCGAGGGGCTGATCGTAGGCCACGTCGTCGCCGGTCTCGATAAGGTGCTGGGCGATGTGCACGGCGTCCATCCAGGGGGCGGCGCTGCGCACGAGGCCGCAGACGCCGGCCACCAGCGGGCAGGCCATGGAGGTGCCGTCGGCGTACATGTAGGGGTTCGTCCAGTCCCAGCCGTAGCTGAGGAAGAAGAGCAGGGCCGTCAGGAAGTCCCACTCGTAGTTGCTCTGCACGCAGGACCAGATGTGCTCGCCCGGCGCCGCCAGGTCCACCCAGGTGCCGTAGGTGGAGAAGGACGCGCGCTGGTTGGCGGAGTTGGTGGCGCCCACGCTGATGACGTTGTCCAGGGCGGCGGGGTACTGGGGCGTGCTGTCGTTGTTGTTGCCGGCGGCGGCCACGCAGACGATGCCGGCGGCCGTGGCGTCGTTCACGAGGGCCTGCATGAATTCCAGCTCGGAGATGGGGCCGCCGAAGCTCATGGAGATGACGTCGGCCCCCGCGATCATCGCGTAGTCGTAGCCCACGGTGATGGCCGACAGGCTGAACAGGTCGCCGGCCGTGATCTTCAGGCCCATGATGCGGCAGTTCCAGCCGGCGCCCGCCACGCCGACGCCGTTGTTGGTCGTGGCCGAGGCGATGCCGGCGCAGTGGGTGCCGTGGAAGCCCACGTCGATGCCGCCCTCGTGGTAGGGCTCCGGGCGCGGGTCGCCGTCGCCCAGCCCGCAGTCCCAGCCGTGGATGTCGTCGACGTAGCCGTTCGCGTCGTCGTCGACGCCGTTGCCCGCCACCTCGCCGGGATTGGTCCACATGCTGGCGGACAGGTCGGGGTGGCTCCAGTCCACGCCCGTGTCGAGGATGGCGACGACCACGTCCGCGGCGCCCTGGGTCACGTCCCAGGCCTGGGGCAGGCCGATGCCGGCCGAGGCGCTGGTGATGAACCACTGGTTGCTCAGCATGGGATCGTTGGGCGTGATGAAGAGGTGGAAGTGCCAGTCGGGCGATACCGCGCGGAACAGGCCCGTGGCCGCGAGGTCGGCACAGGCGGACCTGACGTCGAGGCGGTCGGCGTCGCCCGCGAGGCGGACCAGGCGGGCCGCGCGGCCCGTGCGGGCGCCCGTGCGCGGTACGATCCAGGACCAGCGGTCCAGATCGTGGCGCGCCAGGACGGGAGCCAGGGCGGCGTCGCGCGCCGCCGGGGCCTGGCCGGCCGACAGTTCGAGGACGCCCGGGTCGTCCATCCAGACCAGGATGGCGCCGGGCGTGAAGTCGGCGGCCTGGGCGAGGGAAGCGATGAGCAGGGTCACGCAGAGGATAGTGAGGCGTCTCATGGTAACCTCCCTGTTTCGCGTGAGGGATGCTCAGGGGATGCCAGAATTATAACATGCCCGCCATCGGCCTGCGGGCATGGAATGCCGTGGCGACGCCGCCCATGAACTCGACGCGGCGGATGTCCGCAAGCCCAAGTCGCGCAAGCAGATCGGCGAAGGCGTCGCGAGCGAGGAAGCTGTCCACGCTGCCGGGCAGGTAGCGGTAGGCCGTCCGGTTGCCCGAGACGAGCCCTCCCACCGCCGGCAGCACGCCGTGGAAGTAGAGGCGGAAGAGCCCTGCCACCAGGGGTTTCTCGGCGGGGAAGAACTCCAGGACCAGCAGCTCGCCGCCGGGGCGGACCACACGCGCCATCTCGCCCAGGCCTGCCGCGAGGTCGGCGAAGTTGCGCGCGCCGAAGGCGGCCATAGCCGCGTCGAAGGAGGCGTCGGCGAAGGGCAGGCGTTCGGCGGCGCCCAGGACGACGCCGCGCCAGCCGGCGCGGCCGTCCAGCTTCCGCGCCGCGCGGGCCGCCATGGCTGGGGACGGGTCGCAGGCCGCGGCCTCGCCGCCGGGCCGCGCGTCAAGGAAGGCCGCCGCCAGGTCGCCGGTGCCGGCTGCCACGTCCAGCACGCGCCGCGCCTCCGGCGAGAGCAGGGCGACGGCGCGGCGCCGCCAGCGGCCGTCCAGGCCGGCGCTCAGCAGGCGGTTGAGCAGGTCGTAGCGATGGGCGATGCCGTCGAACAGGCGCGTGACGGTGGCGCGGCGGTGGGAACGCGTATCCCCGCCGGCCGGCGCGTCCGCGGCGCCGCCCGCAGCCGCCGGAGTGGCGGCGCGGCGGTCCGGGTCGGTCACGGCGCGTTCCCGCGCCCGGGCAGGGAGATGCCGAGGTGGTCCCAGATCGCGTCCACGCGGGCCTTGACCGCCGGGTCCATGGCCAGCACCTCCGGCCATTCGCGCGGGAATCCCTCCTCGGGCCACTTGCGCGTGGCGTCGATGCCCAGCTTGCCGCCCAGCCCCGGCCGGTCGCTGGCGTGCTCGAGCACGTCGGCGATGCCCTCGGCGAAGACCAGGTCGCGCCCGGGATCGATGTTGGCCGCCACGCGCCAGACCGTCTCGCGCAGGTCCTGGACGTCCACGTCCTCGTCCACCACGACGACCACCTTGCTGAACATGAGCTGGCCCAGCCCCCAGACGGCCTGCATCACCTTGCGCGCGTGGCCCGGGTAGCCCTTGCGGATGCGCACTAGGGCGATGTTGTGGAAGCCGCCCTCCACGGGCAGGTGGATGTCCAGCACCTCGGGCAGCTGCAGGCGGATCAGGGGCAGGAAGAGCCGCTCGGTGGCCTTGCCCATGGGCGCGTCCTCCATGGGCGGCGGGCCCACGACGATGCTCGGGTAGACGGGGTCGCGCCGGTGGGTGACGGCCGTCACGTGCAGCACGGGGTAGTCGTCGGCCAGGGAGTAGTAGCCCGTGTGGTCGCCGAAGGGCCCCTCGCGGCGCCGCTCGCCGGGGCGCACGACGCCCTCGACGACGATCTCCGCCTCGGCCGGCACGAGCAGGTCCACGGTCGCGCCCCTGACCAGCTCGATGGGCCGCCCCGCCAGGAAGCCGGCCAGCAGGGTCTCGTCGAGACCCTCGGGCAGGGGCGCGCTGGCCGCGTAGGCCATGGCCGGGTGCCCGCCCAGGGCCACGGCCACGGGCAGCGGCTCGCCGCGCGCCTCGGCCTCGCGCAGGTGCGCCGCGCCGCCCTTGTGCATCTGCCAGTGCATGGCGCAGGTCCGCGCGTCGAAGACCTGCACGCGGTACATGCCGATGTTGCGCGCGCCGGTCTCCGGGCTTCGCGTGATGACCTGCGTGGCCGTCAGGTAGCGCCCGCCGTCGGCGGGCCAGCAGAGCTGGGCGGGCAGGATGCCCAGGTCCGCGTCCTCGCCGCGGAGGACGACCTCCTGGCAGGGAGCCCGTGTCACCGTCTTCGGCAGGGCGCGGCCCAGCTCGGCCAGGCGCGGCAGGGCGCGCAGCTTGGACAGCCAGTCGCCGGCGGGCGCCGACCGGAGCAGCGACTCGAGGCGCGCGCCCAGGGCGGCGAGGGTCTCCACGCCCAGGGCGGCGGCCATGCGGTTCTCGGTGCCGAAGAGGTTGATGGCCAGGGGCATGGCGCCGCCCGTCACGTTCTCGAAGAGCAGGGCCGGTCCGGCGGCCTTCACCGTGCGGTCGACGATCTCGGTGATCTCGAGGTCGCGGCTGACGGGCTCGCGCACGCGGACCAGCTCGCCGCGCGCCTCCAGCAGCGCCAGGAAGTCGCGGAGGTTCCTCATGGGCAAGGAGTAGCACGCGCCCGGGGCGGCGGCAAGGCCGCCCGCCCGCGGGGCCGTCGTTCGGGTGGTGACGCCGGTCCGGCGCGGCCGCCCTCAGGCCAGGCGGCGCAGGCGCGGCGAGAGCCAGCCCGCGAGGCCGCAGCCCATGCCCAGCAGGCCCCAGGTGCCGAACAGCAGCGGTGTCGGCACGACGCCCAGCAGCAGGCCCGTCACGCCGCAGGACAGGGCCGTCATGCCCACCACGCTCATGCCCAGGAAGGCGAAGGCCCGCCCCTGCATGGCCGGCGGCACGAGGTCCTGGACGATGGAGACGCGGTAGATGGTGATCAGGGGGATGAACAGGGCGTGCAGCAGGATCAGGGGCACCAGCCAGGCGAAGCGGGGCGCCAGGAGCATGGGGCCGTAGGTCAGGCCGTCCAGGACCATCCCCGCGAGCCACAGGCCGCCCTTGCCGCGCCGGGGACGCCGCCGGACGATGAGCAGCGAGGAGATCATCATGCCGCCGGCCAGCACGGCCTCGATGGCGGCGTAGTAGCCGCCCGGCAGCCCCAGGTCGCTGCCCACGTAGACGGGCATGGCGACGATGGCCGGCCCCATGATGAAGAAGTTGTTGACGGCGGTCAGGATCAGCAGCCAGCGCAGCTCCTTGAGGCGCCAGGCCAGGGCCAGGCCCTCGCGGGCCTCGCGCCAGGCCACGTGGCCCGCCGGCGCGGCGCCCGCCTCGCCGCCGTCCTGGAGCGCCGGCGCCGCCGGCACCGCCGGCACCGGCGGCGCCTGGCGGGCGGGCAGGCGCAGGCCCAGGAGCAGGGCGAAGCTGAGCAGGAACAGGAGCGACGAGCCGAGGAAGACCGAGACGGTGCCGGCGAGCGTCAGCAGGGCGCCGGCCACCAGCGGTCCGGTGAGCCAGGCGAGCTGGTCCGAGCCCTGGACCAGCGCGTTGGCGCGCACGCGGTCGCCGCCGCCCACCAGGACGGGCACCAGCGCGTCACGCGCCGGCGTGAAGAGGCTCGCGGCCAGGGCGAGGCCGAAGGCCGCGGCCGCTCCCACCGCGATCTCGCCGCGGCCCGCCAGCGCAGCCAGGGGGATGGCCAGCATCAACAGGGCGCGGAACAGGCAGGCGGCGAGCATGACGCGCCTGCGGTCGAGCCGATCCACCAGAACACCCGCGATGACGCCGAAGAGCAGGACGGGCAGGTACTCCAGCATGGCCACCAGGCCCGTGAGCCGCTTCGAGCCCGTCAGCTCCAGGGTCAGCCAGAGCAGGCCGATGTGGAAGCTCACGTCGCCCAGCCGGCTCAGCGTCTGCCCGGCGGCGAGGAGCGACAGATTCCGGTCGCGAAACATGGTTGCCCGCTCCCCGGCTTCAACCTACACTGACCGCGACAACCCCACGCGAGGCGGGCGCCGCATGGTTCTCAAGGATAACAAGCTTCTCATCTTCCTGATCCTGCTGGCCATCTCCTTCACGCTCTTCGGGCAGATTCTGGACAACGACTTCTGGACGGCCGCCGAGTACAAGCACCTGGCGCGCGGGCTCCACGTCGAGACCGAGGACGAGATGCTCCCGGTCACGCTGGACACGCACCCGCTGGTGAGCCTCTTCCACCGCATGGAGTACGTCTTCTTCGGGGACAAGCCGGCCGGCTACTACCTGCTCAACATCTTCATCCACGCCGCCAACGCCTTCCTGCTCTATCTGCTCGTCTTCCTGACCCTGAAGGACTTCGGCATCGCCTTCCTCAGCGCGGCGCTCTTCGCCTTCACGGTGGGCAACTACGGCAAGGAGGTCATGTACTCCGCCGGGGTGAGCGGCATCCTCATGCACACGGTCTTCCTGCTGACCGTCATGTTCTACGTAATGAACGAACGCCAAGGCAAGGGAAGGCTCTTCACGCCATGGTTCCTGCTGACCCTGGTCTTCTTCCTGGTGTCCGTGGTGAACCGCTTCGCCTTCCTCAGCGGGATCGGCGTGCTGCTGGCCTACAACGTGTTCTTCAGGAAGGAGCGCGAGCGGCGGGTCCTCTCGGCGCCGCTCTTCATCCTGCTGGTCCTCGGCGGCGTCCTGACCGGCTTCCAGTGGCAGAGCTTCCACACGGTCACGGACGCCTACCCGCAGGGCTGGGGATTCGGCTTCTTCGCCGGAAACTTCCTGTCGAACGTGCCCGCCTACCTCATCCACATGGTCTATCCCCTGCACTACACGGAGCTGGTTCAGGAAAGCGGCATGGCGAGCTTCATCTACGGGGGCAGCGCCTGGATCCGGCCGCTGCTGGGCTTCTTCATCTTCAGCTACGCGGCCTACGGCTTCGTGTTCGGCAACACCAGCCTGCGCTTCTTCATCGCCTGGACCTTCGTCACCATCCTGCCCTTCTGCTTCTTCCACCTTCCCGGCGACTGGCTCAACACCAAGTACCTCTACCTCGCCTCGGCCGGCTTCTGCCTCATTCTCGCCACGGGCACCATGAAGATGTACCGCGTGCTGGTCCCGCGGGGCTGGCGGCGGTGGATCCCCATGCTCATTCCCGCCCTCTTCGTGGTCAGCGCGGTGGTCATCGTGACCCACCTGGACCGGGCCTACGAGGAGCGCGCCCTCTCGCCGGGCACGCAGGAGCTCAAGGCACGCTTCCTGGAGCTGAAGCGCCAGAGCCTCGAGGCGCGCGAGCAGGGCTGACCTCTCGCGGCGAAAAAGCGGACGCCCGCGGCCCGGGAGCCGCGGGCGTCACGCCCGGTTCAGGGAAGCGCGCCGGCCCGGCGGCCGGCGTCTGCTAATACAGGCTCTTCACGCTGGTCCAGGTGCCTTCCTCGCTCGGCGTGTAGCAGAGCAGGTAGACGATGTCCTCGAAGACGAAGTGGGGCTCGGCCCCGGTTCCGTCGCCGAGCTGCTTCCAGCGGATGTCATGCTCACCGCACGGCGTGTTCGAGCTGATCTCGAGCAGCACATAGAACAGGCCACCCGTGCCCGGCTCGATCTCTCCCTGCAGGTCGTCCTCCACGTCCGTGAAGTGGGCGACGTTGAGGTAGGTGCCGGAGGCGCTGAACATGAAGCTCCAGCCCTGGCCCAGGTCGTCGTACCACCCGTCCTGGATGTGGAAGGTCTCGGGGAAGACGAAGCGGACTTCCGAGGTCCACTCGCCATCGGGGCTGCCGTTGGCGATGTCGAACTCGAAGATGACCGTCTCGCCCGGATTGGCGAGGCCCGGCCCCAGGATCTCGCCGGTGCAGCCGGTCATGTCGGCCGCGGCCGGCAAGGCCGCCAGGGCGATGAGTGTCAGTGCGGCGATCAGGATCTTCATGGGGAATCCTCCTGTCCTTTCGTCACGCCGCCGCTAGTACACCGACTTGATGGTGGACCAGGTGCTGTCCTGGGTCGGGGTGATCAGGCCGCCGACGACCACGGAGTGGATGTACCAGCCGGGGTAAGTGACGCTGCTGTCGCTGCCGAACTTCACCGCGACCTGCACCTCCTCGCCCATGAACTGGGAGAGGTCGAAGCAGTCGCGGTAGAAG
>JAFGBK010000096.1 GCA_016933175.1 Candidatus Krumholzibacteriota bacterium | reverse complement strand
TGCCCTGGACGAGCACCTCGCCGAGGTCCAGGTCCAGCGGCGCGTAGTCGGGGTTCTCCGGGCGCAGCTCGATGCGGTCGCCCCGGCGGAAGAAGCGCTTGACCGTCGCCTCCTCGCCGCCGACGAGGGCGACGACGATCTCCCCGTCGCGGGCGAACTGGCGCGGCTCGCAGATGGCCAGGTCGCCGTCGAGGATGCCCGCGCCCGTCATCGAATCGCCGCGCACGCGCAGGGCGAAGAGGTTGTCGCCGCGGAACAGCTCCGCGTCCACCACCAGGCCGCCGTCCCACTCCTGCTGGGCGTACATGGGCAGGCCCGCCGTCACGCGGCCGATGACGGGGATCTCGCGCCACCGCTGGGCGCCGGCCGTCTCGCCGGCGCGGTTGAGCAGGTGCAGGGTGCGGCTGTAGCGGCTCTCGCGCCTCGCGTAGCCCTTGGCCTCCAGGGCGCGGATATGCTGCACCACGGCCGAGTGGCTGACCCCCAGGTCCGCCGCCGCGCGGCGCAGGCTGGGCGTGCGGCCCTCGCGGGCGAGGAAGCCTTCCAGGTAGTCGAGGAAGGCGCGCTGTCGGGGAGTGAGCGGGGGGAGCATGCCGCCTCCTTGGCCTGCCGCCAGTATAGGCGGGCACAATGTAAATGTCAATGTTCACTCTTCATGATACATGAGGATCGACTTGCGCATCCGCGGAGCGGTCCGGAAAGACACTCCCGGAACACGTGAAACCTTGACGGGCGTCGGCCGTCAGTGTTATCAATTACGCATGTTAACTATTTAACATCAAGACCCGGGAGGGTGCCATGTCCCATCGAACCAGGAACCTGGCCGCCGCGGGCCTGCTGGCCTGCCTGCTCGCCGCCGCCATGGCACTGGCCGACCAGGCGGGCGACCGCCGCGAGGCCATGCTCGAGGCCGCGCGCGCGGGACGCCTCGCCGCCGTCGACTCGCTGCTCGAACTCGACGGGTCGCTCGTTGGCGTGACCGACGAGCGCCAGTGCACGCCCCTGCACTTCGCCGCCGACGGCGGGCACGGCGACGTGGCCGTGCGGCTGCTGGCCGCGGGCGCGGATCTGGAGGCCCGCGACGCCGACGGCGACACGCCCCTGCACTGGGCCGCCTGCCTGGAGGACCCGGCGATGGTCGACCTGCTCGCGGACGCCGGCGGCGACGTCAACGCGCGGAACCTCAACAACCACACGCCGCTCCACTACGCCGCGGTCCGGCAGAAAACCGCCTCCGCCGGGCGGCTCATCGAGCGCGGCGCCGAGCTGGAGGTCCGCGGCAACTGGGGTCGCACGCCGCTGCTCCACGCCGTGCGCGAGCGCGGCTACATCCCCATGGTCCGCCTGCTGCTGGACGCGGGCGCGGACATCGAGGCCGCGGACGGCGGCGGCGACACCTCCCTCAGCCTGGCGGCCTGGCGGGGCTTCAGGACCCTGGTGGACCTGCTCCTGGACCGCGGCGCGCAGCTGCCGGAGCCGCCCGAGCGGGGACGCATGCAGATCTACGCCGCGCAGCGGGGCCTCGAGCGCCTCTTCGACCTGGTGGTGGCCGAGGACGCGCTCGATGTCCGGTATGGCGGCGAGAACGGCGGCACGATGCTGCACCTGGCGGCCTTCGGCGGCTCGCCATCCATCGTCGGGACGCTCCTGGACCGCGGGCTGTCCCTCCACGACGCTGACTGCTTCGGCTGGACCCCCCTGCACCACGCCGCCTTCCGGGGCCACGCCGGCGTGGCGGCGCTGCTGCTGGACCGCGGCGCGGACATCGACGCCGTCAGCCTGGGCGGCTGGACGCCCCACGGCCTGGCCGTCGACGCGGGCCGCGACGATGCCGCGCGGCTGCTCGCCGGGCGCGGCGCCGCCAAGGGCAAGCGGCGGATGCCCGAGCTGCGCGGCGCCTGGGTGGGGCAGGAGCCGCCCGGCACGACGCCGCGCCTGTTCGCGCCGGACATCGTGTCGAACCAGCTCGGCCAGCACGGCTGCGTCTGCTTCACGCCCGATGGCCGCGAGGCCTACTGGAGCGGCACCACGTCACTGCCCGACTCGGGCTACAGCGACGGGACGATCCTGTGGACGCGCCTGGAGAAGGGCCGCTGGACGGCGCCCGAGCGGGCGCCCTTCGCGGTGGAGTTCGGCGACGACGTGCCCTTCGTCTCGCCGGACGGCTCGCGCCTCTACTTCGTCTCGGACCGGCGCCCGCCGTCGGGGAGGGGCGGCGAGCGCGTCTGGGTCGTCGAGCGCGAGGGGAAGAAGTGGGGGGCGCCCCGGCCCGTGAGCGAGGCCGTCAACCGCATGCCGCTGCACTGGCAGGTCTCCGTGTCGGCGGACCACACGCTCTACTTCAGCTCGCGCGACGCCATCTGGCGCTCGCCCCTGGTGGACGGCGTTCACGCCGAGCCGGAGCGGGTGCCCCTGGCCTTCGCGGGCGCCACGCCCTTCATCGCACCCGACGAGAGCTACCTGATCTTCACGGCCCTGCGCCGGCCGGGGCTCGACGGCCCGACTGACCTGTACATCGCCTTCGCCGACGGCGAGGGAGGCTGGCACGAGCCCGTGAGCCTGGGGCCGCCGGTGAACGGCGGGGGCATGGAGATCTGCCCCATCGTCAGCCATGACGGGAAGTACCTGTTCTACATGAGCGCGGTCGGCGGCTGCGAGGGCATCTGCTGGGCGGACGCGGGCTTCCTCGACGCGCTGCGGCCCTGACGGGCCGCCCGGCGGCGCGAGAACGCACTCGCCTCGCCCGTGACCAAAATGTTAAACTGGGTTGTCAGCGCATTCGAGATCGATGTGAATCAACACGATTTGGTGGCGCCATGCCCGCACGGATCGCGCATCGCTTGGCCGCGCTGGTCGCCGCGCTCGCGGTGGCCGGTACGGCAAGCGCAGCCACACACCATGTCCATGCCGACGGCAGCGGGGGGTACCCGACGATACAGAGCGCCATCGTTGCCTGTCTGGCGGGGGATACCGTGCTCGTGCACCCCGGCACCTACCGCGGGCCTGGCAACCGCGGTCTGGACTTCCATGGCGTGGACCTGGTGCTGCTGTCCTCGGATGGGCCGGAGGTGACCGTCCTCGATGGCGAGCAGCAGGATAGGCTGGTCTACCTGCATAGCGGGGAAAGTGCGGCGGCAACGATCAAGGGGTTCACTTTCCAGAACGGGCATATGGAGGAGACATACGCTGGAGGCATTCATTGCGTTCATGCCAGCATGACACTCAAGAACTGCATCGTCCAGGATTGCTCGGCGACCAACTCAGGTGGGATCGCAATCGGGTACTCTGATATGCCTAGTGAACTGGTCGATGTCCT
>JAFGBK010000095.1 GCA_016933175.1 Candidatus Krumholzibacteriota bacterium | reverse complement strand
TCATCGCCGCCGACCGCATCCAGCTCTACAAGCTGCTCTGCAGGCAGGTGGCGCAGCGCATGGGCATGACGGCTTCCTTCCTGCCCAAGCCCGTCACCGGCATCAACGGCAGCGGGATGCACACGAACATCAGCCTCTCGCGAGAGGGGCGGAACCTGTTCTGGGATGCCGGCGGCGAGTACAAGCTCTCCGGCACGGGCCACGCGTTCATCCGGCGCGTCCTGCACAACGCCGAGGATCTCTGCCTGGTCCTCAACGCCAGCGTCAACGCCTACCGCCGCCTGGACCCCGCCTTCGAGGCGCCCAACGAGATCCTGGCCTCGCCCACGGACCGCACCGCCATGATCCGCATCCCCCTGGCCGGCGAACTCAGCCAGCGCATCGAGGTGCGGTCGGTGGGCCCGGACGCCAATCCCTACATGCTCATCTACGCCCTGCTGCGCACGGGCCTGGAGGGCCCCGAGCCCGATCCCGACGCGCCCAAGCCCAAGCGCGTGCGCAAGCGGGTTCTGCCTGGCAACATCTACGACGCCATGGCCAGCTTCCGGCGCAGCGCCTTCCTGCAGGAGATCCTCGGCGCCGACACCCACGCCAAGTACCTGGAGGTCAAGCAGGCCGTGGCCGACCGCTGTCCCAGGGACCTGGGCAAGCGCATCAAGCGGGCGGAGATCATGTTCCACCACGAGGTGACGAACCAGATGCTCTGGAACTCCTTCTAGTCGCTCGCGCGGGCGGCGCCGGCGGGGCGCAGGCGCCGCCGCGGACGGCGACGACACCCGGCACGCAGGGCGGGGGCTGCATCGCGGCCTCCGCCCTGCTATGCTCGGCGCGGGGAGGTCTCCATGGCCAAGCAAGCGTCCACTCGCATCGTGGTGGCCCTGACCGGGGCCAGCGGCATGCCCTACGCCATGCGCCTGCTGGATGCGCTGGCGGCGGACGGCACCGGCGTCGAGCTGGTGGCCAGCCGCAACGCCGACAACCTGTGCCGCGCCGAGCTGGGCCGCTCTCTGGACGACCTCCTGGCCGACATCTACGGCGAGCCCCTCCCCGCGGGCGCCGGCCTCGAGCGGGCGGGCGGCGGCGCCGGTCGCCCGGCCCGCGCCGCGCGTGACGGCGGGCCCCTGGCCCGCCGCTGGGCCCCCAACGACTACCGCTGCCCGGCGGCCAGCGGCAGCGGTCCGGCCTGGCCCATGGCCGTCCTGCCCTGTTCCATGGGCACCCTGGGGCGCATCGCCGCGGGGGTGAGCGACTGCCTCGTCACGCGGGCCGCGGACGTCTGCCTCAAGGAGCGGCGCCCCCTGGTCCTCGTGCCCCGCGAGACGCCCCTGAGCGCCATCCACCTGGAGAACATGCTGCGCCTCGCGCGGGCGGGGGCCGTGCTGCTGCCTGCCAGCCCGGGCTTCTACCCCGCGGGGACCGCCGCCGCGGGCGGCGGCGAGGGCGAGGCGCCGGGCGGCGACGGGAACGCGGGTGGCGGCGAGGCGAGCCCGGTCGCCGTGGCCGACCTGGTGGACTTCGTGGTGGACCGCGTCCTGGTCCACCTGGGCCTGGACCTGCGCCTGCGCGGCGCCTGGGACGTGGACGCGTGAACACGAACGGTGTCCGCAAGGACCGGTCCGGCGGCGCTCCCCGGAGCTTCTGGAGACGCCTGGCCCTGGTCCTGGACATGATCCAGTTCCCGCACACGCTGTTCGCGCTGCCCTTCGCCCTGCTGGCCGCCATGATCGCCGCCCGCGAGGCGCCCACACCCGGCTTCCCGGGATGGCGGATCCTCCTGCTCATCCTGGCCTGCATGGTGACGGCCCGCAGCGCGGCTATGGCCTACAACCGCCTGATGGACCGCCGCGACGACGCCGCCAATCCCCGCACGGCGGGCCGCGCCCTGCCGGCGGGGCGGCTCACGCCGCGCTGGGTGGCCCTGTTCACGGCCGCCAACGGGCTGCTCTTCCTGCTCTTCGCGGCCCTCCTCAATCCCCTGGCGAGCCGCCTGGCGCCCCTGGCCCTGGCCTGGATCCTCGCCTACTCCCATGCCAAGCGCCTTTGCGCCGGCAGCCACTTCATCCTGGGCGCTTCCCTGGCCATCGCCCCGGTGGGGGCCTGGGTGGCCGTGCGCGGCACCCTGGCCGGAGCGCCCTGGCTGCTGGCACTGGCCGTGGTCCTCTGGGTGGCGGGCTTCGACACGGTCTACGCCCTCCAGGATCTGGACTTCGACCGGCGCCGCGGCCTGCGCTCCCTGGCCGTCGCCCTGGGCCCGGCCGCCGCCCTGCGCGCGGCCGCCCTCTGTCACCTGCTGATGGTCCTGGCCCTGGTCGCGTTCGCCTGGCGCCGATCCCTGGGAGTTCCCTTCGGCGCCGGACTCGTCCTGGCCTCGCTCTTGCTGATCTGGGAGCACAGGGTGCTGCGGGGCGGGGACCTGAGGCGCATCGACCTGGCCTTCTTCCGCCTCAACAGCGCCGCAGGAGTGGTGATCTTCCTGGCCGGCGGCCTGGACATCGTCCTGTCCGCCTGACGCGAACACGGCGCCGCCATCGGCATGAAGCGCCCGTAAAGAACGATTGCCAGCCCGCGGCCGTTGACCTAGCATGCCGGCCGAAGGCCCGCCGAGGAGCCGCCATGAACCGCATCCGCATCGGTGTCATCGACTTCGCCAACGCCCTGCCCCTGGCGTGGGGGCTGGTGCACGGCGACCGGGCGGACGTGGAGCTGGTCCATGCCAGGCCCGGCGTGCTGGCCGACCGCCTGCGCTTCGGGGAACTGGACGCCGCCCTGATCCCCGCCGTGGAGTTCTTCCGCGGCGTGGGCGCCGGCGTCGTCCCCGGCCTGTGCATCGGGAGCCGCGGCCCCGTGGCCAGCATCCGCTTCCTGGCCCGCCGGCCCCTGCCCGAGATCGACCGCGTCCTGGTCGACCGGGGCAGCCGCACCAGCGTCGCCATGCTGCGCCTGCTGCTCGAGCGGGCGCACCGCTGCAGCCCGGACTTTCACACCTATCGTCCCGATCCGTCGCGGCCCTTCCTGGGCCCGGACGGCGAGGAGGCCGACGCGGCCCTGGTCATCGGCGACCTGGCCCTGGAGCTCCGGCCCGATCCCGCGTGGACCGACATCGACCTCGGCGACTGGTGGGAGGGCACCTTCCACCGGCCCTTCGTCTACGCCGTCTGGGCGGCGCGCAGCGAGGAGCAGGCCGCCGAGCTGACGGAGCTGCTCCAGGAGAGCCACCGCGACGGCGAACGCGAGCTGCCCCTCATCTGCGAGGAGGTGACCGCGCGCAAGGGCTGGCCGGAGCTGCTCGTGCACGAGTACTTCACGCGCAACATCCGCTATCGCCTCGACGACGACGCCGTGGCGGGCCTGCGCCTGTTCCATCGCCTCTGCGTCGAGAGCTACCTGGCGCCCCGTCGCGAGGCCGTCACCCATGCCCTGGAGGCCCTGGCAGCCGGCGCCCACGCCCTCGGCCACGCCTCCCTCTGATCCCATGCATCCCGACCCGCCCGGCACGGGCGCCGCGCCGACCGCCGGCGACGGCGCGCCCTGGGCCGCCTGCCGCCTGCCCGGCCTCGGCCCGCCCGACGACGACGAACTGCGCCTCTACCGCGCCGGCCTCGTGCACCCCGTGGCGGGGCCGCCCGTGGCCGACGGGGCCGTCGTGACGCGGGGTGGGCGCGTTGCGGCCGTGGGCCGCGCCGCCGAGCTGCGGGCCGAGTGGCCGGCGGCCCGCGTAGCGGTCGAGCGGCCGCGGGCCCTGCTCCTGCCGGGCCTGGTCGACGCCCACTGCCACCTGGCCCTCACCTTCCTCCAGGGCGCCCTGGCCCCGACCCCGGACTTCACGGCCTGGATCCAGGACCTCCTGCGCGCGCGGCGCGGCCTGGACGCGGAGTCGCGGCGCCGCTCAGTGCTCGCCGGCCTGCGCGAGGTTCTGCGCGGCGGCTGCACGGCCCTTGGGGACATCGCCGCCTCCGTCGAGGACTTCGATGCCCTGGTCGACGCGGCGCCCCCCTTGCGCCTGCGGGCCTACCGCGAGTTCTACGGCTGGCCCCGCAAGGACCAGGAGCGAGCCCTGGCGGCCGCGCGCAGAGAGGCGCCGGCCTGGTCGATACTGTCGCTGGTCACGCCGGACCTCCATGAGCCGGGGATTCCCGCGCCGGGACTGAGCCCCCATGCGCCCTACAGCACCCATCCCGACCTCTTCGCGGCACTCGTGGAGCTGGCGGTGAATCACGGCGCGGCCCTGAGCACCCACCTCGCCGAGACGGCGGCCGAGGCGGCGTTCACGGCCGCGGGCGGCGGTCCCTTCCGGGCGTTGCATCGCCGCCTGGGCTGGCGGAAGGCGCCGGCGCCCTGGGGCGGCGGCCGCTCCCCGGTCGCCTGGCTCGCCGAGCGCGTGCGTGGCCTCGCCATCCAGGTGGTCCACGGCACCCACCTCGACGACGAGGACATCCGCGACCTGGTCCGCCTGGGCGCGACGGTGGCCTACTGCCCCGGCTCCGTGGCCTGGTTCCACGACGGCGGCGACCCCCATCCCGTCGAGCGCCTGCTGGCCGCCGGCGTGCCCGTGGCCCTGGGCACGGACTCCCTGGCCAGCAGCCCCACCCTCAACCTTCCCCTGACCTGCACGCTGGCGGCCCGGGCCCATCCCGGCCTGGAGCCCGAGACCCTCCTCGAGATGGCCACGCGCCACGGGGCGCGGTCCCTGGCCCTGCCCGGCGCCGGCGCGCTGGCGCCCGGCGGACCGGCCGACTTCGTCCTGTTCGAGCTGCCGGAGCTGGGCTGGCGGACGCCCCGCGGCGAGGCGGGCCGGCGGCGCCTGACCCGCGACGCCGTGGCGGCGGCGCTGACGTCGGGCTACCGGGCGGCGGGACTCACAGTCGTGGCCGGCGCGGCCTTCGCCTTCGCGGCCCTGGATCCCTTCCCCGCCTGACGCGATGCGGACCCGGGAGCCGACGCCGCGGGCCCGGGGGCCGGCGGCGGGGGCTCAAGGGCCGGCGGTGCGGCCCTCCCGGCAAAGCTCCTCGATGAGATCCAGCTCGCGGCCCACGCGGGTATCCCAGTCGTCGAAGCGTTCGGCGGCGAAGCGCCGCGCGCCCTCGCCCAGGCGGGCGCGCAGCGTGGCATCGCCGGCCAGCAGTCGCAGGGCGGCGAGCAGGGACGCGTCGTCGCCGGCGGGGACCAGCAGGCCGTTCTCGCCGTCGCGGACGGTCTCGGCCGTGCCGGTGACGTTCGTG
This sequence comes from Candidatus Krumholzibacteriota bacterium, assembly GCA_016933175.1. Taxonomy (GTDB): domain Bacteria; phylum Krumholzibacteriota; class Krumholzibacteriia; order JACNKJ01; family JACNKJ01; genus JAFGBK01. Next base: position 30,461 of record JAFGBK010000095.1, on the reverse strand, counting down.
GCAACCACGGGCACGCCGCAGACCATGGCCTCGCAGGTGGGGATGGCCATGTTGGAGTAGGTGTTGAGGGTGAGGAAGAGGTCCGCCGCCGCGAACAGGCGAGGCACCTCGTCGTGGGGCACGGCCCCCAGGAAGCGCACGCGGCGGGGGTCCGGCAGGCGGGCCGCCGCCTCGCGCAGGCGGCCTTCGTCGGGCCCGGAGCCGGCGACGAGAAGCCGCAGGGGGGCGGGGCCGCCGGCCAGGCCCGGCAGCAGGCGCAGGAGCTGCGCGGTCCCCTTGAAGCGCTCGAGGCGGGCCAGGAACAGGGCCGCCGTCTCGCCGGGCGCGAGGCCGAGGCGGGCGCGCTCGGCCTCGCGGTCCAGGTCCAGACCGGCCCACTCCTTGTGGATGCCGTTGAGCAGAAAGACGATGCGCTCGGCGGGAACGCCGGCGCGCAGGGCGGCCTCGCGGCCGCGCGTGCCGTCGTTGAGGATGACGAGGCGGTCCACCTTCCGCGTCAGACCGTCCAGGGTCTCCGCGTTCTCCCAGCGGTAGCGCCAGCGCGGCCACCGATCGAAGAAGGCCGCCTTGTAGACGCCGAAGTGCTTGACCAGGGAGGGGATCCCCAGCTCCCGCCCCACGCGCTCGGCGCCGCGGGAGCCGTGATAGCTGAAGCCCATGACCAGGTCGGGCCGGATCTCCCGCGCCAGGCGCACGGCGCGCCGGGCCACGGGGCCGGCGAAGTAGCCGTACCAGGCCAGGCGCCGCAGGGGCGGCGGCAGCCAGCGCAGGCGCGGGAAGAGGTCGGGGAAGGGGTGGACGCGCAGGTTCGGGTGCGTCTCGTCCGGAGAGAAGCGCCCGCCTGACGGCACCAGGAAGTGCAGCGTGTGGCCGGCGGCCAGGGCGCGGCGGACGAACTCGGCGTCGTCGCTGACGCCGGCCCGGCCTGGCATCGACCAGAAGTCGGCCCAGGGCGAGACGACCAGGATGCGGCGGGGCGTGCGGGCGGGGGCCTCCATGGCGCGCAGTCTAGCACGGGCCGGCGGGCATGCGAAGGGCCGCGGCGCCTCGCGCCGCGGCCCGGTTCCCCGCGGGGCGCCGCCCGTGGGCGGTCACGCAACCCCGCCGTTGCCGATTCCCAGCCACTGGTTGATCAGGAAGATCACCCGGCCGATCAGGATGGAGATGCGGCCCATGATCGTGTAGCCGAAGGCGGCGCCGAAGGAGACCATCAGGAACCAGATCCCCAGACGGCTCACGCCGCCGATGGCGCCCTTGTGCTCGGCCGAGAAGAAGAAGTAGACGAGCACCGACAGCACGCCGACGACCACCACGAGCAGCGAGATCCATTCGCCGACGTTCGTGAAGGTGCCCGCCCGCCAGAAGCTCAGGATGGTGTCCGCCGACTGGGGCAGCACCTCGCCCTGGAGCTTCTGCATCATGTTCACGCCCGTGTAGTAGCCCACGTAGATGGCGAGCGAGAAGCGGCTGACCCAGGCGACCTTCTTGATGTAGCGCGTGTAGAGCAGGAAGCCCAGGAGCAACGGGATGACGAGGATCCACTCCCGCGGCGTGCCCGCGGGCGGCGTGAACAGCGGATGCACCAGGTTGGGCACGAAGGTCTGCCCGAAGGTGTTGCCGATGTAGTAGCCCATGCTGACGCCGGCGAAGACGCTCTCCGCGAAGCGGAAGAAGGGGTTGTCCTTGTAGAGGAAGCTGAGGATGCACAGCGTGAAGAAGGCCCCCAGCCAGGTTGCGGCGACTGTTCCGAAATCCACGGCCGGACCTCCTTACATTCCGCGCTTCTGGCGACGGCGCTCGACGATGAACGCGACGTTGCCAATGATGATGAAAAGCGTGATGATCGAGTAGACCACCGACTGCACGTCCCAGCCCTTGCCGGCGTTGTAGATGAAGCTGTCGGTGATCTGCGCCAGCTGGGGATACTTCTGGGAGACCAGGAACTCGTACTCGGCGGCGCCCTTGAGCCCCGCCAGGAGCGCGAACATCTGTCCCGCCCGGTAGTAGGCGAAGTACTTGGGCGCGCTCACCGCCGTGCAGCCCACCGCCACCGGCGTGCCGAACTGGGCGTTGACCAGGTTGGCCCACCACTCGCCGATGATCCCCGTGGCCAGGCTCATGACGAAGGCCACGTTGTCGTAGCCCTGGACTTCCCGCCCCAGCTCGTACTCGTCCAGGGGCGTGCCGTAGAAGTCGGCCGGGAAGACCTCGTGCATGTTGTCGCTCATGAGGCGCATGGCCGCCAGGCCGCCGTCCTTGTACCCGAAGTAGATGAAGTCGCGGCCATAGACCTTGTCCGGGAACCGCTCGCTCGCGATCTGCCCGTTGGGCGGGTCGAGGTCGCCCACGCAGCGCTCCAGCTCCTCGCGCGCCTCGGTGACGCCGCCCAGGGGATACAGGGCGATGACGACCACGCGCAGGTCCCGCGCCAGGGCGTGGAGGATGATCGCGTCGCCCATCGGATCATTCTCGGGACCCGTGGACGGGCCGTAGTCGAAGGAGACCATGATGATCTCGCCCGGCTCCAGGGACTCGACCCGGTCGAAGAGGTCCTGCACGGGCCGCGAGACGTTCACCGGCAGGTTCAGGGGGGCCAGGATGGGAATCACCGCCGCCAGCCCCACCAGGAGATAGAGCCAGCGCCTGTCGAGGTTCATCAGGCGTTCCATCATGTCCATGGCTCACTCCCCCTTCTGCAGGCCGAGGTAGGACCGCTCGATGCCCAGGAGGATGCGCAGCGAGAAGGACGCCGCGCCCAGGGCCGCGCCGATGATGATCCCCCGCTGGGCCGCCGCGTTGGGGATGTTCATGATCCAGTTGGTGGCGTCGGGCAGGAAGGGCAGGACCTTCACGGCGTAGGGGTTGACGCCCAGCATGATGATCAGGGCCGCGGCGAGGAGGATGCCCGCCTCGACGTTCCGCACGCGGAAGGCCCGGAAGGCCGCCGAGGCCACGTAGAAGGCCAGCAGGCTGAACATGGTGGCCTGCAGGGGCTTGAAGGCCGCGTCCTGGATCCACTGGAAGGCCACGTCCCCGCCCCAGATCCCGAAGACGCTGGTGCCGAAGGCGTCCGCCAGGCCGAATGTGGCGGCGATGACCAGGCTCAGCAGCAGCCACAGGGCGTTGGGCCAGCCCTTGGCGCGCGTCGAGATCTTCCGGAGGTTGATCTGGAAGAGGTTGACCACGCCGAGCAGCAGCGCGGCGCCGGCGATGATGAGCATCCAGTCCTGAAGCGTGTCGGTGGTCACCTTCAGCCGGTCGCCGGGCGTGGTGATGAAGAACGAGATGATGGGAATCGCCCCGCCGAGGAAGGCCAGCAGGAGCGGAAACTGCTTCTTGTACATCGCGCCCCCTCGCTAGTGCGGCAGCAACCAGTCGCGCATGGCCGTGTTGCCGATGAAGGTGAAGATGAGGATGCCCAGCACGATCCAGCACAGCAGGATGAACTTGACGATGTCCTGGCCCTTGATGCTGCCCAGCATCACCGGCTCCCGCGACAGGTAGGCGCTGGCGGCGTAGAGCTCCTCGCCGATCAGCGTGTAGTCGCAGGTGGTGACGAAGAAGGGCAGCTGGGCCACCTCCGCCGTGCCGGCGATCTGGATGGCGCCCGTGGACTGTCCCGCCTCCGCCAGCAGCAGGGATTCGGCGTAGAAGGACCCCACCAGGAAGTTCGCCGCGGGCTTCTCGCGGACCATCTTGCCCGAGACGGCGGCCGTGTAGGCGAACTGGTCGTAGGTGACGTAGTTCACCACCTCCTCGTTGAAGAGGTCGGGCCGGCCGGCCTCGAGGTAGGCCTCCTTCACCGTCTCGCGGGCCGCCGCGTAGGTGAGGGGATCCTTGTTGGGAACCTCGAGGGGGGTGCCGTACTGGGCCGTGTGCTTGGCCACGTGCTTGAGCACCGCCAGGGAGGCCAGGGTCTGGACCTCGTCGATGGACATGATGCCCGGCACGTAGAGGACCTTCTTGCCCAGCTCCGTGGCGCGGCCGATGGCCTCCTCCACGGCGTTGAGGCCGGCGATGCGGCGGATGTACAGGTCCCGCCCGCCGCGCGCCAGACGGATGAAGGTCATGACGACGCCGGAGAAGACGACGAAGAGGATGAGGGCCGCAAAATTCTCCATTCTCAGGCCCCAGGTGATCTCCTCGGAGGCCTGCGCCAGGGCGTACCCCGGCGCGAGGAGGAGAAGCACCGCGGCAACGCTCACCTCCGGAAACGGATGTTTGCGCATGGTCTCCTCGTGGATGCGGGGGTGGTGAACTGGGGAACGTCCCATCCTAGCGGCAGCCGGGCGCGCGGGGCAAGCCCAATCCCGTTTATTGCACCGTCTTGAAGGGATTGGCGCCCCACCGGCGCCCCGCGCCGCCCGCCGAAGGCGGTGGGCGAGCGGGCGACGAGCGGGCACCCGCCGGGGCGCCCTAGTCGAGAGCGGCGTCCAGCGCCTCGAGAAAGAAGGCGTTCTCCTCGGGCGTGCCCACGGTTACGCGGAAGCAGTCCGGAAAACCGAAGGCGCGCAGGGGCCGCACCACGGCGCCGCGCTCCAGCAGGCGCCGGCAGAGGTCCTCGCAGAAGGCCGGGCCCTCCGTGGGCACGGCGAGGAAGTTGGCGCTGCTGGGCAGGGGTTCGAAGCCGTGGTGCTCTAGCCCCTCGCGCAACGCCTCCAGGCCGGCGGCCGTTCCCGCCAGCGTGCGCGCCAGGAAGTCGCGATCCGCCAGGGCCGCCAGGCCGGCCGCCTGGGCCGGCACGCTGGGCTCGAAGGGCAGCTTGACCTTGAGCAGATTGCCCACCAGGTCCGCGTGCGCGAAGCCGTAGCCGATGCGCAGGCCGGCCAGGCCGTAGGCCTTGGAGAAGGTGCGCAGGGTGATGACGTTGTCGTAGCGGTAGCTCATGGAGTCGGGGAAGTGGGGATCCCCGCTCGCGAACTCGAAGTAGGCCTCGTCGTAGATGACCAGGGTGTGCTCGGGCACCCCGGCCATGAAGGCGTCGAACTCGGCGCGGGTGAAGATGGTGCCCGTGGGATTGTCCGGATTGGCCAGGTAGACGATCTTCGTGCGCTCGCCCAGGGCCTTTCCCATGGCGGCCAGATCGTAGCGGTAGTCGGGCCGCCGCCGCACCAGCGCGAGCCGGCGGCCGCTGGCGCGCGCCAGGACCATGAAGCCCACGAAGGTGTCCGCGGCCGTCAGCAGCTCGTCGTCGTCGCAGAGGAAGGTGCGCATGATGGTGGCCATGATGCCTTCGCTGCCGCTGCCGACGACGACGTTCTCCAGCGCGACGTCGAAGCGCAGGGCCAGCGCTTCCCGCAGGGTCCGCGCGCTCATGTCCGGGTAGCGGTGGACGCCGGCCAGACAGTCGCGCACCGCCGCGAGGGCCAGGGGCGAGGCCCCCCAGGCGTTCTCGTTGCTCGCCAGCTTGACCACCGTCTCCAGGCCCAGCTCGCGCCGGACCTCCTCGATGGGCTTCCCGGGGGAGTAGGGCGTGAGATCCTGGACGGCCTTGGGAACCAGCGGCATGGTCGCCTCCGGGCTGGAAAGGGGGTGAGGGTCGTTCACCACGGTACTTCCTCGGGCCGCGCGGGCGCAAGGCCCCGGAAAGAGGCGCGGGTGGCCGGCGGCGCGACACATGCCCACGCCCGCCGGCGAGATCGGGGTTATAATTAGGACACATCCTGGAGGAAGGCATGCAGCCCGTCACCCGCTCACTGGCCGATGCATGGGTGGAGTGGGCCGTTCAGGGAGTCGTCATCCAGATCAAGGGCGACAACATCCTGTTCCGGCCACGGGCCTCCACGCGGCCCTTCTGGCTCTACCTGGGCACCGCCTGCGACCGGCCGCCCGGAATCGGCACCTGCGACCTCGTCATCCACCCGGTGATCTTCCACTGCCATCGGCTCATCCTGCGCCGCGGCCAGGCGCCGCGCGTCCCCCATCTCGAATACCGGGCCGACGAGCTGGAGCGCGGCCGCGGGCGGCTGGTCAGCAAGTCGCCGCAGTCCGACTCCTTCGTCCTGGACCTGGGCTTCCCGGTGGTGGTGGGACTGCTGCAGGAATGCGAGGAGTTCGACCGCGCCGAGGAAGGCGACATCCTCGAGATGGAGTTCGCCCCGCCCACGCAGGCCTACCCCCTGGGGGGCGGGATGTCCTGACCGTCGCGCGGCTTCACGCCCCGCCCGCGAATTCACCGATTCTTAACTTGTCCTTTACGCGGCGCTCGCCCGTGCGGGATTCTATGTGAAGCGTCTGCAAACGCCGGACGCGAGGTGGACCCATGCCCAGAGAGAAGATCCTGGTCGTCGAGGACGAGGCCGACATCCTCGAGGTCATCCAGTACAACCTCGAGCGCGAGGGCTACGCGGTGACGACCAGCGCGGACGGGGGCGAAGCGCTGCGCATGGCCCGCAGCGAGAGCCCCGACCTGCTGCTGCTGGACCTCATGCTGCCCGGCATGGACGGCCTCGAGGTCTGCCGCCGGCTCAAGGAGGACACCCTCACGCGCACCATGCCCGTCATCATGGTGACGGCCAAGGGCGAGGAGAGCGACATCGTCATCGGCCTGGGCATGGGCGCGGACGATTACGTCATCAAGCCCTTCAGCCCCCGCGAGCTGGTGGCGCGGGTGCGGGCGGTGCTGCGCCGCGGCAGCCTCCGCGACGGGGCGGGTCCCGCCGAGCGCATCCAGCGCGACGGCGTGCTCATCGACGCCGTCAAGCACCAGGTGCTCGTCGACGGCGACCCCGTCCCCTTCACGGCCACCGAGTTCCGCCTCCTGCACTTCCTGGCCTCCCACCCCGGCCGGGTCTTCACCCGGAACCAGCTCCTGAGCCGGGTCATCGGCGACGACGCCATCGTCATCGACCGGAACATCGACGTCCACGTCCGGGCCATCCGCAAGAAGCTCGGCTCCAACCGCGCGCTCGTCGAGACCCAGCGCGGCGTCGGCTACCGCTTCAAGGACGAATCGAACTAGGCCATGCTGCGATCCCGCCTCTTCTGGAAGCTCTTCGGGAGCTTCTGCCTGGTCATCCTCGTGACCGCCGCCGTCGTGGAGATCTTCGTCTCGCGCGGCATCGAGGCGCACGCCCTGGCCGGCATCGAGAACTCCCTGTCCACACGCACGCTGCTCCTGGCCGACCTGGCGCGCGACGATCTCGCCGCGGCGGCCGGCGACCCGGATGCGCCGCCGCCGGCCGCCCTCCAGGAGCGCGTGGAGCGACTCGGGGCCGCAAGCGGAACCCGCTTCACCATCATCGACGCCGGCGGCCGCGTCCTGGCGGACTCCGAGGAGTCTCCCGCGGGCATGGACAACCACGGCATGCGGCCCGAGGTGATGGCGGCCGCGGCGGCCGGCACGGGCAGCGCCGTCCGCTACAGCCTGACCCTGCGCACCCGCATGATGTACCTGGCCCGCTCCGTCCGCTCCGGCGACCGCCGGCTGGGCACCGTGCGGGCGGCCCTGCCCCTGGCCGCGGTGGACGATCAGCTCGGCCGGTTCCGCTCCGCCGTCACCTTCGGCGCCCTCTTGGCGGCGGCCTTCGCCCTGCTGGTGGGCGCCGCGGCGGCCGGGCGCATCATCCGGCCCCTGAACGCCCTCGCGGAGCAGGCGCGCGGCCTGGCCCGCGGCGAGAAGCGCGGGCGCGTCATCGCGCCCGGCCGCGACGAGGTGGCGGAGCTGGCGCGGTCCTTCGCCAGCATGGCGGACGAGCTCAACGACCGCCTGGCGCGCCTCACCGACGAGCGCAACAAGCTGGAGGCCATCCTGGCCGGCATGGTCGAGGGCGTCGTGGCCGTGAACCGGGAGGAGCGCGTCCTGCACATGAATGGCGTGGCCGGCCGCCTGCTGGGCGCCGATCCCGAGGCGAGCATCGGCCGCCCCATCTGGGAGGTCGCCCGCATGCCGGACGTCGGCGAGGCCGTCACGCGCTGCATCGAGGAGAACGTGGCGGTCAGCCGGGAGAGCCACCAGACCGGGCCCGACGGCGAGCGCATCATCGAGCTCTACGGCTCGCCCCTGGCGGGCGACGGCGGCCCCGCCGGCGCCGTGCTGGTGCTGCACGAGGTGACCGAGCTGCGCCGCCTGGAATCCGTGCGGCGGGACTTCGTGGCGAACGTCTCCCACGAGCTCAAGACGCCCCTGACGGCCATCCGCGGCCTGGTGGAGACCATGGAGGACGACCAGGCCATGGACGCCGACACGCGCCGCCGCTTCCTGGCCAAGATCGGCGGCCAGGCCGAGCGGCTGGCCGCCCAGGTGGCGGATCTGCTGGCCCTCTCCCAGCTCGAAGCGGGGGACCGGCCCGTGGAGCGCGAGCGCCTGGACCTCGGCGAGGTGGTCCGCGGCGCCTTCGGCGCCCTGGCGACCGCCGCCGACAGAGCGGGTCTCGTCTACGAGGCCGAGATGCCCGGCTCGCCGCTGGCCGTCCTGGGCGAGCGGCTGGCCCTGGAGCGGGCGGTGGGCAACCTCCTGGACAACGCCATCAAGTACACCCCCCGCGGCGGCCGGATCAGCCTGCGCCTGGAACGCGCGGGCCGCGAGGCTGTCGTCGAGGTCGCAGACACGGGCATCGGCATCGAGCCGAGGCACCACAAGCGCATCTTCGAGCGCTTCTACCGCGTGGACAAGGCGCGCTCGCGCGCCCTGGGCGGGACGGGACTGGGCCTGGCCATCGTCAAGCACGTGGTCCTGTCCCACGGGGGCCGCGTGGAGCTGGACAGTCAGCCCGGCCGGGGCAGCCGCTTCCGCCTTTACCTGCCGCTGGCGACCTGATGGGCGCCGGCCGCGCAAGCTGTTCGCGGGCAAGGGATTTACACGATGTTTACGGGACCCGGCCGCCGATGAAGACTTCACCCGGTCTTTATCGTCTCTTTACCGAGCGTCCGCAGATTACCGGGCATTGTGGAAAAGCCCGGTCCCGCGCGCCGGGGCGGGGGTTCCGTCACACGGACGAGGAGGAGTGAGACCATGCGCAAGATCCTGCTTGCCAGCCTGTTGATCCCGGCGCTGGCGCTGGGCGGCGCCGGATGCTCCGGGAAGAAGGACGCCGGCGAGTCCGGCACGCAGCTCGGCGGCACCGTCCACATCGACGGCTCGAGCACCGTCTTTCCCATCACCGAGGCGGTCGGAGAGGAGTTCCAGATGCTGCATCGCGGCGTCCGCGTCACGGTGGGCATCTCGGGCACGGGCGGAGGCTTCAAGAAGTTCTGTTCCGGCGAGACGGACATCAACGACGCGTCGCGGCCCATCAAGGAGAAGGAGGCCCTCCTGGCCGCCGAGCACGGGATCGGCTTCATCGAGATCCCCGTGGCCTTCGACGGCATCTCCGTCGTGGTCAACCCGGCCAACGACTGGGTGGACCATCTGACCGTCGCCGAGCTGCACCAGATCTGGATGCCGGACAGCCCGGTGAAGACCTGGCGGGACGTCCGCCCCGCCTGGCCGGACCGCGAGATCAAGCTCTACGGCCCCGACGTCGATTCCGGCACCTTCGACTACTTCACCGAGACCATCAACGGCGAGAGCCAGGTGAGCCGTCCGGACTACACGGCCAGCGCCGACGACAACGTCCTCGTTACCGGCGTCGCCGGCGACCGGGACGCCCTGGGCTACTTCGGCTACGCCTACTACGCGGAGAACACGGACCGCCTGAAGGTGGTGCCCATCGACGGCGGCGGCGGCCCCGTGACCGCCAGCCACACCACCATCAACAATGGCACCTACGCACCCCTGTCGCGCCCGCTGTTCCTCTACGTCAGCACGAAGGGCGGCGAGCGGCCGGAGGTGCGCGAGTTCGTGAAGTTCTACCTGCAGAACGCCGCGACCCTGGCGGCCGAGGTCGGCTACGTCGGCCTGCCCGCGCGCGCCTACGAGCTGGGCTGGCAGCGCTTCGAGTCGGGCAAGACCGGCTCCATCTTCAACACGGACAAGGCCAGGAGCGGCTTGAGCATCGTGGAGCTGCTCAGCCTGTAAGGGCCGATCCCGCCGCGGAGGACAGGCATGGCGACAGCGCCCGCAGCGGCCCACCCGGCCTTCGCCAGGAAGCGACGACTGGGAGAGGGGGGCATCAAGACGATCCTGTTCGTCTGCGCCCTCCTCTCCATCTTCACGACGGCCGGCATCATCCTGGTCCTGGCGCGCGAGAGCTGGACCTTCTTCCGCGAGATCCCCCTCCCCGACTTCCTCTTCGGCACCCGCTGGACGCCGCTGCTGGTGCCGCGCTCCTACGGCGTCCTGCCGCTGCTGGGCGGCACGGCGATGATCGTCGTCGGCTCGGCCCTGATCGCCATCCCGGTGGGGCTGGCCAGCGCCATCTACCTCAGCGAGTACGCCTCGGAGCGGGTGCGCGGGGTCCTCAAGCCCGTCCTGGAGATCCTCGCCGGCGTGCCGACGGTGGTCTACGGCTACTTCGCCCTGACCTCGGTGACGCCCCTGCTGCGGGCCGTCATCCCGGCCACCAACATCTTCAACGCGGCCAGCGCGGCCATCGTCGTGGGCATCATGATCCTGCCGACGGTGGCCTCCCTCTGCGACGACGCCCTGCGGGCCGTTCCCCGCTCCCTGCGCGAGGCCGGCTTCGCCCTCGGGGCGACGCGCCACGAGGTGGCGACGCAGGTGGTGGTTCCCGGCGCCCTGTCGGGGATCGTCGCCTCGTTCATCCTGGCCGCCTCGCGGGCCTTCGGCGAGACCATGGCCGTGACCCTGGCCGCCGGCGCCACGCCGCGGCTCACGCTCAACCCCCTGGAGAGCATCCAGACCATCACGGCCTACATCGTCCAGGTGAGCCTGGGCGACACGCCCGCCGGGGGCGTCGAGTACAAGACCATCTTCGCCGTCGGCGCCCTGCTCTTCGTCATCACGCTGGGCATGAACATCGTCGCCAACCGCGTGCTGCGGCGCTACCGGGAGGTCTACGAGTGACCGCGGGCGAGTGGCGGGGCGTCCCGAACCTGGCCCGGCGACACTGGCAGTCCCTCTGGCTGCGGCGCCTCTTCCAGGCTCTGACCTGGCTGGGCGTGATGCTCCTCGCGATCCTCCTCTTCCGGATCGCGCGCCAGGGCGCCGTCTGGCTGGACTGGGACTTCCTGACCAGCTTCCCCTCGCGCTTCCCCGCGCGCGCGGGCATCAAGTCCGCCCTGGCCGGCACCCTCTGGCTCATCGGCCTCACGGCCCTCATCTCCGTTCCGGTGGGGGTGGCCGCGGCCGTCTACCTGGAGGAATTCTCCCGGGCGGGGCGCCTGAAGACCTTCATCGAAGTCAACATCGCCAACCTGGCGGGGGTGCCCTCCATCGTCTACGGCATCCTGGGCCTGGCCATCTTCGTGCGCGGCATCGGGCTGGGGCGCAGCGTCCTCGCCGGGGCCCTGACCATGAGCCTGCTCATCCTGCCCGTCATCATCATCGCCGCCCGGGAGGCCATCAAGGCCGTGCCCCAGTCCCTGCGCCAGGGCGCCATGGCCCTGGGCGCCACGCGCTGGCTGACCGTGCGCCACCACGTCCTGCCCGGCGCGCTGCCGGGCATCATGACGGGCGTGATCCTGGCCCTGTCGCGGGCCATCGGCGAGACGGCCCCGCTCATCATGATCGGCGCCCTGTCCTACGTCGCCTTCGTGCCCGAGGGCCCCATGGACGGCTTCACCGCGCTGCCGATCCAGATCTTCAACTGGACCGCCCGCCCCCAGCAGGAGTTCCATGGTCTCGCCGCCGGCGGTATCATCGTCCTGCTGGCGGTCCTGCTCCTGATGAACGCGGCGGCCGTGGCCGTCCGCCATCGCTTTCAGAGGAGACGCTAGTGGACCCCCGACCCCAGGGAGTCATGATGGCACCGGAACTCACCGCCGCCGAGAAGCCCCCGGAGAAGCATCTCCGGGAGGCCATGCCCGCGCCCATCCTCGAGACGCGGAAGCTGAGCATCTTCTACGGCAGGAACGAGGCCGTGAAGAAGGTGTCCATGCCGGTGCCGGAGCGGCGCATCACGGCCATCATCGGCCCTTCGGGCTGCGGCAAGAGCACGCTGCTGCGCGCATTCAACCGCATGAACGAGTTCATCGCCGACGTGAGCATGGCGGGCGAGGTCCTCTACCGGGGCCGCAACCTCTACGGGAAGGATGTCGATCCCGTGGAGGTGCGCGCCCGCATCGGCATGGTCTTCCAGAAGCCCAATCCCTTTCCCAAGTCCATCTTCCAGAACGTGGCCTGGGGGCCGCACATCAACGGCCTGGTGCCGCGCCGCGAGCTGCCCGAGCTGGTGGAGCGCTCCCTCAACCAGGCCGGGCTCTGGGGCGAGGTCAAGGACCGCCTGGGCGAGAGCGGCCTCTCCCTCTCCGGCGGGCAGCAGCAGCGCCTGTGCATCGCCCGGGCCCTGGCCATGCAGCCCGAGATCATCCTCATGGACGAGCCGGCCTCGGCCCTGGATCCCGTCTCCACGGACCGCATCGAGGACTTGCTATTCGAGCTGCGCGAGCGCTACACCATCGTGATCGTCACGCACAACATGCAGCAGGCGGCCCGCGTGTCCGACTACACCGCCTTCATGGACCTGGGCGTCATGCTGGAGTTCGGCGTGACCGATCAGGTCTTCACGCGGCCGCGCGAGAAGCGGACCGAGGACTACGTCACCGGCCGCTTCGGCTAGGGGAGGGGGCATGGCCAAGCACCTGCACCGGGATCTCGAGCAGCTGACCAAGGACCTCCTCGGCCTGGGCGGCCGGGTCGAGGAGGCCATCGACAAGGCCATCACGTCCCTGGTCGAGCGGCGCCTGGAACTCGCCGAGGAGGTCATCCTGGGCGACGCGATCATCGACCAGCGCGAGCTGGAGGTGGAGGAGGACTGCCTGAAGATCCTCGCCCTGCACCAGCCCGTGGCGGCCGACCTGCGCTTCATCGTCGCCGTCATCAAGGTCAACAACGACCTGGAGCGCATGGGCGACCTGGCCGCCAACATGGCGGCGCGGGCCCTCTACCTGGGCTCCCATCCGTCCGTGGCGGCGACCGCCCGGCTGGAAGAGATGGCCGCCAAGGTGCGGCGCATGGTGGGGGACAGCCTGGACTCCCTGGTCAACCGCGATCCCAAGCGGGCCAAGGAGGTCTGCCGGCTGGACGACGAGGTCGACAAGATGAACCGGGACATGTTCTCGCTGATCCAGGAGATGATCCAGGCGGACCCGGACACCGTGACGCGGGGCATCCAGGTCCTGTCCGTCTCCCGCCAGCTCGAGCGCCTGGCGGACCACGCCACCAACATCGCCGAGGACGTGGTCTTCATGGTGGAGGGGGAGACGATCCGCCACCCCGGCCTCGGCGAGATCTAGTCCGGGGCCGCGCGGCGCAGCGCCCGCGCCGCGTCCATGAAGGCGCGCACCCGCTCGGGCTCCACGCGCGCCTCCCAGTGGCCCTCCCGCTTGAAGTGGCTGCCGACGATGAACGCGTCGGCCAGGGGGAAGTACTCGGCCAGGTTCTCTTCGGTGACGCCGCTGCCCACGATGACGGGCAGCCGGGTGGCCGCCCGCACGGCCTCCAGGTCCTCGCGGCGCGGGGGCCGGCCCGTCACCGTGCCGGTGACGATGGCCCCGTCCGAGCGGTGCATCTCCAGCAGCTCGGCCACGTCGGCCAGGCTCAGGTCCGCCGTCCAGGCGTGGCTGGCATGCTTCTTCTTGATGTCCGTCAGCACGAGGATGCCGTCGGCGCCGATGTGATGCTGGTAGCGCTTCACCCGCCCGCCCTGGGCCTCGACGATCCCCTTGTCGCTGATGTGGGCGTGGGTCCAGGCCTCGGCCCGGACGAACTGCAGGCCGGCGGCCTGGGCCACGGCCACGGCCGTGCGGCTGGCCGCGAAGAGCACCTGGACGCCCAGGGGCAGGGGCCGGGCGGCGCCGCCCGCGGCCTCGTCGCAGAGGCGGCGCGCCTCCACGGCCAGGCGGGTCAGGTAGGCCGCGACCTCCGGGCCCATCTCCCGCTCGGCCACGCAGGGGAAGTCGTGCATGTTCTCCAGGAGCAGGGCGTCCACGCCGGCGCGCAGGTAGGCCTGGAGGTCCAGGCGCATCTTCTCCGTGGCCGCCTGGATGCCCGGGAAGCCCGGCACGCCGGGGCTCGGCGGCACGTGCAGCATGCCGATGACGGGCCGGGCGAGCCCGAACAGCTCCTTCGCCGCCACCTCAGGCCTCCGGCGGGCTGACGACCTCGGCGGCGTCCCCGGCGCCGTAGGCCTGCTCGTAGGCCGCCACGACGAAGCCCACCGTCAGGGGCCAGGTCAGCAGCAGCCCGAGGCCGAAGGGCAGGGAGCCGAGAAAGTCGAGAACGGCGATGACCAGGGCGAGCAGGCCCGCCATCGCCCACTCCACCTTCCAGTAGGCCACGCACTCCTGGAAGGCCTCCAGGGGCTGCTGGCGCCGGTCGATCATCAGCGGGAAGAGGAAGAGCAGCAGCGAGGTCAGCACGACGCCCGCCACGAAGCCCAGGCCAGGCGAGGCCCACCAGGCCAGCCAGGCGACCAGTCCGCCGGCCAGGACGATCAGGCCGCCGAGGAAGTAGCGGACGAAGTCGGCGAAGGGCTCGAAGAGCGTGCCGATCTGCGGCCGCTCGCCCCGCGCCAGCTTCATGACGAGCAGCGTCATGCCGGCCATGGCCAGGGGCGCCAGGATGACGGTCAGGGACAGGACGAAGGCCAGGATCGTGGCCAGGATCAGCAGGGCCGGGTCCTTCATGAAGAGCTCCCAGCCTGTCCGCAGGACGGTGCTCAGGTCGAACTTGTTCATGGCTCTCACCTCTCTTGCACGTCAGGCGTAGGCGACCACGCCGAGGGTCAGGGCGCCCAGGACCACCCAGGCCGGATCGACCCGGAAGACCAGCAGGACGAGGGCCAGGGCGCCCAGGAGGATCATGTCCCAGCTCGGGCGGATGCCCCTGGCGGAGAACAGCGCCAGGTGGAGGAAGAGGGCGACCACCACGGGCTTGACGGCCTTCAGGCCGCCCTCCAGGCGCGCGTTGCCGCGGAAGGCCATGGCCGCCCGCGCCAGCAGCAGGATGGCCACCGTGCTGGGCAGCAGGATGGCCGCGAAGGCGACCAGGGCGCCCGGCAGGCCCGCCGCCGTGTAGCCGCAGTAGAGGGCCATCTTGGGCGCGATGGGGCCGGGCAGGCAGGTGCCGAAGGCCACGGCGTCGGTGAACTCCGTGGCCTCCATGACCCCCAGGTCGCGCATCTCCCGCTCGATGAGGGCCAGCATGGCCGCGCCGCTGCCGAAGCCGAGGGTCCCCACCTTGAGGAAGGCCAGCAGGAGCTTCCAGATCATCATCGCCTCCTAGGGCCGCTCGCGGCGCCGGCCGTTGGCCATGTGCCAGAGGGCGACGACCAGGACCAGGAAGAAGAGCAGGGGCCAGCCGTGGTGCAGGCCGTCGGTGAGGTCCTGGACCCGGGTGACGAAGGCGCCCATGGCCTCGCTCCACTCGGCGCTGGAGACGAGGAGGGCCACCAGGACGCCGATGAGGGCGGCGCCGGCGATGAGCCCGCTGCCGAAGAGCACGCCGCGCTCGCGGCGCTCCTCCATGTCACGGCCGGTGAAGCGGTGGTTGGTCCAGGCGCGGACCAGGCCGCCCGCCATGATCGGGGTGGACAGCTCGATGGGCAGGTAGAGCCCCACGGCGAAGGCGAGGCTGTTCATGCCCAGCAGCTCGACGACGACGGCCGCGAAGCCGCCGATGACCAGCAGGGCCCAGGGCATGTCGCCGCCCATGACGCCGTCGATGACCGTGCGCATGAGGTTGGCCTGGGGCGCCTGCAGGTCGCCGGCCACGATGTCCGCCTTGAACAGGTAGATGACGAAGGCGATGATCAGCGCGCTGGTGGCCACGCCCACGAACTCGCCGATCTGCTGGGCGCGCGGCGTGGCGCCGACCAGGAAGCCCGTCTTGAGGTCCTGGCTGGTGTCGCCGGCGATGGCGGCGGCGATGCAGACCACGGCGCCCACGGACAGCACGGCGTACTTGGCGCCGGGCCCGGCGCCGAAGGCCACGAAGAGCGAGGCCGTGATGAGCAGCGTGGCGATGGTCATGCCGCTGACCGGATTGCTGCTGGAGCCGATGAGGCCGACGATGCGGCTGGAGACCGTCACGAAGACGAAGGCGAAGACCAGGATGGCCAGCGCCCCGCCCGGCCCCACGGGCAGGATGCTGTCGGGCAGCAGCCACATGAGCAGGACCACCGCGACGGCCACGCCGAGGACCCAGGGCAGGGGCAGGTCGCGCTGGGTGCGGCGCGCGGCCGGCGCGGCGCCGTCCGCGTTGCGGCCGGCGGTCAGGCCGGCTACCCCGGCGCGGAAGCTCTGGACCAGGGTCGGCAGGCTCTTGATCAGGGTGATGATGCCGCCGCAGGCCACGGCGCCGGCGCCGATGAGCTTGACGTAGGTGCCGCGGATGTCCTCGGGGGCCATGAGCGGCTGTCCGCCCAGCTCGCGGAAGTAGGAGATCAGCGGCACCAGCACCAGCACGCCCAGGACGGCGCCGCCCAGCATCAGCCCGGCGATGCGCGGCCCGACGATGTAGCCCACGCCCAGCAACTCGGGGCTCACCTCCATGCCGATGTGGTAGCGGTCCCGGAAGTCGGTCTTGGCCTCCTTGTGCCACAGGCTGAGCCACTTCTCGTGCATGAGGAACTGGTAGACGGCGCCCAGGCCCAGGCCCTGGAACAGCAGCGTCGCCTTGCTTGCGCCAGCCTGGCTGGAGACCAGCACCTCGGCGCAGGCCGTGCCCTCCGGGTAGCCCAGCTTGCCGTGCTCCCGCACGATGAGGTAGCGGCGCAGGGGGATCATGAACAGGACGCCCAGGATGCCGCCAGAGAGGGCCAGCATGAAGATCTTCAACCGCCCGGGGTCGGCGGCCGGGTCCGTCTGCATCCAGAGGAAGAAGGCGGGGATGGTGAAGACCACGCCCGCCGCCACGGACTCGCCGGCGCTGCCCACCGTCTGCACCATGTTGCTCTCGAGCAGGGTGCTGCTCCGCAGGAAGCGGAAGAAGAAGACGGCCATGACCGCGGCCGGAATGGAGGCGGACACGGTGATGCCCACCTTGAGGGCCAGGTAGGCGTTGGCGGCGCCGAAGAGGCCGCCGAGCAGGATGCCCAGCCCGACGGCCCGCCACGTGAACTCCATGGGGGCCTGGGTGGGCGGCACCACGGGCTGGTACGCGTCGCCGTCGATGGCCTCGTAGGCGCTGGGATCGAGGCCGTGCGGCGCGTCGGGGCGCTCATCGCTCACGTCGGGCTCCTCTCGCCGGGGTTGGCCGCAGGCTATCAGAGCGCGGCGAAAGGGGTCAATCGCGGAGGATGGCGGGCGCGTCCGGTGCGGGTCCGGCGCCACCGGTCGCGGGAGCCGGGGCGGCGGTCGCGGCGTCCGCTTCGCGCATGGCGCCCAGGGCGCCGAGCAGGCCGAGGGCGAACCAGAAGAGGTTGTCCTTGAAGTTGGGATTGAACCCGAAGTCCACGAGCTTGACCGTCACCATGATCAGGATGGCCACGAGCAGGCAGTGCTGCAGATCGCTCCCGCGCTCGCCCAGGAGCAGGCTCAGTCGGCGGTAGATCCCGAGGGTGAAGATCAGGGCCGCCGAGGCGCCGATGAGACCCTGCTCGGCGAGGATGGTGATCGCCAGGGTGTGGCTGCCGCGGATGCCGACGTGGTAGTAGGCGTCGTGACTGACCAGGGGATGCAGGAAGCTCACGTAGGCCGCGTCGAAGGCCATGTGGCCGCAGCCCCAGAGCCAGTTGAACCCGTGCGCGAAGATGCGCAGACCGCTGAAGAGGAGGTGCCAGCGTATCTGCGTGGAGGCGTCGCCGCTCAGCTCGGCGAAGCTGCCCAGGCGCACCATGAGCTGCCCGGCGTAGCCCGTGCGCATCAGCAGCGCGACGGCGACCACGGCGGCGGCGAAGGCGGCGCTCGCGGCGAGGGGGCGATGCCGCCGCGAGAAGAGAAAGAGCAGCAGGGTCAGACCGAGAGCGATGAATCCGCTGCGGGACAGGGACATGAAGACGGCCACGAGGGAGGCGGCGATGGCCAGGACGTAGGCGGCCTTCCGGCCCCGGCCCAGAGTCCGCACCGGCAGCGCGGCCACGAGGAAGGTGGCCAGGCCCACCAGGAAGACGGCCATGCGGTTGGGGTTCCAGAAGCCTCCGGAGACCCGGATGCCGCGGGCCATGACCTCCTCCTTGCCGTGGATGGCCAGCGCGCCCTCCTGGAAGACCTGCAGCCCCTGGACGACCGCGATGGCGGACACCATCAGCGCCGCGATCGCCATGGCGTCGAGGACGGCCCGCAGGTGCCGCTCCCCGGTCAGGACGTTGGCGACCAGCACCGCGAAGCTCCAGACGAAGAGGAAGCGGCCCCAGGACAGGAGGGCCTGCGGGAACCAGGCGCTGTAGAGCACGGCGATCCCCGTGACCAGGAGCAGGGGCAGGAAGAGGAGCAGGTGCCAGGGCACGCGCACGGGCCGGTTGCGCAGCAGCCAGCCCAGGAAGAAGAGCAGCAGGAAGAGGAGCTTCGCCAGGTTGTTGACGGTCAGGACGCCGGCGCCGAGGCGGCCCAGGTAGTCCAGGCCCATCGTGAGCGGCGCGAGCAGGGCCATGATCACCGGCCAGCGAATGGCCGCCAGGCAGAAGACGCCGACGGCGCCCGCCGCCAGGGCGAGCAGGAGGAGCTGGGTGATCACGCCGCCGCCTCCCCGGCGGCCCGCGACCGCGCCGCCGCGCGCAGGACGAACAGGAGAAAGAGGAGCAAAGGCACCAGCAGGCCCGCGCCCACGGTGATCAGGGCCCGGTCGGGCCAGTCGGGTTCCGCCGGCGCGACGGCCCGATCCATGACGGGAAGCTGGAGCTCGTCCAGGCCGGCCTCCATGACGGCGGCGCTCAGCTCCATCAGGAGGGACTGCTCCACCGCCTGCAGGCCGCGCAGCCGGTCGCGCAGGCGCTCGGCCGCCAGGGCCGTTCCCGGATCCATCACGGAGCTGCCGAAGGGCGGGGCGCCCTCGGCCGACGCGCCGTCCAGCAGCGTGATGGCCTCGCGATAGAGCGCCACGAGGGCCTCCAGGCGTGCGACCGCCGGCGCGTCCGCGTCCAGATCGAGTCGCTCGCGCTCCAGGGCGATGCTGGCCGCCAGCCACTCGTGGTGGATCTGTTCCAGCAGCGACAGGAGCCCCCGCCGCTGGCTCTCCAGGTCCACGATCTCCCGCTCGCCCTGGAAGACCACCAGGGCGGCCAGGGCCTCCTCGATGCGCACGCGCACGGCGGCGAGCTGGGTCTGCAGGAAGGACGCACGGGACTCGGCCTCGCGGCGGTACTCGCGCAGGTTCTCGCGCTGGAGGGCGTCGAGGTAGGCGTTGGCGAGGCGCGCCGACATGGCGGCGTCCCGCGTCATGAGGTGGATGAACAGGACGTCGCGGTAGATGGACAGCTCCAGGTGGGTGGCCCGGCGCAGGGCGTCCACGGCCCGATGACGGGCGAGGTCCGGTCGCTCGGCGGCGAGGTCCGCCAGGTCGAAGAACGCCACGAGGTCGAGGCTGTCCACCAGCTCCGCGCGCAGGCGGTAGCTGGCCGCGCGCACCATGTTCTGGGTGTTCGAGGCCGTGGTGGGGCGCAGACGGACGGGCGCCGTCAGCTCGCCCTGGGCCACGGCCACCTGCTGCTCGCGGAGGATGCCCCGCCGCGGCAGGATGGACACGTAGGCGTGGTAGCGGGGCGTGACGAGGAAGGAGCCGAGGAAGCCCGCCAGGGCCGCCGCGCCCGCCGCGACCAGGAGCGCCCGCCAGCGGCGGCGGGCGAGGCCGGCCAGTTCGCCCAGGTCCATCTCGATGGCATGCCGCAGGCGCTTCATCCCTTCCCGCCGTCCGTCTCGAGAGCGGCCGCCCGTCCTCCGCGGCCACCGCGCGCCGGGGTGGGACCCCGCTTGTGCGCCAGCGGCACCTGCGGTACGGTGGAACGGCCGCCCGGCATTCTAGTCGGGAGCCTCGATTTGCCGCAAGCAATGGTATCCGGGATGCCCCCGCATCGGCTACCGTCACGCCGCGTGGGAACCATGAAGCGATACCTGCCGACGCCTTTCGCCCTCTTCCTGCTGGCCGCGCTGGCGCGCCTGGCCGTCGCGCTGACGCTGCGGCCCGAGCCCGTGTCGGACTTCCGCGAATTCCTGGACCTGGCGCGCGTCCTCGCCGGCGGCGGCGGATTCGGCCTCGACGGGCCCAGCGCCTACCGCCTGCCCCTCTACCCGGCCTTCCTGGCTCCCTGGCTGCGCCTGGGCGCGGGGCTGCCCGCCCTGTGGGTCCTCCACGCGCTGCTGGGCGCGGCGCTGGCGCCCCTGGCCTGGCTCCTGGCCCTGCGCCTGGGCGGCGAACGCCGCCTGGCCGCGGCGGCGGGGCTCGCCGCGGCCCTCTACCCGCCCGCCGTCCTGGCCGCGCCGCTGCTGGCCGCGGAGCACCTCTTCGCCGCCCTGCTGCTGGCGGCCTGGATCCTGGCGGCCGGCGCCCTCCGCGGCGGCGGGCCCCCGGCCGGGACGCGGCGCTGGCACGCCGCCCTGCTCGGCGCCGGCTTCTGCGCCGGCCTGGCAGCGCTCACCCGCGGCGAGGGCCTCTTCCAGCTCGCGGTCCTGGCGGCCGGCGCGGCCGCGCTGACGGCGGGCCCGCGCCGGGCGCGCCTGCGCGCGGCGGGACTCGTCCTGCTGCCGGCCTTCGTCCTGCTCGCGGGCTGGACGGCCCGCAACGACGCGCGCCTGGGGCGGGGCGCCGGGATCTCCACCAGCGGCGGCGTCAACTTCCTCTTCGCCCACAACGACGAGTACTACGGCCTGCGCGCCCTGCCCGACACGCCCCTGGCGGGCCTGGACGAGAGGGCCGCCGCGCGCGAGGGCTGGCGCCTGGGCCTGCGGCACATCGGCGAGCGGCCCGTCTCCCTGCTGGAATCGGCGGCCCTGGGGACGGCGCGCCTGCTCAGGCCCTCCCAGTACGCCCTCCAGTGGAGCCTGCGCGGCGGCGCCAACGTGCCGCCCGTTCCGCGCGAGATCCTGCGCTGGCTGCTCTACCTCTCCTGGCCGGCCCTGGTCCTGCTGGTACTGGCGGCCCCCTGGCTGGCCGGCGCCCGCCCCGGCCGGCTTCTGGCCGTGCCCTTCCTCATCCTGGCGGCGAACTGGGTCTGCTACGCCCTCGTCTTCTGGGCCAAGCCGCGCTACCGCTACGGGGCCGAGATCCTGCTCCTGGTGCCGGCGGCCGCGACGATCCTCGCCGTCTGGGCTCAACTGCGCGCGGGGAACGCCCACGACGCGCCGCACGAGCCGGGACCGGGCGGCTAGCTCCCCTCGATCTCCTCGAAGAGCAGGGCCAGGGTCTGCAGGCGCTCCAGGGGCGCCAGGGATCCCGGCCGGGAACGTACGGCCGCCACGGCGGACGCGTCCACGATGCCGCGGCGCTCCAGGGCCGCCAGGTCGAGCGGGCGATCGCCCCAGGCGGGCAGGGTCGCCGTCCGGCGGCCGCCCGGCAGGCGCCGCCCGACACCGCGGGCCAGGGCGGCGGCCGCGGGCAGGTAGCGCCAGGGGGCGCCCGGGGTCAGCGGCAGCGCGTTGCCGCCGCTCTCGATGGGCAGGGCGGCCGCCCGGCGGTCGAGCCGCGTGATGGCCTCCCGCGTGAGGCGGGCGAGCCGGCGGCGGCCCGTGGGGGCGGCGAAGGCGACGCCGAGGACGGCCGGGTGCAGGATGGGATGGTGCAGGCGGATGCGCCGCAGGCTCGTGGCGAAGGCGGCCCCGGCCCAGCGGGGGAGGTGCAGGCGCAGGTAGGCGTGGTCGAGACGGTCGCGCTTGCGGGGCAGATCCAGGCCGCGCGTCTCGGCGGCGAACCAGCGCGCGCGCCGGTCGGCCGCCGCGTCGAGGGCGCGGGCCCACTCGCCGCGCAGGATCCCGGGCGGGAAGGGCCGCACGACCATGCGCGTCCGCACCAGTCGTCCCCAGTCGGGGTCGCCGGGTCCGTCGAGGCCGGACGGCTCCTGGAGCCACCAGAAGTCGCGCAGGAGCTCGCCGCCCAGGCCGCCCGCGGAGACCTCGTACCGTTCCGCGCGCCGCCCCTGGAGGGCCAGCAGGCGCGCCGCCTGGCGCACCCCGAGGACGCCGCCCGAATCGCGCAGGGCCTCACGCCAGGCGGCCAGGTCCTCGGGCGGCGCGTCGTCCTCGTGGAAGAGCTCCACGCCCAGCTGCTCCGCCAGCCGCCGGGCGATGCGCACGTCGGGCGATTCGGCGGCGCCGGTCACGGCCGCCGCGAAGGGGATGCCCGCCGCCCGCAGGCTCAGGGCCACCAGGCGCGCGTCGAAGCCGCCCGTGAGGTCGCACAGGACGCGAAGGCCGCGCAGCGGAGCCACGGCCTCCTGCAGGGCCGCCACGAGGCCCGCCGCGTCGCCGGGCCCGCCGGACCGCCAGGGCGCGAGCGTGTCGCCCGGCTCCACGGCGACACGGCCGCCGGCCACGCGCAGGGTCGCGCCCGGCGGCGCGACGCGCAGGTCCGGGTGCCAGGCCGCCCCGTCGTAGTAGACGCCGCTGTGCAGGAATCCCGCGCAGCTCTCGGGCCGCGGCGCCAGGGCCAGCTCGCGGGCCAGCGCCAGGGCCGAGAGCGACACGCGCGCCGTGTCCGCGTGGTAGTGGAGGGGCACGGTGCCGTTGGCATCCGAGCGCCAGAGGACCGCGCCCGGCGCGTCCTCCCGTCCGGCGTGGTGCAGGAGCCGCGTGGCCGCGGCATCCATGGCCAGGGGCGGTCCATTCATGCGCTCTCCTCCGATCCCGTCCGGCAGCGCGCCGTTGTGCGCGAGGCCCGGCGGCGCTATGCTGGTCCGCCCCAGCCGAAAGGACCGCCTTGCGACCCATCCGCCGCCCGCTGCTCCTCCTCGCGGCGCTACTGTGCGCCTGCGGGAAGGACAGCGGCCAGGCGCCCGACCAGACGACGCCGGCGCCGGAGAGCTTCGCGGAGATCGCGCCGCTTATCAACTGGGAATCGCCGGGCCTGGCCGGGGCGGCGTCCGCACTCGCCGCGGGCGACAGCGCCGGCGCGGCCGACGGCCTGCTGGCGCATTTTCTCGCCGCGGCGCCCATCACGGCGCCGCACCAGGAATACGGCAATCCCACGGCCTACGCGGACCAGCTCCTGTCGGGCAGGCTCTCGCTGCCCCCGCATCCCGAGACGGAACTGCCCGATGATCCGGCCTGGAACGAGGATCCCTTCGGCGACGTCAACTGGCGCTTCCAGTACCACACCCTGCGCTGGCTCGCGCCCCTGTGGCAGGCCTTCGAGGCGACCGGCGACTCGACCTATCTGACCCGCCTGCTCTTCCTGATGGAGGACTACGCCGGGGACAACCTGCCCGGCGCGGCGCCCTCGGACATGACCTGGTACGACATGGCCGCCTCCCTGCGCATCGAGCACTGGCTCTACTTCTGGAAGGGCCTGCTGGCCGGCGGCCTCGTGGACCGGGGCTTCATGCTGCGCTTCATCGAGGACGCCCAAGTCCACGGCGAGATGCTCGGCGGCGCCATCCCCTACAACGAGACCAGCAACCACGGCACCTACCACAACCGCTCGCTCATCGCCCTGGGGCTGGTGCTGCCCGAACTCGCGAGCGCGGCGGACTGGCTCGCCGTGGGAAGCGGCCGGCTCGAGGAGCAGATCATCGGCATGGTCAGCCCCCACGGCGTGCACCTGGAGCAGTCCCCGGCCTACCACATCTCGATGATGAGCCTCGCGCGCACCATCCAGGACCTGCTGGCGGAGTCGGGAGGGGGCCTGAGCGCGCTGACCGAGTCCTACCTGGCCGGCATGCCGCGCTTCGCGGCCCACATCCTCAAGCCCAACGGCTCGCTCCCCATGATCAGCGACTCGGCCCTCCAGATCTCCCTGTCGGCCCTGCTCGGCATGGACGAGAAGCTGGACTACTCGGCCTCGGGCGGGCAGCAGGGCGCGCGGCCGTCGGAGCGCTACCTGTCCTACCCCGTCACGGGCTACGTCATCCTCCGCAGCGGCTGGGGCGAGACGCGGCCCTTCGGCGAGGAGACCCAGGTCGTCTTCGACACGGGCCCCCGCGGCAGCTGGCACGGCCACGACGACGCCCTGACCTTCACCTTCTCCGCCCTCGGCCGCGATCTCGTGGTGGACTCCGGCTTCTACACCTACAACAGCGACGCGTGGCGCGACTGGTTCACCAGCCCGCCGGCCCACAACGTGCTGCTGCGCGCGGACAGCGACGGGCGCGGGCGCGCGGCGGATCCCCAGCGGCTCGTCTGGCGCACCGGCCCGGCCTGGGCCTTCCAGTCGGCCCTGCTGGACCTGGGCGGCGGCCGCGACTGGACACGCTGCCTCGTCTACCTCGCCCCCGACGAGGCGCTGCTGCTGGACTTCACCCACGGGGAGGGCGAGGAGGCGCTGGAGCTGCTCTTCCATCTGCACCCGGACGCCGCCGTCAGCGCGGACGGTCCCCGCCTGCGGGCGGCGCGCGACGGCGCCGTGCTCGACCTCTGGCCCCTGGATGCGCCCACCCTAGCCCTGATCGAGGGCGCGACCGATCCCATCCAGGGCTGGTACTCGCCGGCCTACGGCAGCCGGCGGCCCAACGTCGCGGCCGCCTACCGCCTCGCCGGACGGCGCCTGGACTTCGTCACGCTGCTGCACGCGCACGCCGGCGACGATCCCCTCGTCGACTTCCGCCTTGACGGCGCGCGGGACGAGGAGTGCTACCGGCTCGTCATCGAGCGGACCTCGGGCACGGAACACGTCACGGTGTGGCCGGCCACCGGCCGCGTGGAGCGGGAGCCGTGAGGCACCGATCCCACGGCGGCCGCGGTCGCGGCGCGGCCCGCGCCGTCGCGGCGCTGGCCATGGCGGTGCTGGCGATCACCGTCTGTGGCTGCCTGGAGGGCCTCGTGGACGCCAGCGGCGACCGCGACCGCATCCGCATCGAGGCCGCACTCCTGGAAGGCGACGCCCTCGCGACGGTCCTCTTCACGGTCGGCGACGAGTCCGCGACGGCCTTCGCCGGCGAGCTGGCGGGGCCGCCCTTCGTCCTCGACCTGCCGGCGGACGGGGACTCCATCATCCGCCTGCGGGCCTATGGCTACGACGAAGCGCGCCGGCTGCGCTGGGTCCGCTACTGGGAGGGAGCGCGGATGGCGCCGGACGGCCGCGGTCGGACGGTCGTCCTGGATCCCCTGCCCGTCGGCGAAGGCTGGCCCCTGCCGCCGCCCTATCCCGATCACCACCTGACCACGGGCTTCCGGCCCTTCATGCTCCTGGATACCCTGCGCACGGTCGAGGGTATCCCGCTCCACTTCATCTGGGGACATGACGAGCCGGTGATCTCGCGGCACTGGATCGACAAGGTGATCCTGTCCAACTTCGAGAACTGGGTCCTGTCGGGCGCCGACTCCTGCCGGACGCGCGCCCTCTTCCTGACGGACTGGCTCCTGGCCCGCGCCGAGCCGACGCCCCTGGACGGCATCGCCTTCGCCGAGGACTTCGACTACCCGGGCCACGTCTTCCTGCCGGCGCCCTGGAATGGCGCCTTCACCCAGGGCCTGAGCGTCTCGGTGCTCGTGCGCGCCCACATCCTCTCCGGCGACGAGCGCTATCTGGACGCGGCGGCGGCGGCCATGCGGGCTCTCACCGTGCCGGTCGGGCTCCCCCAGGGCGTGGCCGTCGTGCAGTCCGGCGGCAGGCTCTGGTTCGAGGAGTACCCGTCGCTGCCGGCGCAGCACACGCTCAACGGGGCCGTGTACTGCATCTTCTCCGTGCTGGACTACTGGCACCACACGGGGGATCCAAGCGCCGAGCGCTGCTACCGGGCCTTCGTCGGCACGCTCGAGCGGGACCTGCCCCGTTTCGACACGGGCTCCTGGAGCTACTACGATCTCTGGGGAGTGGTGGCGACGGAGAGCTACCACCAGCAGCACATCAACCAGCTCGGCCACCTGCACGAGCAGACGGGTCTGCCCATCTTCGACGCCTACCGGCGCCTCTGGCAGAGCTACCAGGACTGAGCAGCTCCGCCCGCGGCGCTAACTCCCGCCCGCCCAGCGCGCGAGGCAGCCGGCGGCCCCGCCGCCGGCGATGGCCGCCAGGGCGCGCCGGCAGGCGGCGGCCCAGTCGTCCTCGATCCCCGCGAGCACCAGCCCCGCCGCGGCGTTGAGGGCCACGGCCCGCGCCCAGGGGCCGCGGTCCTCGCCCGCCAGGACCGCGCGCAGCCGCGCGGCGTTCTCGGACGCGCTGCCCGCCGCCAGCTCGCGGGCCGGCCCCGCCTCGAGGCCCAGCGCCACCGGATCCACCTCCAGCGGCCGCAGGCCGCCGCCCTCCACGGCGAGGATCTGGCTGGGCCCCGCCGGCGACAGGGCGTCCAGGCCGTCGCCGCAGACGACGAAGGCGCGCTGGATCTCCATGACCAGCAGGGCCTCGGCCAGGCGGTCCAGCAGGGCCGTCTCGGCGACGCCCAGCAGGCGCAGGGGCGAGGCGGCGGGGTCCGCCAGGGGCGCGGCCAGGTCCAGGATCGTGCGCACGCCGAGGCTGCGGCGCAGCTCCCCGAGGGCGGTCAGGGCGGGATGGTGCCGCTTGGCGGCGGCGAAGGCGAGGCCATCGGCCTCGAGCCGGCGCGCCGACGCCTCGGGCGCCGCGTCCGTGGCCGCGCCCAGGGCCGAGACGAGGGCGGCCTCGCCGCCGGGCCCGTCCTGGAGGACCACCGCGACATCCAGGCTGGCCAGGACGCAGGCGGCGCCGGCGCGCAGGGCGGCACCCGCCGAGCCGGCGCCCCCGGCGCCACCCAGGCCGATGCGGGGCGCGCGGCCGGAGACCAGGGGCCGCGCCGCGTCCTCGAGGGCGCGGGCGAAGCCGCCGATCTCCTCCGGCGTCTCCCCGCGGACGCGCAGGGCCGCCAGGACGGTCGCCGCCTGGACGGGCTCGAGCTCGCCCGACAGGACGCGGGCCGCCAGTGCGCGGGCCTCGCCGGCGCCGAGGCGCCCGCCGTCGAAGAGCTTGCGCAGGATCAGGTCCACGTGGCGCCCTTCATGCCAGGCGCCGCCCCTCCAGGGCGGCGTGATCGCGCAGGGAGCCCACCAGCTCGGCGAACTGGTCGGGACCGAGGGCCTGGGCCCCGTCGCTGAGGGCGTGGCCGGGATCGGGGTGCACCTCCACCATGACCCCGTCGGCCCCGGCGGCGGCCGCCGCCTTGGCCATGGGCGCCACCAGCTCGCGCAGGCCGGACCCGTGGCTGGGATCCACGATGACCGGCAGGTGGCTCTGCCGCTGCAGGTAGGGCACGGCGTTCAGGTCCAGGGTGTTGCGGGTGGCGTGCTCGAAGGTCTTGATGCCCCGCTCGCACAGGACTACCTGCTTGTTGCCCTCCTTGAGCAGATACTCGGCGCTCAGGAGCAGCTCCTCGTAGGTGGCGCTCATGCCGCGCTTGAGGAGCACCGGCAAGCCGGCCTTCCCCAGCTCCTTGAGCAGGCGGTAGTCCTGCATGTTGCGGGCGCCCACCTGGAGCATGTCGGCGTGGCGGGCCACCAGCTCCAGGTCGTAGATGTCCATGACCTCGGTGACCACGGGCAGGCCCACCTCGCGGCCGGCCGCGGCCAGCAGGCGCAGGCCCTCCTCCTCCAGGCCCTGGAAGGAGTAGGGGCTGGTGCGCGGCTTGAAGGCGCCGCCGCGCAGCATGTGGGCGCCCGCTGCCTTGACCCGGCGCGCCGCCTCGCCGATCTGCGCCTCGCTCTCCACGGCGCAGGGGCCGGCGACGATGGTGAAGGTGCCGGGCCCGAAGGGCACGCCGCCCACGGTGACGGTGCTGCCGCCCGGGCGCTTCTCGCGGCTGGCCAGCTTGTAGGGGCTCAGGACGGGCAGGACGCGCTCGACGAAGGGAAGGGCCTCCAGCTCCAGGGGCACCAGGACGCGCTCGTCGCCCAGCGCGCCGATGACGGTGCGTTCGCTGCCCGGCATGTAGAGGGGCTTGAGGCCGTGCTCGGCGATGAGGGCCAGCAGGCTGTCGGCCTGCTCCTTGGTGGCGTCGCTCCTGAGGATGATGATCATGGCCCGCTGCCCCGTCCGCTGTGCCTGGCCCCTGCCGCCGGCGCGCTGCGGCCGCGCGGTCGCGCGGCCAGCCCCACTCTAGACGGGGCGGCAGACGCCGTCAATGGGCCGCGCCCGCCGCCGCGGCGCGACGGGCGCAGCGTGGCGCGCGGTCGGGGCGGACCGACGCGCGGCGTGGATCTCGGCGCGGAAGGCGGGAAGGGTCCGGCCTCAGGGCCGGCGGATCGCCATGACGGTGATGTCGTCGCCCGGCTTGGCCGGGTGCGTGTGGGCGTGGACGGCGTCGATGAGCGCCTCCACGAGGACGGCCGGCGGCTCGCCCCGGCGCGGGCGCAGCCATTCCAGCAGGCGCGCGTCGCCGAACTGCTCCTCGCCGGCGGCCTCGGCCTCGGTCACGCCGTCGCTGATGACGAGGAGCAGGTCGCCGCTGTCCAGGACCGCCTCCCCGACCTCGTACTCGATGTCCGGCACGACGCCCAGGATGAGGCCGCCCGAGGTCAGCGTCTCGGCCTCGCCGCCGGCGCGCAGGAGAAGGGGCGGATTGTGGCCCGCGTTGACGAAGCGCAGGCGGCCCGCGGCCGGATCCAGCTCGGCCAGGAAGAGGGTGATGAAGCGGTGGGACCCCTGCACGCTCCGGTGGACGGCCGCGTTGAGGCGCCGCGCCAGCTCGGCCAGGGGCGCGCCCGTCTCGGCCAGGGCGCGGACCTGGGCGTGCAGGGAGGCCATGATCAGCGCGGCCGACATGCCCTTGCCGCAGACGTCGCCGACGGCCAGCAGCAGGCCGCCGCCGGGGCGCTCGAGGAGATCGAAGTAGTCGCCGCCCACGTCGAGGCAGGGCTCGGTGCGCCCGAAGATCTGGATCTCCGGCCGGTCGATGCCCTCGCTGGGCAAAAGTCCCCGCTGGATGCGGGCCGCGCTCTTGAGCTCCTCCTCCATGAGGCGGCGGCGCGCGAGCTCCTCCTGGGCCCGCGTCTCGCGCATCTTCACGGCGGCCAGGTGGGCGAACAGGGCGGCGAGGCTGAGGTCCTCGTCGGTGAAGGGGGCGGCCAGGGAGCGGCGGTCGGCGTAGAGCAGGCCCGTCACCTCGTAGCCGTCGTAGAGCGGCACGCAGACCGCCGTGCGGATCCGCTCCATGACGACGCTCTCCTGGGCGCTGAAGCGCGCGTCGGCCGTGGCGTCGCGCACGAGGACGGCCTCGTGCTCCGACAGGGCCTGGCGGGCGATGCTGCGGCTCACGAGGATCGCGCCGGCGTCCGGCTCCCGGCTCTGCACGGCCTGGAGCACCAGCTCCTCGCTGCCCGCTGTGGCGTGGAAGACGGCGGCGCGGTCGGCCGCCAGGAGATCGGCCGCCAAGGCGGTCACGCGCTCGTCCAGCGCCGCCGAGGCGTGGCAGGCGAGCAACTCCCGCGCGAAGCGGTCCACCCGGTGCAGCAGGTCCGCGCCGCGGGTGGGGGCGGGAGCCGGGGCCGCGCCGGGGCCGGTGCCCAGGATCCCGTTCACCGAGACGGACCGCAGGGCGACGGTGAGGCCTGGATCCGAGTAGTGGTCGAAGCTGGGCTGGCCGCCGGGCCGCAGGCGCAGGCGCGCGGGGCCGATCTGGATCCGCTCGCCGCCCTTCAGGGCGCGGGGCGTCGCGAGACGCCTGTCTTCCACGAAGGTGCCGTTGCGGCTGCCCAGGTCCTCGATCCACCACTCGCCACCCTCGCGGAAGAGGCGCGCGTGGCGGCGGCTGACGGCGGGGTCGTCGAGGATCAGGTCGCAGGAGTGGGACCGGCCGATGGTGCACAGGCGCGCGTCGGCCAGGGACTGGCTGCGGTCGGGCTCGCCGGGAAAGCTGACGATGATGTGGCCGCCGGGATCCATGATCCCTCGATTATGACGCAGATGCAATGCCAAGGCCAGGCGGAAAGGTCCGGCCCTCGTTACCTCAACCGGGGCTTAACCGTCAGGACGGGAAGTGCTAGTCTAATCCCCGACCGCCACCCGTTCCGGCCCTCGCCCGGGCCCTGCCAGGAGTCTGCCCATGACCCGACGGATTACCCTCGCCCTCGCCGCCGTGTGCGCGCTGCTGGCCGGCGGCCTGCCGCTGCCCGCGGCGTGCCCTGGCGACGCCGCGGCCGTGCCGGCCGTCGGCGCGCGCCATCCCGCCCTCAGCCCCGACGCCCGCCTGCTGGCCTTCGACTGGCGCGGCGACATCTGGATGGTGCCCGCTGAAGGCGGCGCGGCGCGCCGCCTGACGGACCACGTCGCCCACGAGTCCTTCCCGCGCTGGTCCCCCGACGGCCGTGAGATCGCCTTCTCCGGCGACCGCCACGGCGCGGACGATATCTTCGTCGTCGGCCTGGACGGCGGCGCGCCCGAGCGGCTCACCTTCCACAGCGACTGGGACCGGATCTACGACTGGTCCGCCGAC
>JAFGBK010000094.1 GCA_016933175.1 Candidatus Krumholzibacteriota bacterium | reverse complement strand
CTTCCTGGGCCTGGGCGCCATGACGGACTTCTCCTGCATGCTGTCCAGCCCGCGCCTGATCCTGCTGGGCGCCGCCGCCCAGGCCGGCATCTTCCTGACGCTGGCCGGCTCCCTGGCACTCGGCTTCACCGTCAAGCAGGCCGCCGCCATCGGCATCATCGGCGGCGCCGACGGCCCGACGGCCATCTTTCTCTCGTCGCTGCTGGCGCCGGAGTTCCTCGGCCCCATCGCCATCGCCGCCTACTCTTACATGGCGCTGGTGCCCGTCATCCAGCCGCCCATCATCAAGCTGCTGACGACGCCGCGGGAGCGGCGCATCCGCATGACGCCCAACCGGCCGGTGAGCCGGCGGACGCGGATCCTGTTCCCCATCATCGCCTTCGTGCTTACGGCCTGCCTCGCGCCGGGCTCCATCCCCCTGCTGGGAATGCTCTTCTTCGGCAACCTCCTCAAGGAGTGCGGCGTCACCGAGCGCCTGGCCAAGACGGCGCGCACGGCCTTCATCGACGTCATCACCATACTGCTGGGCCTAACAGTAGGGGCCTCCACCGACGCCAGCGTCTTCCTGACGGGGAGCAGCATCCTCATCTTCGGCCTGGGTGCGGCCTCCTTCGCCGTGGCGACGGCGGCGGGCGTCCTCTTCGCGAAGCTGATGAACGTCTTCGCGCGGGAGAAGATCAATCCCATCATCGGCGCCGCGGGCGTCTCGGCCGTGCCCGACTCGGCGCGCGTCTGCCAGATGGTGGGGGCGAAGGAGGACCCGTCCAACTTCCTGATCATGCACGCCATGGCGCCCAACGTGGCCGGCGTGATCGGCTCGGCTGTCGCGGCCGGCGTGCTGCTGGCCACCCTGGGCCGCTAGGTTCCCCCCGCGGCGCCGCCACGCGGCTATAATGGGATTGTCCCCGCCGGCGCGGAGGCCGGCGGCGGTGCCGCTGGAGGTGGACCATGCAACGCTGCGCGATCCCGCTCGCCGCTTTCTCACTCGCCCTTCTGCTCGGACCGGGAGCCGCCGGCGCCACGGAGCTGTCCGGCCCCCTGAACGGTGTGCTGGGCAGCGGCGGCAATCCCTACGAGGTGGTGGCCGACATCGAGGTGGCTGCCGGCGACAGCCTGCTGGTGCAGGCCAGCTGCCACCTGCTCTTCGCCGCCGGCACGGCGTTCGACATCCACGGCTGCCTCGCCGTGGAGGGTGGCGCCGGCGCGGACACGGTGCGCTTCGAGGCCCAGCCGCCCGGCGGCGCCGGCGCCTGGCGCGGCCTGCGCCTGCACGCCGGCGGCGAGGTCCTGATGGCGGGCTTCCTGCTCGCCGAGGCCGAGACCGGGTTCCAGGTCTTCGCCGGCCGCGCCCGCCTCGCCGACGGCGCCGTGCGCGTCACCAGCCAGTACGGCCTGCGCCTGGACGACGACGACATCGAGGTGCGCCGCGTGCGGGTCAGCGACGCGCAGGCCTCCGGCTACCCCGGCATCTTCGCCTACCAGGCCTCGCCCCTCGTCGAGGACTGCCTCGTGACGGACTGCGCGGGATCGGGCGTCGGGTTCTGGGGGCCCGCCGCCCCGCGCCTCGCGGACTGCGAGGTGACGGCCTGCAACACCGGCGTCACCTGCGTGGGCGCCAGCGCCGTCATCGAGCGGGCCTGGATCCACGACAACGGCACACCCGGCGACTTCGACTCCGGCGCCGGCCTCTACGCGGGCTACGCCTCCGGCGCGCCGGTGGTCACCGACTCCCGCATCGAGGGCAACTGCTTCGGCGTGGCGGTGGTGCTGGACGGGAGCGTCGTCCTGGGTGACCTGGTCAACGACGATCCCAGCGACGACGGCCGCAACCGCTTCGTCGCCAACGACCGCTACGACGGCGCCAACCGCCACGTGTGGAACGAGACGGCGAACACGATCCCCGCCCACAACTGCTGGTGGGCGGGCAGCGACGGCGTCTTCGTCACGGACACCGCCCTCATCGACGGCTGGATCTGGGACGACGAGGAGCTGGCGGGCGCGGGACCCGTCGTGTTCGAGCCCCTGGCTCCCGTGACGGCGGCCGAACCGGCGCCGGCGCCAGCCCTGGCGCGCTGGCGCGTCCACCCGAACCCGGCCAATCCCGTTTTCACGCTGCGCGGCGAGGCGCCGCGGGCGGGGCGGCTCGACGTCGATCTGCTGGACGCCGCCGGCCGCCTGGCCGTCAGCGCCTGGCGGGGGGACGTCGCCGCCGGCCCGGTGGCCCTGACCCTCACGGCCGGCGACCTGCCCAGCGGCGTGTACCTGGCGCGGATCCGCCTGGACGGCGCGGGACTGGGCGGCGCGCGCGTGGTCCTGCTGCGCTAGGGCCGGTGAACTTCCTCGATGTACCTGACCCCGGAGCCCGTCCTCCGCGTGATCGCCGTCGCGGACGCACGCGCGGAGAATGGCGGCTCTCACGATCTTCCAGCCTTCGCGGTTGGCATCTCACGATCGGCGCCGGCGATGCCCGTTCTGCCATCCGTGAACGGCCGGCATGAAGGAAGGCGACGCCATGACACTATCGCAGCGACCCTGCCGCGGCGACGCGGACGTCCCGCGCATCCGCGACTTTCTGCACGAGACGTTCCGCCTCGACGGCGGCCGCGAGCTCTGCTGGCAGGCCTACCGGTTCGACTACTGGCGCTGGCACGGCATCCTGAACATGGGGGACGGCACCCTCGAGGAGGGCGTCTTCCTCTGGGAGGACGCCGGCCGCCTGGTCGCCGTGCTCAACACCGAGGCGCCCGGCTGGGCCATCCTCCAGGTGCATCCCCGGCATCGCTCGCTCGCGCTCGAGGCGGCCATGCTGGACGTGGCCGAGGCAGAGCTGCCCCGGCCCCGGCGGACCGGCGGGCGCCCGCGCCTGGTGGTCTGGGCCGACAGCGGGGATGACGTGCGGCGCGCGCTGCTGGCGGCGCGGGGCTTCGTCCACGAGGGCGTCGCGGAGTTCCAGCGACGCCGGCCCCTGTCCCGGCCCGTGCCGGACGTCCCCGTGGCCGCGGGCTACGCCGTGCGCGCCATGCGGGGGCCTGAGGACCACCGCGCCCGCGCCGCCGCCTCCTGGCGCGCCTTCCACCCCGACGATCTCCCCGAGGCCTTCCCGGGCGCGGGCTGGTACGCCAACATCGAGAGGGCGCCACTGTACCGGCCAGACCTGGACCTGGTGGCCGAGGCGCCCGACGGCGCCATCGCCGCCTTCGCGACCGTCTGGTTCGATCCCGTCACGCAAACCGGTGCCTTCGAGCCCGTGGGCACGGCGCCCGAGCACCGGCGGCGGGGACTGGGCAAGGCCGTCATCGCCGAGGGGCTGCGCCGCCTGAAGGACCTGGGCGCGGAGACGGCCCACGTGGGCTCCTACGGGGAGCCGGCACACAGCCTCTACGCCTCGATGGGCTTCACGGAGTACGACGTGTCCGAGGGCTGGGTGAGGGAGTACTGACGGCTTCCTCTGCTTCGGCAAGCCGCTGGCCGGAAACGGGTTGGCGGTGCCGGAGGTCGGACTCGAACCGACATGCCCCGAGGGGCGGGGGATTTTGAGTCCCCTGCGTCTACCAGTTTCACCACTCCGGCGCGTCGCGAAGCATAGCAGCCGCCCGACAGGTGTCAAGTTTCCAGGAACGTAGGCCGATATCCTCTAAGGGATTGCGGCGCCCGCGTGGCATTCCGGACCGTCGGGATAGAATCCTTGACGCTGCCATGGTCCGGTGAAATCATCCGCGCGTCCCGCCTGTCGAAACGCGAGGGAATGAGACTTCGCATCTGTCTGCTGATCCTGGTGGTCGTGGCCGTTCTCTGGGTTCTCGGCCTTCACTACGATTTCCCGGCCTTCCCGCGGGGCGGCGGCGCCGTGGGGGCCGAGGCCGGACGCATCCCGCCGGTGGCGGTCGACGGACGCGTCTTCGTGCCCGTGGTCGACTGGTCCTTCCAGCGCGGGCCCTATCCGCAGGGTTGGGGCTGGGGTGAATGGGAGCTCGCGGGAGGCGTACTGGTGGGCCGGCACACCGCGGGCGCCATCGCCTCCTACTTCTTCCCCTTCGACTGCGGCGAGGAGTTCATCCTCGAAACAAGGGTGCGCCTGACAAGCTCCGCGGACGAGGACGGCGTCGTCGCCCAGCTCCTGGTGCGCGACAGCGAGCAGATGCACAACGAGAGCGGCGTGGCCATCTACGCCGACAGCAGCGAGGCGGCCGTCCGCCACATGGTGGACGGCGTCAACTACATCTGGGACCTCATCGACATGGGCGAGCGGACCGCGATGAACCGCTGGTACCGCCTGCGCTTCGCCCTCGTGGACCGCCATCCGCGGGCCTGGATCGACGAGCAGCCCGTGCCCCTGCCCGAGGCGCGCTATCCCATCGGGCTCTACCGCGGGCCGCACCTGGCCGTGGACCGCGGGACCGCCGAGTTCACCTACGTCCGCGTCTACTTGCCCGAGTGAGGGGGTGAGAGGGCCCGCCATGTTCCCCGACCTCGCCATCGCGATCCTCGACGCCATCCCGCGCGAGCGGCTGGTGACACTCTTCGCCCTGATCGGGCGTGGTCACTGGCTGGTGACGGCCATGACCTGGGCCCTCTACGTCATCATCTTCTTCGTCTGCGTCTACCTGGTCCGCCACTACAGCTTCACGCTCAACCGCCTCTACGGCCGGCAGCGCCATCCCTACCTCGACGTGGACGAGGCCGAGTGGCCCGAGGTGACGGTCATGGTGCCCGCCCACAACGAGGAGGCGGTCATCAGCCAGATCCTGCAGGCCCTGCTGGAGGTGGACTACCCGCGCGAGCGGCTGCGCGTCATGCCCGTCAACGACCGCAGCGATGACGACACGGCGGCCATCATCGACGCGTTCGCCGCGCGCCACCCCGACGTGGTCATGCCTTACGAGCGGCGCGAGGGCAAGGCCGGCAAGGCGGCGGCCCTGGCCGAGGCCATGGCCCACGTGGACACGGACCTGATCCTCGTCTTCGACGCCGACTACATGCCGGGCCGCGGCCTGATCAAGCAGCTCACGGCGCCCTTCTTCGACCCCGAGGTGGGGGCCGTCATGGGACGCGTGGTGCCCGCCAACGTCGAGGAGAACCTGCTGACCCGCCTGCTCGACCTGGAGCGCGCCGGCGGATACCAGGTGGACCAGCAGGCCCGCATGAACCTCCACCTGGTGCCCCAGTACGGCGGCACCGTGGGCGGGGTGCGCAAGAGCGCCCTCATGGAGGTGGGGGGCTGGAACACGGACTCCCTGGCCGAGGACACGGACGCCACCTACCGCCTGCTCCTGGGCGGCTGGAAGACGGCCTACCAGAACCGCTCCGAGTGCTACGAGCTGGTGCCCGAGCGCTGGCCCGCGCGCGTGCGGCAGATCAAGCGCTGGGCCAAGGGCCACAACCAGACCATGGTCCGCTACTTCTGGCAGCTGGTGCGCAGCCGGCGCGTGGGCCGCCTGGAAAAGCTGGACGGCCTCCTGCTGCTGGGCGTCTACCTGATGTCGCCGGTCATGCTGGTGGGCTGGGCCCTGGCCATCCTGCTCTGGTTCCTCGGCATTAACAAGCCGGGGCTGATCATCATCCTCGCCGTGACCTCCTACTCGAGCATCGGCAACTTCGCCACCTTCTTCGAACTGGCCACGGCCGCGCGCCTGGACGGCTCGCGCGAGCGGATCCGGCTGCTGCCCTTCCTCCTGTTCGGCTTCCTGGTGAGTCTGTTCTCCGTCTCCCGCGCCACGGTGGGCCAGACCATGCCCTGGCAGCGCAACGGGCGGCTCCACTGGTCCAAGACGGACCACAACAGCCGCCACAACGGAAGGCCCCACGGATGAGCCCGGTCCTGGCCATCGCCTTCTTCTTCGCCCTGACCGTGGGCTGGGCTCTGCTGCCCTTCCTGCCGGCCTGGGCCGAGGCCCGGCGGCGCCGGGACGCGGCGCCCCTGCAGGTGGTGCGGCGCGCCGAGGTGGACGTGCGCCACTTCGCGCGGCGCTTCCGGGACTTCCTGGCGCAGCATCTGACCGCGGACCTGGACGCCGCCCAGGCGGACGGCCGCTCGCGTGAGGGTCGCCTCGAGGACGGCACGGGCTGGCTGATCGCCGGCGCGGACACGCCAGCCCTGTTCACCGCGGCGGAGGCCGGCGAGCGCGTGTCCCAGCGGCTGCTCCTGGCGCTGGGCGACCTGACGCTGCCCGCCGAGCACAGCTTCCTGCAGGAGGTCTTCGCCGCCGGCGCCCTCGCGGGCGGGCCGCGCAACATCTACCGCGCCATGCTGGCCGACGGTCCCATCATACTGGGCGAGGAGAGCACGACCCTGCGCTGGCTCCACACGGAGGACGCGCTGGTGGCCGGCAACGGCTGCGCGCTCTACGGGCGCGTGTCGGCGGTGGTGTCCATTCGCCTGGGCGAGGGCTGCCGCTTCGAGCGGCTCCACGCGCCCGCCATCGCCTTCGGCGCGGCCGACGAGCCGGCCGAGACCAACGGCGACGAGGCCGGCGGCGGCCGCGAGCTCACGCCCCGGGACCTGCCCGGCCAGGTCGATTTCGGCGCGGGCCGCTGCCTCGTCGAGGGCGATCTGGAGATCGAGGCGGAGGCCCGCATCGACTTCGACCTGGTGGTGGTGGGCCGCCTGCGCCTGGGCCGCGGCGTGCGCGTGGACGGCAGCGTCAAGTGCCGGCGGGACGCCGAGCTGGGGCCGGGCGTGGTGATCGCGGGCAGCCTGGTGTGCGGCCGTCACCTGCGCCTGGGCGCCGGCTGCCGGATCGGGGGGCCGCTCCTGGCCGAGGGGGACGTGGTCCTCGGCGCCGGCTGCCGCGTGGGCGGCGCGGGCCGGCCGACCACCCTCAGCGCCCGCCGCGTTACGGTGGCGGCGGGCGGCACGGTCCATGGAACGGTGTGGGCCCACGAGGGCGGCCGCCTGCTCGCCGCCGGCGAGACCGGGGAGGCGCGCCATGCCTGAGCGCCGCGATTATCCCCGGGCCTACGACCGCGTCCTGCGCTGGCAACTCGAGCAGCTCCGGCGCCGCGGCTGGGCCGGCGGGCTCATCTCGCCGCACCGGGCCATGCTCACCCTGCGCCTCAGGCCGCGCCACGTGGTAGGGGCGGCCCTCGTGGCCCTGCTCCTGAGCGGCGGCTGGGTGCTGATCATGAACCGCGTCAGCGGCCTCTGGCTGCAGATCATGGAGTTCTGGCGCGGGGTGATCGGCCTGCCGGGCTACATGACCATGGTCCACTACCCGGTGGGGGACCACTGGCACCTCGCCGTGCCGCGCCTCATCTGCGGCGCGCTGCCCCTGACCACCGAGCGCTGGTGGCTGGGCGTGGGCCTGGCGGCGGTGCTGCTGCTGGCTTCCTTCCTGCTGCCACGCCGGCACGTGCCCGTCGCCTACCTGCTGCGCGCCGCGGCCGTCCTGCAGGTCTGGAGCCAGTACTTCTTCGCCGCCTGGCCGGGTGCCTTCCCCTACGACATCACGGGCTACGTGGAGGTCATGGTCATCGCCGGCCTCTTCCTGATCGGGCTGGTGCCCATCCTGCTCGGCCTGACCTACTACGTCTTCGACTTCTCCCTGGTGCGGCGCCTGGCGGTGACCTTCCTGGTCATGATCCACCTGACCCTGCTGGTGCCCATGCTGTTCCTGGCCCACGCCTGGCTGATCCACAACCTGAGCCTCCTGTTCATGCCCTTCCTCTTTCTGATCTTCGGGCTGCCCCTGGAGGTGCTCGTCTTCATCGCCCTCTACAGCTGGGCCATGAGCTGGCACGGCGACCTGGACCGGACGGCCGCCTGGCGGTCGGGCCGGCGCCTGGTGGCCGCCGTCCCCGAGCGGGGCGTGGCGCCGCCCGACAAGGAGGACTCCCATGGCTAGGCGTCTCGCCCTCGCGCTGATCCTCCCCCTGCTGGCCGGCCCGGGGGCCGCGCCGGCCCAGGAGGCGCCCGCGCTCACCCATCTGCTCGAGGTGGGCGTCGAGTTCGGTAGCTACTCGGATGACCTGGGCGAGGCCGACGCCGAGTTCCTGGCCTACACGCTGACACGGCCCGAGCGCTGGAGCCTGCGCCTGGACCTGGGGCGCGCCGCGCGCTTCGAGGACGAGGGCGTCTCCGGCGGGGTCAGCCTGACGGGCTTCCTGCCGCGCGGCCTGGCCCTGTCGGCGGGCGTCTCCAGTGGCAGCGGCGACGTCATCGATCCCGACTGGCGCCTGGACCTGGGTGCTCTGGCGCCACTGCCCGGCGGCCGCTGCCTGATCAGCCTGGGCTACACCCGCGTGCAGAGCAAGGACGTCAACAAGTCCGATGGCTACAGCGCCGGGCTGACCTGCTACGCGGGCGACCACTGGCTGCTCGCCGCGGGCGGACGCTACGAGCTGGGCTATCCCGGCCGCACGGAGTCCAGCTCCCTGGATCTGAGCGTCACCTGGTTCCAGTGGCTGACGCTCTACCTGGGCGCTGGCGCCCGCTTCGGCGCGGTCTCCTACCAGCTCATCGGTCCGGGCAGCGTCATCGTGGACTACGACGAGACGGCCTGGTACCTTACGCTGACGCGCCACGTCCGCCCCGACTGGGGCTTCAACGCGCGCTTCGAGCTTGCCGAGAACGACTTCTACACGCTGCGCACGGTGCGCGTGAGCCTCTTCAAGGAGTGGTAGCGCGGCCGCGCGCCCAGGCCCCACGGGAGCGGGACCGCCGCCATGGCCGATCATCCCGACAGGATTGAGGACTCGACGCCGCCAGGCCGCCGGCCCGTCTTCGCCGGCCTCGGCCTGCGCCTGGGCGGGGGCACCGGCATCATGCTCGTCGCCATCGCCATCGGCCTGGCCGCGGGGCTCGGCGCCGTCTTCTTCCGCTGGCTCATCGATGCCTCCCAGGATCTGGCCTGGGGCACCGGCGGCACGCCCCTGGCCAAGTTCGCCCGCTCCTCCTGGCAGCTGCGCCTGGTCGTGCCGGCCGCCGGCGGCGCCCTGGTGGGCCTCATCGTCAAGTACCTGGCGCCCGAGGCCCGGGGCCACGGCGTGCCGGAGGTCATGCTCGCCGTCGCCCGCCTGGGCGGCGTGATCCGGCCCGTGGTGGCGGTGGCCAAGTCCTTCGCTTCGGCCCTGTGCATCGCGACCGGCGGCTCGGTGGGGCGCGAGGGTCCCATCGTGCAGATCGGCGCCGCCATCGGCTCCACGGTGGGCCAGCTCCTGCGCATGCCCACGCGGCAGATCCGCACCGGCGTCGGCTGCGGTGCGGCGGCGGGCATCGCGGCCACCTTCAACGCGCCCATCGCCGGCGCCTTCTTCGCCACCGAGGTGATCCTGGGCGAGTTCTCCACGGGCGCCTTCGGCGCCGTGGTCATCAGCTCCGTGAGCGCCACCGTCGTCTCGCGCATGCTGCTGGGGGACGTGCCCGCCTTCGCGATCCCCGAGTATTCAATCGTCCACCCGGCGGAGATGCTCACCTACGCGGTGCTCGGCCTGCTGGCGGCGCTGATCGGCGTCGCCTTCGTGCGCGCCCTGCACGCCTCGGAGGACCTGTTCGAGCGGCTCCGCCGCGTGCCCGACTGGATCAAGCCCGTCATCGGCGGCCTGGGTATCGGCGCCCTGGGCCTCGCGCTGCCCCAGATCATGGGCGTGGGCTACGACACCATCGGCGCCACCCTCCACGGGGACATCGCCCTGGGCCTGCTGCTCGCCGTGCTGGCCGTCAAGCTCGTCGCCACCACCTTCACGCTCGGCTCGGGCGGCTCCGGCGGCATCTTCGCCCCCTCGCTCTTCATGGGAGCGGCCCTCGGCGGCGCCGTGGGTCTGCTCGCGCGCCTGGTCGTCCCCTTCCCCATGGCGTCGAGCGGCGCCTACGCCGTCGTCGGCATGGGCGCGCTGGTGGCGGCCGCCACCCACGCGCCCATCACCGCCATCCTGATCATCTTCGAGCTGACGGGGGACTACGGCGTCATCCCGGGCCTGATGGTCTCCTGCATCATCGGCACCCTGCTCGCCCAACGCATGTACCGCGGCTCCATCTACACCATCAAGCTGCTGAGGCGCGGCATCGACCTGCAGGCCGGCCAGGAACTCAACGTGCTACGCCAGTTGCGCGTGCGCGACGTCATGACGCGAGACATGGAGATCGTCCCGCGCAGCGAATGCCTGGCCGACCTCTACGACCGCATGATCAACTCGCTCCACTACGAGTTCTTCGTCGTGGACGGCGCAGGCGATCTCATCGGCATCATCAGCTTCGACAGCCTGCGGCAGGGGCTGCCGCACATGCAGCACCTGGGCCGCCTGGCCATCGCCGAGGACCTCATGAGCCCACTGGACGTCTTCCTGCGCGAGGACGACGACCTCGACGTCGCCATGCGCCAGTTCGGCAAGCGCACCCTGGAGGAGCTGCCCGTCCTGCCCGCCGGCGGCGCCCTGCGGCCCGTGGGCACCATCCAGCGCCAGGACGTCATCAACGCCTACAACAAGGAGATCCTCAAGGTGGACCTGGGGGGATCCCTGTCCTCGCGCATCAGCTCCGTGGCCCGGCATCGGACCTGGGAGACGGTGGGGGGCTACGTGGTCTCGCAGATGGAGGCGCCGCCCCACCTCTGCGGGCGCCCGCTCGAGTTCCTGCGGCTGCGCCAGGAGAAGGGCATCCAGCTCATCCTCATCGAGCGCGGCGCCGACGGGAGGCAGTTCATCCTGCCCACGCGGACCTCGGTGCTGGAGGCGGGCGACCGCATCATCCTCTTCGGGCGCCGCGAGGACGTGAACGCCTGCGGCGGCGCGCCCGTGGAGAAGGTCCCGTGACGGAGCGCGGCGTCGAGCGTGCCTTCGTGGCCGTGGCGGTGCTGCTGGCGCTGCCACAGGTCCTGATCCTTGGCAGCGGCGCCCTGGGCCTCGCACTCTCGCCGGGCCTGGCCTTAGCCTTCCTGACGCTCGCCGTCGCCGGCGCCGCTGCCTGCGCCTGGCGGTGGCCGGCCGCGACTCCGGGCGGCCGCGCCGCGCCGCCGCCGGGCGGGCCCGCCGCGTCAGAAACGCCGGCCGGCGCGAACCGCCGCGCCGGACCACCCGGACGCGGGGCAACAGTCGCCGCCTGGCTGGCAGCCGGCGCCCTGCTGGCCTGGTCCGGTTCGGTCTGGATGCGCCTTCTCGTCCTGGCCCTGCGCCGCCCGCCCTACGACTGGGACGGCCTCTACTACCACCTGCCGGCCCTGCAGGGCTGGGTGCAGGCCGGGCGCGTGACCTGGCTCGATCAGCTCCCCGACCTGCCGTTCGCCAACGGCTATCCGATGGCAGTCGAGACCCTCGGCTTCCTCGTCCATGCGCTCACGGGAAGCAGCCGCCTGGTGGACGGCGGGAACCTCCTGTTCTGGCCCCTGGCCGCGCTGGCCCTGGCCGTCCTCGCCGGCCGGCTGGGCCTCGGCGGACCCTGGCGCTGGCTGCCCGCCGGCCTGCTGGCCGGGGTGCCGGTCCTCGTGGGCCAGAGCGGCACCTGCTACGTGGACCCCGCCTTCTCGGCCGCCGTCATGGCGTCCTTC
Organism: Candidatus Krumholzibacteriota bacterium; assembly: GCA_016933175.1. Lineage (GTDB taxonomy): Bacteria > Krumholzibacteriota > Krumholzibacteriia > JACNKJ01 > JACNKJ01 > JAFGBK01. The sequence goes on along the minus strand of JAFGBK010000094.1, from coordinate 2,172 downwards.
GCGGCGGCGGCGCTCTTCTCCCGTGACGCGGGGCGCCATCCCGTGAGCCGAGGCCTGCTACTGGGCGCCTGCCTGGGGCTCATGCTGGGGACCAAGGGGCTCGGCGCGCCCTTCCTCCTGGTGACGCTGCCGGTTGCCGTGCTCGCCCGCCTGCTCGCCGGCGGCCTGTCCGCCTGGCGGCGACCCCTGGTGGGCGGTCTGGTGGCCCTGGCGGCGGCCCTGGCCGTGGGGGTCTACTGGTACGCGCGCAACATGATCCACACGGGAAACCCGCTCTTCCCGGTGGAGCTGCGCCTGGGCGAGCGCCTCCTTGCCGCGGGCTACGACATGAAGGGCCTGCTGGCGGCCAACATGCCCGACTGGCTGGCCAGCCTGCCGCGGGCGGCGCGGCCCCTGGTCAGCTGGCTGCAGCCCGACGCGCCCGTCACCGGCTACGCGCCCACCAGCGGCCTGGGCTACCTCTGGCTCGCCGGCGGCCTGCCGGCGGCCCTCTGGGCCCTCTGGCGATCACGGCGGCGCGGCGGCGCGCCGTGGCGGCCGGCCGCCCTGCTGCTGGGCGTCATGGTCCTGCTTCTCTTCCTGATCCAGCCGGCGCCCTGGTGGGGGCGCTTCACCGTCTGGCTGCACGGGCTGGGCCTGCCCTGTCTGGCCCTGGCCGCGGCAGCGGCCGCCGGACGGGCGCGACGGCCCAGCAGCACGACCACCGCGTGGGCTGGACGCGCGCTGGCGTCGCTGCTGCTGGTGGTCTACCTGGGGCTGGCGGGCGTGGCCGTCTGGGAGGGCGAGACGGCCCTGGCCCACGCCGTCCGCGAGGGCCGCGCGCCGGTTCCGGGCGGCGCCTACCTGAGCTCCCGCGACTACGTCTTCCCCGACATGCGCGGCGCGCCCGGCTGGGACGACTGCCTGTCCGCGCGCCGCGTGGCGCGCAGCGACTGGTCGCGCCTGGGCACGCTGCTGGGCGGCGTGCTGGCCATGCCCCTGGACGCGCGGGAGCTGTCCCACCTGACGCGCTGGCCCGATGCGAACACCCTCGCCCGCCTGGCGGACGAGGGTGTCGAGTGGGTGGTCTGGGACCGGCTGGGCGCCGGCGAGACGCCGCCGATCCTGGTGGAGGCCGCCCGCGAGCGGCACCGCTTCGCGCCGGCGCCGGACGTGGACTTCACGATCCTGCGCCTGCGCTAGCGGTCGCTCTCGCCGATCGGCTCCCAGGGATGCTGCGATCGCGGCGGCCCCAGGATCTCCGACAGGATCACGGCACGCTGCCAGCCGCGGGCGCCGCGGGGCACCCGCCAGCCCGCGTGGCGGCCCAGCTTGCTGGCGTGGGTCAGCGGCGTCTTGCGCGACACGTAGTCGGCGCGAGGCAGAATCTCCGCCGAGCGCGGGGTCTCCTGGGAGCCATCCATCTCCAGTGACGGCCCCTCCTCCAGCGAGACGCCCATGACCACGGGCTGCTCGAGGCCGGGTCCGGCCTCGAGGGAATCCGGCGTGGCCATGGGCGGCAGGGGCTCTTCCTCCTCGAAGCCCGCCTCCTTCATGGCGCGGCCCATCTCCTCCAGGGCCCTCTCCAGCTCGCCCAGGGCCCCACGCCGGGGAGCGGGTGCCCGGTCCGGCCCGCCGGGCGCCGCCTCCAGGCCGCGCCCGTAGGCCGGCGCCGCCTCGCGGACCGGCCGCGCCCGCTCCGGTGCCGGGCGGGGCCGCCGGGTGGGAGGCGGCGGCTGCTTCTTCTGCGCCTGCTTGCTGAGCGACTTCAGGATGGTCGGCAGCAGGAAGAAGAGCAGCAGCAGCAGGAGCGTCTCGAAGCCGGCGTTCAGGATCACTTCTTGGGCCCTTCGCCCTCGCCCTCGCCGCCGGCGATCGAGTCGCGCATCTTCGTATCGCTCTGGATGTTGCGCAGGCGGTAGTAGTCCATGATGCCGAGGTTGCCCGAGCGGAAGGCCTCGGCGATGGCCCGGGGTATCTCGGCCTCGGCCTCGACGACGCGGGCGCGCATGTCCTGGGTCTTGGCGATCATCTCCTGCTCGGCGGCCACGGCCATGGCGCGCCGCTCCTCGGCCTTGGCCTGGGCGATGCGCTTGTCGGCCTCGGCCTGGTCGGTCTGGAGCTGGGCGCCGATGTTCTTGCCCACGTCCACGTCGGCGATGTCGATGGACAGGATCTCGAAGGCCGTGCCCG
>JAFGBK010000093.1 GCA_016933175.1 Candidatus Krumholzibacteriota bacterium | reverse complement strand
CTGCGCCTGGCGGGAGCCTGACGTGAGCGAGTTGATACCCGGGCCCGTCCACGACTACCTGGACGGCCTGGCGCGCGCGGGCGAGGATCCGATTCTCGCCGAGATGCACGTCCTCGCCGCCGAGCGGCGCTTCCCCATCATCGGACCGCAGGTGGGCAGGCTGCTGGCGCAGCTCGTCCACCTGATGGGCGCCAAGCGGATCTTCGAGCTGGGCTCGGGCTTCGGCTACTCGGCCCTCTGGTTCGCCCGCGCCCTGCCGCCCGACGGCGAGATCTTCCTCACGGACGGCGACCCCGCGAACATGAAGCTCGCCCGCGACTTCCTGGCGCGGGCCGGCCTTGCCGACCGCGCCGTCTTCCTCACCGGCCACGGCCAGGACCTGCTGCAGGTGGCGCCGGGACTCTTCGACATCGTCTTCTGCGACGTGGACAAGGAGCAGTACCCCGAGGTCCACGGCCTGCTGCGCCGCCACCTGCGCGTGGGCGGCGCCTTCGTCATCGACAACCTGCTCTGGGACGGGAAGGTGGCCGACCCGGCCGCGAGCGACCCCGCCACGCGGGGCGTGCGCGCCTTCACCGAGCGCATGTGGGGGGACGCGGGCTTTCTGAGCAGCCTGTTGCCCCTGCGCGACGGCGTGGGCCTGTCCGTCCGCCTGCGCTGAGGCGGCCCGTGGGCTCCTAGAAGCCGCTGACGAAGCCGATGACGGCGCGGTTGGCCTCGTTCTCCACGTCGCGCGTGTACTCGGCCATCAGGCGCAGGTTGCGCGCCAGCAGGTAGCCGAAGCTGGCCGTCACCGACTCGTAGTCCTCGCCGTCCAGGTCGGAATCGATGCGGTTGTACAGCAGGGTGATCCAGTGGCGGCCGTCCTCCCCCTGCGGTCCGAAGACCAGCTCGGCGACGATGCCCGCGGTCTCGATCTCCTCGTCCGGTTCCGTGTCCGCGAAGTCAGGGTTGGTGTCCGTGCGCAGCAGGTACTGGGCCGTCAGGGTGACGGGCCCGTAGCCGATCACGACGTCGGGCCCCCAGTAGAGGATCTCGTTGGCGTTGCCCGTGTCCGCCTCGCGCTCCTTGCCGTAGTAGACGAAGCCGCCCACGCTGGCGACGTCGCCGAGGCCCTGGGCCAGGCGCAGGCCGGCGTTCTTGTACTTGTCGTCGTCGAAGCGGTGGTCGTCGCCGGCCTCGTCCTTGCCGTTGCCGTTGACCACCATGGCCACCAGGTCGGTGCCCGTCTCCTCGATGCCGTAGGCCAGCATGACGCCGCGGTCGTAGGCGAGGTTGGTGCCCGAGCCGCCGATCTTCTCCTTGTAGATCTGGTAGTCCTCGAAGGTCAGGCGCAGCTCGCGCTTCATCAGGGGGTCGCAGACCTGGAAATGGCCCACCATGACGTCCAGGGGCGCGCCGCCCACGTCGTCGAAGTGGACGTAGGCGTCCTCGACGCCGGCCACCTCGCCGCGCTCGGACATGTAGAAGTAGAAGTAGTAGCTGATGCCCTTGGCCAGGGCGCCGCCCGACAGCAGCTTCAGGCCCCACGGCGTCTGCAGGTCGGTCTCCACGTCGGCGTCGCCCTCCCAGACGCCGTAGGCGTCGAGGCGCATGCCGAGCTGGAAGACGCGGTTGAGCCACAGCAGATCGTCGCCCTCGCTGACGTAGTCGCGCTCCTTCTCCTCCTCGGGGATGACGAAGCCCGCGCCTGCGAACTCGTCGCCGTAGTCCTTCAGGCGCGGGAAGGGGGCGTGGCAGGTGGTGCAGGACATCTTGTAGCGCCGCGCGAAGGCCGGCACGGCGCCGGCGTCCGCGGGCGGCAGGGCCGCCGCGCCCAGCAGCAGGGCCAGTGCGGACAGCAGCACGTTCCTCGGGGGCATGGCCGCCTCCTCTAGTCGTAGACCTCGAACCAGGTCTCGGCCCGGTTGATGACGATGAGCTCCTCCTCGTCGTCCGGCACCTCGAGCAGGTCGGCCACCGGCTTGACGAGCTTGCGGTAGTTGAGGGACGCCGCGACGGTCACCCGGCCGACGGCGATGTCGTCGGGCATGTCCCAGGTGAAGGTCTCCAGCACAGTCTCGCGCGGGCCGAGGCGGTAGTCGACGCCGAAGGACTGGGTGTTCCACTGCATCATGGTCATGCGGCCCTCGGGGTCCAGGTAGGCCTTGCGGTAGATGCGGTCGCCCACGGGCTCGCCGTCGCGCTGCACGCCGGGGAAGTCGGGCCGGCCCAGCGGCACGGCGAGGTCCTGGTAGGCCAGCACGTCGGCGGCGATGGTGTAGTCCTCGCCGTCGAAGCCCTTGGGATCCACGGGCAAATGCCAGGTCTTCCCCGCGGCGTCGGTGGCGGTGACGTGCAGCCAGACGATGCGGTCCTCCACGGAGCCCGTGGGTATCCGGTGGCCGGCCTTGGCGTTGAAGAGTTGCGCCGTCAGCATGACGACGCCGTCGTAGGGCACCTCGCGCTCGTCGGGGTGGATGCGGATCTCGACGGCGCCGGCCAGCTTGCCGTCGTCGTGGGCGCCGTGGAACAGGTGCTGCGCCACCCAGGCCTCCTCGCCCATGGACGCGCTGCGCCCCCAGGCGCGCGGCGCGTGGCAGTCCTGGCAGCGCACGCCCTCGGCGGCGTAGGGGCCCTCGGCCCACTCGAGCTGGGTGGACTTCACCCAGGCGCCGAAGGGGCTCATCTCGTTGTGGCAGGTGCCGCAGAACTCGGCACTGCTCAGGAAGTCGGACCGTTGCGTGTCGTGGTGGGGGCTCTCGACGCCCGGCTTGGGGCCGTACTTCACCCGCCCCGGCGAGGAGACCCAGTTGAAGTTGAAGGGCGTGTCCCCCGCGAAGCCGGTGACCGTGTGGCACAGGTCGCAGGACACCGACTCGTTGGCCCGCGAGCCGGCCGCCGGCCGGGGCGGCGGCACGTCGCCGGCAAGCCAGGCCAGGGGCGCGTGGCAGCCGTTGCAGCCCTCCTGGGCCTCCTTGAAGGACGGATCCTTCTCGGCGTGGGGCACGGCCAGGTCCCAGTACTCGATCTCGTCCCAGTGGTGGGTGTAGGCCTGGCTCATCATGGACTGGCGCCACTGGCGGTAGAAGTCGCGGTGGCAGGCGCGGCAGGCCGCGGGCTTCTCGAAAGCGTCGTAGGGGTGGGCGCCCCTGGACTCGATGGCCGGGCCGCCGAGGACCCAGGCCGCGAGCAGGATCAGCGCCAGGGCGGCCAGGAGCGGGGAGAGGATGCGCATGGTCACCTCCGGGCGGGCGTGTCCGGAGCCGGACTCCCGTCCCGCTGAGTCGTCGCGACTCGCGGGGCCGGCGCCGGGCCGTTCAGCCTAACCGCCGGCCGCGGGCCCGTCAAGGCGGCGGCGATTTGCCTGCTGGCCACGCGAGCATTCTGGTATTCTCATCGGCGAATGCCACCCCTCATGCGCCGGGAGGTTCGCCATGCGCGCCGTCTGCGTCTCGCTCGTCGTGATTGCCGCCCTCGCCCTGTCCGCGGCGGCGGGCACCATCCACGTGCCGGGCGACCAGCCCAGCATCACCTACGCCCTGGCCTTCGCCGTCAGCGGCGACACGGTGCTGGTGGCCGCCGACACCTACTACGAGTCCGGTCTCGGGCTGCACGGCGGCGTGACCCTGCGCGGCGCCACGGGCGATCCCGCCGACGTGGTCATCGACTGCGGCGGCCTGGGACGCGTCCTCTACTGCGAGGAAATGGAGGCCGGCACGCGTCTGGAGGCCGTCACCGTCACCGGGGGCTACATCTCCGACGCCGCCGGCCTGCGCATCGGCCACGCGGCGGTGGACCTGGCCGACTGCGTGTTCGCCGGCAACGTCGCCGACACCTACGGCGCCGGCGCCTACCTGCCCTACGAGGACTCGCAGGCCAGCTTCACGCGCTGCGTCTTCGAGAACAACGAGGCCGGCACGGGCGGCGCCGGCGTCTTCGCCTGGTCCGCCGCCGGCGTGACCTTCACGGACTGCACCTTCGTCGGCAACAGCGCCGGCCTGTACGGTGGCGGTGTCTATTGCTACGACATGGATTGCGTATTCACCGGCTGCACCTTCGTGGCCAACGAGGCCGTCCTCTACGGCGCCGGCATCTACCTGGAGAACTGCGCCGCCACGCTCGAGCGCTGCCTCATCGTGGACTCCACGGACGGCGGCGCCATGACGGTGTACAGCAGCGCCGGCCTGACCATCGGCTGCTGCGACTTCTGGAACAACCTGAGCAACGGCGCCGCCGCCGACTGGGTCGCCCCCTTCGCCGGCGAACTGGGCGTGAACGGCAACATCTCGGCCGACCCCGAGTTCTGCGGCGTCGACGGCAGCGGCAACTACTACCTGCAGAGCGACTCGCCCTGCGCGCCGGCCGTCAGCGGCTGCGTCCTGCCCATCGGAGCCTGGCCCGTGGGCTGCGACGAGACGGCCGCCGCCGCCCGCACCTGGACCGCCGTGAAGGAGCTGTACTAGCCGCGCGCCGCTACTTGCCCGGGCACTGGGCGGCGACCTCGGGCGCGATGCCCTTGTCGCCGTAGGCCTTGTCGAAGTGCTTGGCGAAGTCGGCGGCCAGCTTGCGCGCCCGCTCGGCGAAGGCCTTGGGGTCGTCCCAGGTGTTGACCGGATCGAGCATCCTCGGGTCCGGCACGCCGGGGCAGGCCTTGGGCACCAGCACCTTGAAGACGGGATCCGGCACGTACTCGGCGTCCTCCAGCTCGCCGGCCAGGGCGGCGTTGACCATGGCCCGCGTCACCGGCAGGTCAATGCGCTCGCCCACGCCGTAGGGCCCGCCGGACCAGCCCGTGTTGACCAGGTACACGCTGGTGCCGTGCTGGTCCAGCTTCTCGCCGAGCATGTTGGCGTAGACGTCCGGGTTGCGCGGCATGAAGGGCTGGCCGAAGAAGCGCGAGAAGGTGCTCTGCGGCTCGACGATGCCCGTCTCCGTGCCGGCAAGCTTGCTGGTGTAGCCCATGAGGAACCAGAGCATGGCCTGCTCGCGCGTGAGCCGGCTCACGGGCGGGATGACGCCGTTGGCGTCCGCGGTGAGGAAGAGGATGGTCTTCGGGTGCCCGGCCCGCGAGGACTCCTTGATGTTGCTCAGGTAGCGCAGGGGGTAGGAGCCGCGGCTGTTGGGCGTGAAGCGGTCGTCGAAGAGGTCGAACTCGCCGGTCGTGTAGACCATCGCGTTCTCGATGATGGCCCCGTGCTTCAGGTAGTCGTCGTCGTGGAAGCAGGCCCGCGTGATCTCGGGCTCCTTGACCGGATCGAGGTCGATGAGCTTGGCGTAGCAGCCGTTCTCGAAGTTGGCGATGCCGTGCTCGTCCCAGCCGTGCTCGTCGTCGCCCAGCAGGGCGCGCGAGGCGTCGGCCGAGAGGGTGGTCTTGCCGGTGCCCGACAGGCCCAGCAGCAGGGCGCTGGTGCCGTCGGGGCCCTCGTTGGCGCTGCAGTGCAGGGGCAGGATGCCCTCGCCGGGCAGCACGTAGTTCATCACCGTGAAGATGAGCTTCTTGACGCTGCCGCCGTAGGCCGAGCCGTAGACGATGCCGAGCCGCCGGTCCATGTCCATGCCGATGACCATGCTCGAGGTGTGGCCCAGGCGCGGGTCGACGCGCAGGCGCCCCTCGTACCTCGTGTGGTCCAGCTTGCGGTAGGGCAGGACGACGAGGGTGAAGGGGCGGTCCCTGAAGCAGCTCTGCGCGGCCAGCTTGTCCGACCAGGGGCGGAACATGTTGTCGGTGAACAGCGCCGTCAGCGCCCAGTCGGCCACCGTCTTGACGGGCAGGGCGTAGCCGGGATCGGCGCCCACCAGCCGGTCGGTGACGTAGATGCGGTCCACCTTCTCCAGCATGGCCAGGGCGTCCTCGAAGACCATGTCGAAGGTCTCTTCGTCGAGGGGGATGTTGTTCGGGCTGTTCCAGTCGATGGTGTCCTCGCTGGCGGGGCGCTTGACGATGACGGTATCCTTGGGGCTGCGCCCGGTGGACTCCACCGGCGTCCAGGTGGCCAGGGCGCCGCAGGCGCTGACCATGCCCTCGCCGTGTTCGACGCCCTCGCGGATCATCTCCTCGCGCGGGATGTTGTCGCGCACCACCGCGGCGCGCTTCTCGAGCAGGGCCGCCAGTCGCTCCTGGAAGGTCATGCCTACCCCCTTGTGCTGGAAAGGGACCGGTCTCCGGAGTGTGATGGGCGAGCATACCCGATGGGAACGGCCCGTTCCATACAGAAAGAGGGGCGCCACGAGGCGCCCCTCCCCGGAACCAGAACGATGTTCAGTCGGTGCGCGGGATTACTTCACCAGGGTGAGCTTCTGCATGGCGCGGCCGGATCCGGTCGTCAGGCGCGCGAGGTAGACGCCGCTGGGCAGCTGGTTCCCCGCCCGGTCCCGGCCGTTCCAGGTGGCGGCGTGTTCGCCCGCGGGAAGATCCGCGTCCACGAGGAGGGCCAGGCGGCGGCCGGCGAGATCGAAGACCGCCAGGCGCGCCGGGCCGGGCGCGTCCAGCCGGAAGCGCAGCGTGGTCGCGGGATTGAAGGGATTGGGATGGCAGGGCGCCAGGGCGGGCCCGGCCGCCACCGGCGCCGGCGCGTCCGTGGCCGTTCCCGGCCAGCCCGCGAGGCGGGCGGCCATCCACCAGAAGGCGCGGGCCTTGCGGAAGCAGTTGAAGCAGTGCGAGTGGGGGCAGTCCTCGCAGTCCGGGCAGTAGTGATCCGGGTTGGCGCACCAGTCCGAGCACCAGGCGCAGTAGTCGCCGTCCCAGGGGTACCAGACGCCGTCGGGATCGTAGCTCTCGATGTCCGCGAAGTCGTAGAGCACCTTCTCGTGCGCGACGCACCAGGCGCGGATCTGCTCGTTGCGCAGGTAGAGGTTGGCGTCGGGCCCCGTGGCCTCCAGGTGCCCCGTCATGTAGACGAAGGTCACGGCGGGGTAGTCGGCCTCGAGGGCGTCCATGGCGTCCAGGTAGACCTGGATGCCCTGCTCGTTGCTGTCGTTGACGCCCCCGCACCAGGACCACATCACCGTGTTGCACTCGGGATGCGCGTCCAGGTAGGCGCGCGTGGGCGGCACCCAGGACGTGTCCCCCTGGGCCCCCAGGTCGTCGGAGATCTCGTGGAAGAAGGGGCGCTCGTAGAGGACGGGATCCATCCCCTCGAGGATCTCGATCCCCCGCATCACCTGGTTGCCGTGCGAGGTGTGGCCGTAGAAGATGTTCAGGTCGTCGCGGACGTCCTGGAACCAGCTCTCCGGGATCAGGTCGAAGGCGTCGGCGGCGGTGTGGTCCGCCACGAGCGCGGCGGCGACCGCCACGCCGGGCATCAGCAGGCTCAGGAGCGCGCAGAGTCGGACCAGCGTGCGCAGAAAGGTCATCGACGTACCTCCGGATGTTCAGCCAGGAGCATGCCCCGGCACGTCGTGTACTGAATGACCATCAAGTATGCAGGATTCTGGATCTTCTTTCAAACCCAGCGGGATCGCCGCTGCCCGCGCGGAGCGGACAGCGGACCCGCGGGCATGGTAGAATCGTGCCACGGCCCGATATGGCCTTTCCCGCGATCAGGCGGGGCCGGACGGTCCCGCCGGAACGCAAGCCGGGCCGCGCCCTGCCATCCACCGGAGGTGCCTTCTTGCGTCGCGCAATTCCGATCGCCATCGCCCTGACCTGCCTGGCCGCGGCCGCGGGGGCCGGAACCGTCCACGTGCCGGGCGATTACGTCCGCATCGGCACGGCGCTCCTGTTCGTTCCCGCCGGCGACACCGTCCTCGTCGCGCCGGGCACCTACCGCGAGAACCTGAACTGGCCGAAGCGGCAGGGCATCACGCTCCTTTCCGAGGCGGGTGCCGCCGCGACGACCCTCGACGGGGGCGGCGGCGACACGGTCGTCAACATCGCGCAGCCAGTGGACAGCACCACGCGCATCCGGGGGTTCACCATCACCAACGGCTGGACCGCCGGCGCCTGACCCTGGTGCTCGGGCGGCGGGGTCCGCTGCCTTGGCGCCTCCCCGGTCTTCGAGGACTGCGTCTTCACCGGCAACTCGGCCGAGAACCACGGCGGCGGCGTGTACTGCGATGACGGCGCGCCGATCTTCCGCGACTGCCTGTTCACGGGCAACGCGTCCGCCTCGGGCGGCGGCCTGGAGATCTACGGCGCCGCCAAGGGCGCTCGCGTCGAGCGGTGCACGATCGCCGGCAACACGGCCGTGGGGCTGGGGGGCGGCGTGTCGGTGCAGGACGGCGCCCGGGCCGTCCTCGACGACTGCTGGATCCACGACAACACGGGCGGCTCCGGCGGCGGACTCAGCGTGTCCAACGCCCAGGCGACCGTCCTCGACTGCCGCATCGAGGGCAACGCCGCCGACTTCGGCGGCGGCCTCTGCCTGCTCAGCACACCCGCCCTGGACCTGCAGGACTGCGTCGTGGCGGGCAACGAGGCGGCCGTCCAGGGCGGCGGCCTCTACGCCTACGCCGCCCAGTTCACCGCCGCGGGCGGCGCCGTCTCCGGCAACCAGTGCGACGGCGACGGCGGCGCCCTCTGGCTGATGCAATCCGGCGGCGCCGTCACCGGCGCCGACCTGCTGGACAACGCGGCCCTCGGCCTGGCCGGCGGCGTCTACGCCGATCACAGCGCGCTGATCCTGCGCGAGTCCCGCGTGGCCGGCAACGGCCTGGCCGTGGCCGTCGTCAATCCCCGGCCCGGCCGCGCCGAGGCCGTGGACGCGCGCTGGTGCTGGTGGGGCCACGCCAGCGGCCCCTACCATCCCGTCACCAACCCGGGCGGCCAGGGCGACGAGGTGGGCGACCATGTCAGCTACGCCCCCTGGCTGGACCTGACCGCCGCGCCCGGGGGGCCCGCGGCCGCCTCGCCGCGCCTCGTCGTACCCGGCCTGCTGCGCCCGGGCGCGCGGATCCGCTGCGTCCTGCCGTCGGCGGGGACCGCGCGCCTCAGCGTCTTCGACGCGCGCGGCCGGCTGCTGGCCGCGCCCCTGGACGGCTGGCGCGACGCGGGCGAGAGCGTTCTCGCCTGGGACGCCCGCGACGCGCGCGGCCGCGCCCTGCCGTCGGGCGTCTACCTGCTGCGCCTGGAGAGCGGCGGCCGCGTGGCGGCGGCCCGCGCCGTCCTGCTGCGCTGATCGCGGCACGGGCTCTCCGCGAGCCCGTGCTATAATTCAGGAAGGATCCCGATGCCGCCGGCCCCGCTTTCGTCCGAAGGAGGACTCATGCCGCAGTCGCGCCGCCCTCTCGTCCGCCTGCTCGCCCTGGCCGCCGCCCTCCTGGCGGCCGCGCCCGCCGCGGCGGAAACCATGACCATCACCCTCGACTACCCCGCGAGCGCCCTGGACCTGGCCGAGCGCGAGGGCTTCATCCTGGCCAGCCTGCCGGGCTGCCAGCTCCTGGCGGAGCCCGGCGCGCCGGCCCTGCCCGTGCTGTCCGAGCAGGTGCTGCTGCCCGCCGGCACGCGGGCCGTCGGCCTGCGCGCCACGTCCCTGGCCGCGCGCCGCCTGCCCTGCGCGCCGCCGCGGCCGGCCCAGGCGCCGGCCATCCTCGGACCCGTTGGCGTGGAGCGGGAGGCCCCGGCCCTCGCGCCGCCCGATGCGGCCATCTACGGCGGCGACCGGGCCTGGCCCGCCGAGCTGGCGCTTCTCAGGGGGACGGGCCGCCTGCGCGGCCTGGCCGTGGCCGGCTGCGAGGTGCGCCCGGTCCAGTACGACCCCGTCCGCGGCGAGCTGATCCTGCACGAGCGCGTCCGATTGGAGATCACACTGGCCGCGGACACGCGCGCGCCGCTCGCCATCGGCCGCGAGGGCGACATGGACCGTCTGGCGCGCACGCTGGCCGCGCGCCGCCTGCGCGGCGGCGAGGCCCTGGCCGCGCCGCGCGCCGCCGGCGAGGCCGAGGCCCTCGACCCTGCCGCGCCCCAGTACCTCATCATCACCGAGGAGGCCCAGCGCGCGGCCTGGGAGGAGTACGCCGCCTGGAAGACGGCCAAGGGCGTGCCGGCCCAGGTGTTCACCACCGAGTGGATCTGGGGCGCCTATCCCGCCGCCGACCTGGCCGCCAGCATCCGCGCGTTCATCATCGCCAGCGTGGCCGCCCACGGATCGAGCTACGTGCTGCTCGCCGGCGACGATCACATCGTGCCCAGCCGCATCGCCTGGGCCTTCGACTGCGAGGCGGGCTTCTACGACAACGAGAACGAGATCCGCGCCGACCTCTACTTCTCGGACCTGGACGGCACCTGGGACGCCGACGGCGACGGCCTCCACGGCGAGGTGACGGACGACGTGGACCTCTATCCCGACGTCCTCGTGGGCCGCGCGCCGACGGACGACCTGGGCGACGCCCAGGCCATGGTGGGCAAGTTCCTCGGCTACGAGCGCGACGCGGCGGCCGGGCACGCCATGGACGCCTTCTTCTTCGCCGAGGTTCTGTGGACCAATCCCTTCACCGACTCGGGCATCGGCAAGGACATGATGGCCGCGCGCAGCTTCGCCGACTACGAGCCCGTGGACCGGCAGTACGAGACACTGGGCAATCTTTCGCCCTCCTCGGTCATCGACGCCCTCAACGCCGGCGCCCACCTGACCAACCACGCCGGCCACGCCAACTATTCGGTCATGGGCTGCGGCGCCGACTACCTCTACCGCAGCGACGCGGACGCCCTGCACAACGCGCCCTACTTCCACGTCCTGTTCTCCATCGGCTGCTGGTCGGCGGCCTTCGACGAGAACTGCATCGCCGAACATTTCGCCACCAACGGCAACGGCGGCTCCATTGCCTTCGTGGGCAACAGCCGCTACGGCTGGGGCTCGCCGGGCAATCCGGGCTGGGGCTACTCCGAGACCTACGACTCGGACTTCTACGCCGCCATCCTCGACGAGGGCCTGACGCAGTTCGGCGCCGCCGTGGTCTGGCCCAAGATCCTGCGCGTGCCCTTCTCGCAGGACGGCAACGTCTACCGCTGGCACGAATACCAGGTGAACCTGCTGGGCGATCCCGAGATGGCCTGCCACACGGCGCCCATCACGGACCTCGTCGTGACGGCGCCGGCCAGCGTGCCGGCCGGCGGCGCGGACTTCACCATCGAGGCGCGCGACGCGGCCGGGCCGGCGGCGGGCCTGCGCGCCTGCCTGGCGGGCGGCGGCGTCTACCTGGCCGGCCTCACGGACGCGGCCGGGCAGCTCCGCTTCACCCTGGCCGCCGGCCCTTCCCAGGCGCTGACCCTCACCGTCAGCGGCCCCAACCATCCCGCCTCGCAGCAGCCGGTGATGGCGGTCGGCGACGAGCCCTTCCTGGCCCTGGCCTCGCTCACCGTCGATGACGACGCCGCGCCGCCCTCGGCCGGCAACGGCGACGGCGAGGCGGGCCCGGGCGAGGTCATCGAGCTGTGGCCGGTCCTGCGCAACTGGGGCGCCCTGGCGGCCCCGGGTGTGACGGGCACGCTGGTCGCCGCCCACCCGGACGTCTTCGTCCTCCAGGGCGACGCCGATCTCGGCACCGTTCCCGCCGGGGCCGTGGCCGGCCTCGACGCGCCCCTGGTGATCCAGCTCGCCACGGGCACGCCCGTGGGCGCGCCGCTTGGCCTGCGCCTCGACCTCGCGGACACCGGCGGCGGCGCCTGGTCGGTACCCCTGCCGCTTCGCCAGTCCTGGCCCGTGGCGCGCTTCGAGCGCTACGCGGTCAGCGAGATCGCGGGCGACGGCGACGGCGTCGCCGAGCCGGGCGAGACGGTGGCCGTGACGGTCTGGGTGCGCAACGAGGGCTCGGGCACGCTGCGCGGCCTCACGGCCGGTCTGGCCAGCGGCGACCCCTGCCTGGACGTCCTCCAGGGCGCGGCGGCCTGCGCCCAGGATCTGCCGCCCGGCGCCATGGCGCCCCTGGCGCCCGACTTCACGGTGATGATCGGCGCCGGCTGCCCCCTGCCCGGCTACACGGAGCTGGACCTGTCCTTCGCCTGGGATGACGGCGCCGACGCCGACGCCTTCCTGCTTGCCGTCGGCGAGCCCGGCCTGGCGGACGACATGGAGTCCGGCGCGCCGGGCTGGACCCACGGCGGCGTCAACGACCGCTGGCACCTCAGCACGGAGCGCGCCCACTCCGGGGTCACGAGCTGGTACTGCGGCGATCCCACGGGGATGACCTACCCCGACAACGCCTCGGCCTGGCTGGCCACGCCCGCCTTCGTCGCGCCCGAGGACGCCACCGTCTCCTTCTGGAGCTGGTTCGACGTGACCATCTACGGCACCGACGGCCTCTTCGTGGAGGTGGAGGACGGCGGCGACTGGCGCGTCCTGGACTACCTGGGCAGCGGCGGCGCCCTGGACTCGATGCTCTTCATCTGCGGCTGGGCCGCGCGCGTCTACGACCTCGACCTGGACGCCGGGCAGACGGCCCGCGTCCGCTTCCGCCTGGAGACCGACGGCTCCGGCCACGACGAGGGCTTCTACGTGGACGACGTGACGGTCGGCGGGGGCGGCGGTCCGGCCACGGCCGCGCCGGAGATCCCGGCGACCCTGCGCCTGTCGCGGGCCTGGCCCAATCCCCTGCCCGGCGCCACGCAGTGGCGGCTCACCCTGCCCGCGCCGGCCGCGGTGACGGCGCGCGTCTTCGACGCCCGCGGCCGCCTGGTGAGCACCCTGGCCGAAGGGCTCCTCGGCGGCGGGGAGCACCAGCTGCGCTGGGAGGGAGCGGATACGGCGGGCCGGCCGGCGCCGGCCGGCGTCTACTTCCTGCGCGTCCGCGCGGGCGGCGAGACGGCGGTGCGGAAGATCGTCAAGCTGGGCCGCTAGGCGTGCGAAACAGCGATCAGGTTCCGCGCGGGGGCCGGCGCAGGTAGAAGCGCCGGCCTTCGTGCGTCACCTCCGCCAGCTCGCCGGAGTCCACGAGGGCGCGCAGGTCCGCGGGGCCGGCGCCGTCGCGCGCCATCAGCTCCGCCACGGCGTCCTCGCGCATGGGATGCACGGCGCAGATGCCGAGCAGGTCGGCGCGCAGGTCGCCCGAGGCGGCGAAGGCGTTTCCCTCGTAGCCCGTGAGCAGCTCGACCGCCGGCAGGCGGTCGGCCAGGGCCTGGTAGGCCCGGTTGACGGCCGCGGCGGACGGCGCGCGCACGCCGCGCTCCGTCGGCGGCCGCACCGGCACGGCCAGGTAGGCCGTGGCCGGCGCCACCTCGGCCAGGAAGGCCGCGACGCGGGCCAGGTGCTCCTCGCCGTCGTTGACGCCGGCCACCAGCAGGGTCTCGGTGACCAGGGTGCCGCGGTAGTCCCGCGCGAAGGCGCGGATGCCGTCCTGGATCGCCGCCAGCGCGAGGCGCGGGTGGGGGCGGTTGACGCGGCGCCAGGCGGCCTCGTCCACGGCGTCCACCTTGAGGGAGACCCAGTCGGAGCGGGCCAGCTCCTCGCGCACGTCGGGCAGGCCGATCAGGGACGCGTTGCTGATGACGGCCACGGGGATGGCCAGGCCGCGCAGGGCGTCGACGAGGCGGCCGAGGTTGCGGTCCAGGGTGGGCTCCCCGTCGGCCACGAGGGTCAGGGCGTCGATCCTCTCGCCGGCGCGGCGGGCGGCGTCCACGCGCGCGGCCGCCTCGGCGGCCAGCGCTTCGGGATCGAAGAAGGCCTCCCGGGCCAGGGGCATGCGCCGCGTGCGGCCCACCTGGCAGTAGACGCAGGCGTAGGTGCAGACCTTGGCCGGGATGTTGTTGATCCCGAGGCTTTGCCCCAGGCGGCGCGAGGGGACGGGTCCGAAGACGAGGCCGGAATCGGTCATGATGCCTCCCCGGACAGGGTAATCCGGCCGGCGCCCGGTTGCCAGCGCCATGGCCCGCGCTTTATTGTGGCGGGCGGCGAGCGCGAGACGAAAGGCGGCGCGTGTTCACCTGCTTCTTCGCTTCGGACCTGCACGGCCACACGGATCGCTACGAGAAGCTCCTCGAGCGCATCCGCGCCGAGCAGCCGCGCGCCGTGCTGCTGGGCGGCGACCTGCTGCCCAACCACCTCGCCCTGCGCGCCTCGAACTTCGGCCGCGCCGACTTCATCGGCGGCTTCCTGGCCCCCGCCTTCCGCCGCCTGGCCGACGACCTGGGCCCGTCGGCGCCGCGGGTGCTGCTCATCCTGGGCAACGACGATCCGCGCCTCGCGGAGGCATCCGTCCTCGGGGCGGCGGCGGCCGGCGTCTGGGAGTATGTCCACGAGCGCACGGTCGAACTGGAGCGCTGGACGGTGACGGGCTACGCCTGCGTCCCGCCCACGCCCTTTCTCCTCAAGGACTGGGAGCGCTACGACGTGTCCCGCTCCGTGGACCCCGGAGCGGTCTCCCCCGAGGCGGGGCGCCGCACGGTGCCCGTGCCCGAGCGCGAGACGCGCTGGTCCACCATCGCCAAGGACCTGGCCCGCCTGGCCGGCGACGCCGACCAGGCGCAGGCCATCTGGCTCTTCCACACGCCGCCCTACGACACGAAGCTGGACCGCGCCGCCCTGGACGGCAAGATGGTCGACCGCGTGCCCCTGGACGTGCACGTGGGCAGCATGGCGGTGCGGCGCTTCATCGAGGCGCGCGGGCCCCGGGTGACCCTGCACGGGCACGTGCACGAGTCGGCGCGCCTGACCGGCGCCTGGCGCGAACACATCGGCCGGACCGAGGCCCTGTCGGCCGCCCACGACGGCCCCGAGCTGGCCCTCGTGCGCTTCGACCCCGGGGATCCGGCCGCCGCCACGCGGGAGCTGATCTAGGCGCCGCGCGGCCGCGGGTCAGCGACTGGCGGCCAGCTGCGGGCGCAAGCAGCGGCGCGCCGCCGCGAGGAGGGTCGATGAGCGACACGGCGAAGGCCAACCGCGAGTACCTGGACGGCCTGCTGGCGCGCTACCCCGAGCTGCGCAAGCGCCTGGCCCAGGCCCTCCTGATCGAGCTGCACGGGCGCGGCATCGCCTCCATCGACGCCATCCACCGCGAGGCCCACGAGCGCCGCGGCGTCCCCCTCGACCACGCCGGCGCCGGCGAACCCAACGCGCCCATGGCCCTGAGCTGGGACGAGGCCGAGCAGGCGGCCATGCACGCCATCGTCCTGGAGCGGGCGGCCGCCGCCTTCGACCGCGAGGAGCTCGAGGACGTCGTCAACCTGACGCGCAAGCGCGAGGAGGCCCAGAGCCTGCAGGAGATCGCCAACCTGTCGGCCGTCTCCTTCGGCCTGCTGGCCGAGCGGGTGCGGGCCTTCTGCGCCCTGCCCGTGGGCCGCACGACGCTGTCCGAGGAGGAGAGCGTCGCCACGCGCGTGGCCCTGATCCGGCAGTTCGTCTCCGACCAGCTCGAGTTCCTCGGCGTCGCCAAGGGCTACCTGCGCATCCGCGACTTCGACGAGGTGGTGGATCACATCGTCGGCAGCGCGGAGGGCAGCGGCCGCATCGGCGGCAAGGGCGGCGGCCTGCTGCTGGGCGCCAAGATCCTCCAGGTGGAGATGGCGCGCGATCCCCGCGCGCCCGCCGTGCCCTTCGCCGTGCCCGAGACCTTCTTCCTGCGCAGCGACATCCTCGAGGACTTCCTGCGCATCAACGGCCTGCAGCACCTCCAGGACCAGAAGTACAAGGATCCCGCCGCGGTCGCCACGGACTACCCGATGATCCTCCAGCTCTTCCGCAACGCCGACTGGCCGCCGGCCGTCGTCGAGGGCGCGCGGGGGATCCTGGCGCGGGTGGGCGATCATCCCCTGATCGTGCGCAGCTCGAGCCTGCTGGAGGATCGCTTCGGCACGGCCTTCGCCGGCAAGTATCGCAGCGTCTTCGTCTGCAACCAGGGCGACGCCGACCGGCGCCTGAACGAGCTGCTGGGCGCCGTGGCCGAGGTCTACGCCAGCACCCTGCACCCGGACCCCATCAGCTACCGGCGCCGCCACGGGCTACTGGACTACGGCGAGAACATGGCCGTGCTCGTCCAGAAGACCGTCGGCCGGCGCGTCGGCGACTACTTCCTGCCCGTCTGGGCCGGCGTCGGCTTCTCGCACAACCCCTGGCGCCGCAACCCGCGCATCCGGCCCGCGGACGGCATGGCGCGGCTGGTCTTCGGCTTCGGCACGCGGGCCGTGGACCGCGTGGCCGAGGAGTTCCCGCGCGTGGTGCCCCTGGGCCTGCCCACCCTGCGCCCCGAGGTGAAGCCCGAGGACGTGGTGCGGGTCGCGCAGAAGCAGGCCGATGTCATCGACCTGGCGGCGGGGCGCTTCGTCACGCTGCCCGTGGGCGAGGTCCTCGCGGCGGGCGCCGCCTTCCCCGGCGTCAGCCAGGTCTTCTCGCGCTTCGCGCACGGCCACCTGCGCGAGCTGATGGGCGACGGCCTGGTGGAGGGCGCCGGCGACCTGGTGGTCACCTTCGACCGCCTCGCGGCGGGCGGCCGCTGGCCGGCCTTCCTGCGCTGGGCCCTGCAGACCCTGGAGCGGGCCTACGGCTGCCCCGTGGACATCGAGTTCGCCTGCGACGGCGATACCTTCCACCTGCTCCAGTGCCGGCCGCAGGCGCGGCGCCGCGAGCAGGCGCCCGTGCACCTGCCCGCCGCCATCGAGAACGAGCGGCGCATCTTCTCGGCCAACCGGGACGTCATCACGGCCTCGGTGCACGGCATCGAGTACGTGGTCCTGATCGATCCGCGGGACTACAACCGCCTCGCCACGGACGACCGGCGGCTGGCGGTGGCCCAGGCCGTCCACCGCCTCAACGGCGCCCTGGCGGGCCGGCGCTTCATCCTGATGGGGCCGGGGCGCTGGGGCAGCAAGGACCTGCGCATGGGGATCCGCGTCGGCTACGCGGACATCGACAACACGGCCATGCTCATCGAGATCGCGCGCGCCGAGGGGGGCTACGTGCCCGAGGTCTCCTTCGGCAGCCACTTCTTCCAGGACCTCGTCGAGTCCGAGATCCACTATCTGCCGCTCTATCCCGACGAGCCCGGCGTCGTCTTCAACGACGCCTTCCTGCGCGGCGGCGCCAACGCGCTCGTCCGCCTGCTGCCGGGCGCCGGCGACCTGGCCGAGGTGGTGCGCGTGATCCACGTGCCGGTGGCGGCGGCCGGGCGGCTGCTCAACGTGGACATGGACGGGGACAGCCAGGAGGCCCTGGCCTACCTGGCCCCGCCGGCGCGATAGGCGGCGAAAACGACGCGCGGCCCCGCGGCGTCGTCCGCGCGGGCGGCGGGCGGCTAGGACTGCGGCGCCCGCGCGCCCACGGGCAGCTCGCGGGCCGAATCGGTGACGGCGTTGATCTTGGCGGCGTAGCCGGCGCTGGCCGTCACCTCCTCGTCACCGACCAGGTGGACGTCCAGCAGGCCGTCGCTGCGGTAGCCCGTGCGCAGGAAGTTCAGCTCCGCCAGGCAGAGGCTCCAGCCCTCGAGCCAGTCGAGCAGGGCGCGGCGCTGCTCGGCGTCACCGGCGAAGTGGACCAGCAGGTCGATGTCGCTGCCGGGCCCGGCGCTGGCGTTCTTGACGCTGCCGAAGATGTACAGGGCCTTCACGCCGAAGCGCGTCGCGTCCAGGCGCGCGGCCAGCTCCTCGGCCATCTGCAGGCGCCACTGCCAGTAATCGGGCGCCGCCCGGCGCGCGCCGGCGGCATGCGGCGGCTGCAGGCGCCCGCGCTCGGCGGGGACGGTGAGATAGCCCAGGGCCTCGTCCAGGTCGGCGTTGACGAGCACGCGCAGGATGCGCCCCTCGGCCGCGGCCGGCACCTCGATGACGCGCAGGACGCCGGCCAGGTGCGCGAAGTCGGGCAGCATCTCGGGCAGCAGGTTGGGCGCCGCCAGCAGGAAGCGCTCGTTGAAGGCGATGCCCTCGCGGTCCGGGTAGAGGGGCAGGTAGCGGATACGCGACTCCACCAGGTCCTGGAAGAAGTGAGTGCCGAAGGACAGGTCGGGCAGGTAGCCGCCCTTCTGCCGGGCGATCTCGATGAGCATGGCCGTGTTGCTGATGTCTGCGTAGGTGACGCTCACTCCCAGCCGGATGTCGCCGCGGCTGCCCCAGCGCCCCGGCCCCATGAGGATGAACTGCCGCTTGGGCAGCATCTTGTTGAGCCGCCCGACGGCGCGCCCCACGGCCAGCATGTCGCTCGGGCTCCCCAGCTCGCCGTAGGCCAGCGGATCCACGTAGACCACGTGGGTGATGTCCGGCACGTAGCCGTTGGAGACGTACCGGTCGGCCGTGAAGACCACGTCCGCGGCGGGCACGTCCTTGGGGATGGGATCGCCGGCGCTGTCATCGGCGTGGCTCTGGGGGCGGCACTGGAGCAGGTAGAAGTGCTGGCCGTCGTGGGCGAACTCGATGTCCACGGGCGTTCCGAGGGTCTCCTCGAGGATCTTGAGCATGTTGCCCAGGTGGTGGATGAAGGGCGTGCCCGACAGCAGGTCCTCGAAGGTCGTCACCAGCTCGTCCTTCTCGGGGTCGGTGAGCAGGCCCACGGGCTTGTGCAGCATGTCGTTGCGCAGGACCGAGAACACCTTGTCCAGCGCCGGGTAGCGCCCGCCGCACTCGCGCATCAGGTCGGCCAGCGCCACCGTGTCGAGGGTGTTCGTCTCTAGGTTGATGACGTCCACCTTGTGCGGCGCGTAGCGGATGATCTCGTCGATCTGCACGTTGGCGCGCAGGCGCGGCTGGCCGGGGACGACCAGGGTCGGGTAGTCGTCGCTCACGCGGTCCACGGCGCGCGTGCCCAGGCCGGGCACGAGGCGGATGAGCCCGTCCTCGCGACGGATGCGCGGCGACCAGCGGAACTCGTTGTTGCTGAAGGCCACCCCCGCGAAGGCCGGCAGGAAGTACTTGCCGACGCGCGTGCCGACGACCGCCTGGACGAGGATGCCCATCTCCTCGTTGAACTCCAGCAGGCCCCGCTCTCGGCGGTACTCGATGGGGTCGGGCCCGAAGGTGGAGGCGTAGACCTCGGCGATGGCGTCCAGCAGGGCCTCCATGCGCTCGGGTTTCGTGCCCTGGTTGGCCAGGAAGAGGCTCTTGTACTTGCCCGAGAAGGCCGTGCCGAGGCGGTCCTCCAGCAGGCTCGAGCTGCGGATGATCAGCGGCACGTCGCCCAGGTCGTCCAGGGCCAGCGAGAGGCCGCTGACCACGCGCGGCGAGAAGGTGGAGCTCTTGAAGAGCTGGACGATGTTCGGATACTCCTGCCGGATCTGGTCGATCTCCTTGAACTTCTGCTCGAAGGCGTCCTGCAGGTCGTTGTGCTCGATGAAGTTCGACAGGCCGTCGGAGGCGATGAACCAGGTGCGCGGCACCCTCACCTCGCCGGTGGGCCGCTCGGCGGACTGGTCGCGCTGCAGGATCTGGTTGGCCAGCAGCAGGCCGGCGCTCTTGCCGCCCAGCTTGCCGTGGCTCTCGGGCGGCATGATCACCTTGTCCAGCAGCTCCAGGAAGTCCCGCGTGTCCATGTAGTCCTTGGCCACGCGCACGAAGTCGAGCTGCTCGGTGAGCAGGCGCTGGGTGAGCGAGACGCGCAGGCTCTTCAACGTGGAGGGCGGCAGCTCGGAGCCGTCGGCGACCACCTGGTGGAAGCGGCGGATGGCGTCGCTGATCTCCGGCATGGAGGACTTGTGGCTGTTGAGCACGCGCATGAAGTAGCTGGCCTTGTCCTCCTGCATCCAGCGCTGGACCCGGCTGAAGATCTCCTCGCCGCTGATGTAGCGGCTGGCCAGCTCGAAGGGGCGGTCCGACAGGAGGACGGCGTTGTCCTGGCTCATGCGCCGGCCGGGCACGTTGACCTCGCCGGTGGACGGCAGGGCCTCGGTTGCGCCGCTCACGGTGCCGGGCAGCATCGCGGCGGCCTCGGCGACGCCGATGCGCGCCAGGTGGTTGAGCATCTTGCGGGCGATGCGCAGGTAGAGGTCCTTGTCGGACTCGCGCAGCAGGTGGATGGGCGCGCGCCAGGCGCTGCTCTCGTCCTGGGCGGCGGCTCCCGCGCCGCCCTGCCACTCCTCGCGCAGCTCCTTGAGGCGCTGGTAGAGCACGAAGTGGCCCAGGCGCTCGGCGATGGTCCGGACCAGCCGCTCCTCCTCCCGCAGGAAGGGACTCTCGCCCTCCTCGGGCGGCCGGCCCGTGTAGTAGACGTGCACGGCGCCGACGCTGCGCTCCTGCACGGTGATGTCCGCGCTCAGCTCCCACTCGGTGGCCTCGAAGGCGCGGGAGCGGTAGCTCTTGCCCTCGTAGTCGATCTGCACGCGCGTCAGCGACGGGTGCTGCCAGCCCTGGGGGATGGCGTCGGCGAGGGCCGCGAGCACCTTGGGCAGGGGCAGGTCGGAGCGGTTCAGCAGCTCCTCGGTGGCGTAGAGGCAGTCCAGCTCCTTGGCCCGCTCCTGGAGCGAGGCGAGGAGCTTCTCCTGGATGTCATGACCCTTCTTCGGCATCGTACTTCACGACTCCTCGGCCGCTGCGGCCGTCCACCTTCACGCGCAGCGGGGATCGGGTCCGCACGTGGCGGACGAAGTCCGTCTCCGCCGCCGCCGCCTGCCGCGCCAGCCAGTCCCAGTCGATGCAGTGCCCGCCGCGGTGGGGCACCGGCAGGTAGAGGACGCGGAAGCTGATCAGGTTGTGGAAGAAGTGGGAGCCCTGGCTCATATCCGTGTAGAGCTCGGGCAGGGTGGCCTCGACGATGACCCGCGCGCCGCTGATCTGTCCCCAGTCCACGGGCACGCCGAGCCAGGGGTCCGTGCTGCCCCAGCGGCCGAAGCCGATGAGCAGGTAGTTGCGGCCGGCCGCCACCAGGTCCGCGTTGACGGCGGCCACCTCGCGGGCGATGCGCGGCGTGTGCTCGGTGGCGAAGGCATCCGGCTTCAGGTAGACGATGTCCCGCAGCGCCTCGTTGACGCCGTCGCCCAGGGCCTGCTCGCTGGCCAGGAGCAGGTCGTCGCCGCGCAGCTCGTCCTGGCAGACCTCCACGCCGCCACTGGCCACGGCCATGGGCCGCGCCTGCAGGAAGCCGAGGGCGGCATCCGCCTCGCCCCGGCCCGGCGCGACGTCCAGGGCGAACTCGATCTCCACGGCCGCGCCGAGGGCCTCGCGGCTCAGGGCCAGCAGGCGCTTGACCAGGTCGTTCACGGGCAGGGCGCCGCCGCGCAGCAGGGGCGCGAAGTCCAGCACCCGCGGCCCCGGCCGCGCGATGCCCGGCCGCAGACGGCCCGCCGCCGCGTCCCAGGTGGAGGCCAGGTGGCGCAGGGCGTCGTCGTACTCGGCCTCGGCCAGGTCCAGCTCCACGAGGTACTCGGTCTCGCGCGTGGGGTCGGGCGCCGGCGCCTTGCCCATGTTGACGGCCCAGAAGCGCGTCTGCGTGTTCTTCAGCAGGTCGCCCGCGTCCTTGAAGTAGACGGGCGTGCGCGGCCAGGCCGGCGAGTAGGTCCAGCAGGCGCCGCCGTCCACGATCTGCCGGCCGAGGCCCAGGGCCAGGTGGGCCACGCCGTCCTCGGGCTTCGCGTGGCCGCTGGGGTAGTAGTTCCACGAGCGCGCCACGCCCGACAGGACGGGGTACCAGCGGTGCCCGCGGCGGCGGCCGACGATCGTCTGGATGACCACGGCCATTTTCTCGCCGCGGGGCGATTGGCCCACGGAGGCCTGGTAGCTGCGCGCCCCGGCGAAGAAGGTGGAGGCCCAGACGAACTTGATCGCCTCCGCCAGGCGGCGGAAGCGGGTGTCCGCGTCGGGCTGGTTGTTGGGGGTCATCTTCGTGGCGTAGACGCCGGCGAAGGGGTGCTCGAGGGCGTCCTCGAGCAGGCTCGAGGAGCGCACGGCCAGGGGGCAGTGGAGGTCCGTCACCAGGGCCCGCAGGTCGCCCACCCAGCGCGCGGGAAGGTCGGCCTGCTGGAAGGCGTGGGCGAGCCGCTCGTCGGGTGGCGCCTCGTCCACGACGTCCCAGAGGCCGCCCTGCGCCATGAAGGCGTCGAAGACCTCGGTGCCCAGGACGGTCAGCGTGGGCACGGCCACGCGGACGTTCGGGAACTCGTCGGGGTCGAGGCGGTCGAGGATCGTGCGCCGCATGCGTTCCAGGCCCATGGCCTTGCCGCCGAGGGCGTCGCCGCCGATGCGCGTGAAGGTCTCCTCGGCCCCGAGGAACTCGCGGCGGAAGGGGGGCACGCCGGCGCAGTCGGCACGGTCCACGGTCGTCCACCCGGGCTGAAAGAAGAAGGCCGCACCCCGAAGTCCCGGACGCGGGAGCGAGGTGCGGCCGATTCCTCAAGGTCCTTCGCGCGCAGCCTGCCATGCGCCCGGGGGCCTGTCAACGGCTCCCGGCGCGCGGCCGCCGCCGGCCTAGACCCAGCCGCGGTCGCGGCAGGCCTGGGCCACGCGGTTGATGGCGACCACGTAGGCCGCGTCGCGCATGTACAGCTTCTGCTTGCGGGCCACCTCGCTCACCGCGATGTAGGCGGCGGTCATCTTGACGTCGAGCTTGCCCAGGACCTCGTCCATCTCCCAGAAGTAGTTCATGTTGCTCTGGACTTGCTCGAAGTAGCTGCAAGTGACGCCGCCGGCGTTGGCCAGGAAGTCGGGGATCACGAAGATGCCCCGCTCCTTCAGCAGCGCGTCGGCCTCGGGCGTCGTCGGGCCGTTGGCGCCCTCGGCGATGATCTTCACCTTGCCGCTGATCTTCTTGGCGGTCTCGCCGGTGATCTGGTTCTCCAGGGCGCAGGGCAGCAGGATGTCCACGTCCTGCTCGATCCACGCCTCGCCGTCGAGCACCTCGTAGCCCAGGGCCTTGGCCTTGGCCTTGTCGATGCCGCCGAAGCGGTCGGCGATGCCCCGCAGCTCGCCCAGGTCGACGCCCGACATCTTGCGGAAGGAGAAGCTCTTCTGCTCCTCCTGGTCCCAGCTCGAGACGAGGATGGTCTTGCCGCCGAGCTGGTGGTAGAGCTCGATGGCGTACTGTGAGACGTTGCCGAAACCCTGCACGCTGGCCGTGGTGTCCTGGGGCCTGATGTTCAGATCCTTGAGGGCCTCGCGCAGCGTGTAGACGACGCCGTAGCCCGTGGCCTGGGTGCGGCCCAGGGAGCCGCCCATGCCCACCGGCTTGCCGGTGATCAGGCCGGGGTAGTGGCCGCCGTGGATGGTCTCGAACTCGTCGAGCATCCAGAGCATGTGCTGGGGGTTGGTCATGACGTCCGGCGCCGGCACGTCGGTGACGGGGCCCACGTCGCGGGCGAGCTGGCGGATCCAGCCCCGGCAGATGGCCTCCTGCTCGCGGGCGCTCAGGTTGTGCGGGTCGCAGATGACGCCGCCCTTGCCGCCGCCCAGCGGGATGTCGGCGACGGCGCACTTCCAGGTCATCCACATGGACAGGGCCCGGACCGTGTCGATGGTCTCCTGGGGGTGGAAGCGGATGCCGCCCTTGCTGGGGCCGCGCGCGTCGTTGTGCTGGCAGCGAAAGCCCTGGAAGACCTGGACGCTGCCGTCGTCCATGCGGACGGGGACCAGGAAGTGGTACTCCCGCAGGGGAGAGCGCAGCAGGGCACGCGTGCCCGCGTCGAGGCCGATCATGTCGGCGATCTTGTCGAACTGGGCGCGTGCCATCTCGAAGGCGTTGAAGGACTTGTCGGCCATGACAATTCCCCTATCGTGAGCCGGCCGCCGGGCCGGGGATCTTGCTGGACAGCGCGGAGGCGGCTCCGCGCGGGAAGGCGGGCGCCGCGGCCCGCCGGCGACAAACAAGCGCCGGCCCACACCCTTGTCAATACGTCGCCGTCCGCTATCGCGCGATAGGCGACCAGCTATTGCACCCGGTCGCCCTTTTTGCGATAGATCGCAGGCGCATGCGACCTGCGGCCCCGGCGCGGCTGCCCGCGCGGACGAGAGGAGAACGGATGGGCCCCTTCGGCATTCCCTGGTCGACCTTCGCCGCCTTCCTGGCGGTGCTGCTGGCCATCGTCCTCGCCCTGGCCTTCGCGGCCTGGGATCGGATCCGCGAGGCCCGCGAGGCGGGCGCCCGCGACGCGGACGAGGGAGGTGACCGGTGAGCGTCTACGTCCCCGTGCTCGTGGTCTACCTGGGCCTGCTGGCCCTCATCGGCTACCGCCTGCGCGCGCGCAGCCGCGACGCCTCGGACTTCGCCATCGGCGGCCGGTCGGTGGGTCCATGGGTGACGGCCCTCTCCTTCGTGGCCGCCTACTACTCGAGCGTCGTCATCATCGGCGGCGGGGCCTTCGGCTGGATGTACGGCCTGTCCACCCTCTGGATCGGCGCCGGCAACGTCCTGCTGGGCACGACCCTGGCCTGGATCGTCCTGGGCTGGCGCATCCGCCGCTTCACCGGGCGCCTGGGCGTGATGACCCTGCCCGGCTTCTTCAGCGAGCGCTACGCCTCGCCGCCGGCGCGCATCTTCAGCGCCGCCGTGACGGGGCTCTTCCTCATCGTCTACAACGTCAGCGTGCTCAAGGGCATGGCCAACTCCTTCGAGGTGCTGATGGGCATGCCCTACTGGGGCGGCGTGCTGGTCAGCGGCCTCGTGATCCTCTTCTACACGGCCGTGGGCGGCTACCTGGCCGTGGTCTGGACGAGCTTCGTGCAGGCCCTCGTCATGATCGGCGCGCTCGTGCTGCTCACCTTCGCGGCCCTGCAGAAGGCCGGCGGCCTGGCGGCCGTGACCCAGCGCCTGGCCGAGGCGGGCCCGGGCCTCGTCGGGACGCCGGGCGCCTGGGGCTGGGCGGGGCTGCTGAGCTTCGCCTTCATCGTCAGCCTGGGCGTGTGGGGCATGCCCCAGCTCGTGATCCGCTTCTACTCGATCAAGAGCCACAAGATGCTGCGCCTGGGCCTGGTGGTGGTCACCCTCGGCGCCACGGTGGCCCTGCTGCCCTACCTGACCGGCGCCATCTCCCGCGTCCTGGTGCCGGCCCTGGACAGCCCCGACCAGGCCATCCCCGCCCTGACCAAGCTGGTGCTCAACGACTGGGGCGGGGCCTTCTTCCTGGCCGGCGTCGTGGCGGCGGGCATGAGCACCTTCGCCGGCGTGCTCATCATCATCTCCAGCTCCCTGGTGCGGGACGTCTGGGTGCAGGGCCTCGGCCGCAGCCTCACCCCCGCCGCGGAGGTGAAGGCCAACCGCGGGATGAGCCTCGCCGTGGGCGTCGTCAGCCTGCTGATCGCCCTGAAGCCGCCGGCGCTGATCCTGGTGCTGACGGCCTTCGCCTGGGCGGTCATCGCCTCGACGAACCTCTGGCCCCTGCTGTTCGGCCTCTACTGGCGGCGCACCAGCCCGCGGGCCGCGGTCTGGAGCATGGTCCTCGGCGCCGCGGCGGCCCTGATCTGGCAGACGGCCTCGCGCCTGGGCGCCCTGCCCGAGGCCTGGCGCGGCGTGCACGGCTTCATGGTCGGCGTGGGGCTGGCCCTCGTGGTGATCGTCGCCGGCACCTGGCTGGGCCGGCCGGCGCCGCGGGAGAACATCGCGCGGGCCTGGGGCGAGTCGGAGCCCGGCGCCTAGCCCGCGCGGCGGGGCAGGAAGCGCCAGGCGACCAGGACGGCCGCCACGACCGCCAGGGAGAAGAGCTGGGGCGCCGTCAGGCCCAAGAGGGCCGGATCGTGATCGCCGCGCAGCAGCTCCAGGCCGATGCGCCCGGCGGCGTAGGCCAGCAGGCCGCCGGCCAGCACGGCGCCGCGCCGCCGCGGCGTTCCCGCCGCCAGCGTCCCCGCGACGATGGCCACGCACAGCAGCGCCTCGTAGATCGGCGCGGGATGGACGGCCCGTCCCGGGTAGAGCGCGCAGGCCGGGTGCCCGGCGGGGTAGCGGATCCCCCAGGGCAGCCCGGTGGGCGACCCGAAGCAGCAGCCGCCCAGCAGGCAGCCCACGCGGCCGCAGGCCAGGCCCAGGAAGAGGCCCGGCGCCCCCGCGTCCAGCACGTCGAGGATGGGCCGCCCCAGCCGGCGGGCCATGACGGCGGCCGCCGGCACCCCCAGCGCCACGCCTCCCTGCCAGACCAGGTGCAGCTCCGCTCCCGGCGCGGGCGGCGCCGCGCGGTCGAGCAGCCGGTAGGCGAGGCCGAACAGCAGCGCGCCGAGAACGCCCATCGGAAAGGCCGCGCCGAGGATGGAGACGCTCTCCATCCAGTCGGCCCCCTGGTTCGCAAGTCGCCGGTAGGTGAGCCAGGCGCCCGCCAGCGCGCCGGCGAGCGCGCACAGGCCGTAGGCCGCGATCAGGACGGGGCGGCCGGCGATCTCCAGCTCGTAGAGGATGGGGTGCATGAGGGCGGCCGGTGGGGGTGAAAGGGAAGCGCTCCGGACGCGATGTCGGCGGTGCAAGCAGGCGGCGGCCCGGAGCGCGTGACGATCGCGGGACGGGCTAGCCGCCCATGCCCTCCAGCTCGGTGGCGATGCCTCCCAGGGTGCCCGCGCAGGCGATCCACGTGATGATGGCTGCGCCCAGGGCGATGATGCAAAGGATGAGGCCGGCCATGGCCAGGCCCCGGCCTTCGCGCGTCTCGGCGGTCTTGTACTTGGACAGCGCGAACGCGGCGAGTATCAGGCCCACGACGGCGATGATCAGGCTGGGAATGTATCCGATGCCGCAGGTGATGAAGGGCAGGACCAGGGCCACGATGCCCAGTACCAGCGAAGTGATCGCTAGACCTTTCATGCTTCCTCCCGGGACAAGTGGTCTCCATGTGCGTGACGGGAATGACGCCAGAATAGGAAAACCAGCGGTCGCAGGTCAAGAAAAGTGCTGTCCCGGCAGCCTTGAGCGCCAATAGAATGGCAACCGCGGGCGAAGGCGCTCGCGGGAGGTTGGCATGACACGGAGATGCCGGCGCCTGTCCGCGGCACTCGCGGCGTGGATCTGCCTGGCGGCCGCGGCGTCGTCGCGGCCGGCGCCGGCGAACGCCGCCCCGAGCGCCTCGCCCGAGCCGGATGCTGCGGCGGGCGGCGCGGCCGCGCGGCCGCGCGTGGGGCTCGTCCTGTCGGGGGGCGGCGCGCGGGGCCTGGCCCACCTGGGCGTCCTGGCCGCCCTCGACTCCCTCGAGATTCCCGTGGACTGCGTGGCCGGCACCAGCTTCGGCGGCCTCGCCGGCGCCCTCTACGCCGCCGGCTACCGCGGGCGCGAGATCGAGACCCTCGCGCGCGTGACCGACTGGCGGGACCTGTTCACCGACCTGCCCGCGCGGCGCGAGCTGCCCTTCGCGCAGAAGGCGGTCTCCGGGCGCTACCAGACGCGGCTCGCCGCGCGCGGCTGGCGGGTGACGGCGCCCAGCGGCCTCATCATCGGCCAGAAGATCGGCCTCTTCTTCTCGCGCCTGACCTTCCCCTGGTACGGCCTGCGGGACTTCGACGACCTGTGCCTGCCCTACCGCTGCGTGGCCACGGACATCGTCACGGGCGAGGAGGTGGTCGTGGGCCGCGGCTCCCTGCCCCTGGCCATGAGCGCGACCATGGCCGTGCCCAGCATCTTCAGCCCCGTGGAGTGGGAGGGCCGGCTGCTGGTGGACGGCGGCCTGGTCAACAACCTGCCCGTGGACGTGGCGCGCGAGCTGGGCGCGGACATCGTCATCGCCGTGGACGTGGAGTCGCCCCTGCTCGATCGCGAGCAGTTGCTGGACGTCTTCGACATGCTCGCCCAGACGACCGCCATGCTGGGCCGCGAGCGCAAGGCGCGGAACCTGGCCGACGCGGATCTGGTCATCCGGCCGGCGCTGACGGGGCTGTCCACCCTGGACTTCGAGCCGGAGCGGGTGGAGGAGCTCCTGCGCCTGGGCAACGAGGCGGCGCGGGCGGCCCTGCCGGAGCTGCTGGCCCTGCGCGAGCGCCTGCGCGCGTCCGGCGGCGGGGCGCCGGGCGTCCCGCGGGACGCGGAAGCGGCGGGCGAGGCGGTGGCCTTCGCCGGCGCGCCAGCGCGGCGCGTGCCGCCCGCCGTCCTGCCCCGTCTCGGCGCCCTGCACGTGGAGGGCAACGACCGGCAGCCGCGCTTCCTCGTCGACAAGCTCTTGGCCTACCAGCCCGGCGACCTGCTCGAACCGGGCGACATCGAGCGGCGCATCATGGCGCTCTACGGCCTGGGCTACTTCGAGAGCATCCGCTACCGGCTGGAGCCGGCGGCGGACGGGCGCGCGGACCTCGTGCTCACGGTCAAGGAGCTGCCCTCGCGCCTGGTGCACGTCGGCCTGCGTTACGACGACCGCCGCGAGTTCGTGGCCGCCCTCGGCGGCCTGGTCACCAACCGCGGCCTGCCGGGCCTGCGCCTGGAGGGCGAGATCCAGTTCGGCGGGCTCCTGCGCTGCCGGGGCGTCGCCCACTGGCTGTCGCGCACGCTGGATTTTCCCGCCTACCCGATCTTCGAGATACGCTACCGGGACGTGCGCGCGGACGTCTACGACGCCGGGGGCGAGCTGTACTCGCGCTTCAAGGACCGGGGCGTCACGGGCGGCGCCGGCTTCGGCGTCCAGGCCGGCAAGTGCTGCAACCTGCGGGCGGAGTTCCAGATCGAGCGGCTGGACGCGGCGCCGGACAAGTCCGAGCTCTACGTGGCGGAGCTTCCCCGCGACGGGACGACGGTGAACCGCGTGGAGGCCGAGCTGATCATCGACACTCTGGACGACGTGCAGCTTCCCGCCGACGGCGCCTGCCTGTGGGCGCGCTGGTCGGGGGCCTACGCGGACCTGGGCAGCGAGCGGGACTACCGGCTCACCGAGATGGCGGCCGACCTGTGGCGGAGCTTCGGGCGGCACACCGCGGGCCTGCACGCCTACCGGGCCGAGGGCGCGGGCGACCTGCCCTACTGCACGGCGCCGCGGCGCGGCGCCCTGGAGGGCTTCCACGGCGTCGAGTACGACCAGCTCGCCGGGCGGCGGCTGCACATCCTCGGCGCCTCCTACCGCCTGCGCGTGACGCGCTGGCTCTACCTGTCAGGGGACGCCAACCTGGCCTTCGACCTAGACCTGGGCGCGCCCGAGGCGCCCGTCGAGTCGCCGGACCGCGTCTGGGGCGGCGCCCTGGGCGCCATCGTGCCCACGCCGCTGGGGCCCCTGGAGCTGAGCTTCGGATATGGCCGCTGGGAGTACGCGGGCGGCACCCGCGATCAGACACCCGTCAGCTTCCGCTTCGGCGCGCGGTTCTAGCGCAGCCGGCCGTAGAAGCGCTCGTGGTCGTCCAGGTAGCTCAGGCAGCCCGCGTTCATCTGCTCGACCGAGAGGTCGCGCCAGCGCGGGTTCATGGCGGTCGCCCGGGCGCTTTCGAGATTCCCCGCGTTGATCCAGTCCGCGATGTAGGCGACCGGCTCGGAGTCGCCCACGGGCTCGATGTAGATCCAGCCGTCGCAGAAGGCGGCCATGGTGAACGGCTCGTGGCCGTGCATGTACACGGCGTTCGCGATGGGCAGGTCGCCCAGCGGCGAGGGCGCCGTGTCGAAGCCCACGGCGAAGGGGCCGCCGTCGCGCGCCAGCATGAAGGCGTCCAGCCGGCCGTCGGCGGGATGGACGTGCACGGCGTCGTAGCCGGCGGCGGTGTTCCAGGGCGCGTGGAGGTAGACGGTGACGGCCCGGTCGCCCAGCGCCTCGCGCAGGTGGTTGCCGAAGCGGAGCTCGCCGAAGCCCTTGAAGGCGCCGCCGGCCACGCGCGGCTGCCGGAAGCCCGTGAAGGCGTGGTGGATGCCGCAGTGGGCCAGCACCTTCTCGCCCCGCTCCACGGCGGCCAGGACGGGGACCGCCCAGTCGACCTCGGTCTGGCCGCCCATGACGCGCTGCCAGACCGCGGGGTCCTCGCGGTCGGCCTCGGTGCGGAAGTGGCTGAAGTCGAAGCTGTTGTTCACCCCGAGGACGCGCAGCGGAGGCGCGCCGGCGGGCCGGTCCCGGTTCGCGCGCCAGGCCGCTTTCAGAATATCGACGTACTCGCGGAAGCCCCAGGCCATGAACTGGCGGAAGACGATCTCGCGCCCGAGGTCCTCGTGCCAGGCGGGAGCCGTGACCAGCGAGTCGATGAGCGCCTGGTCCTCCCGCCGCGCGAACTCCGTGGCGAGGACGTTCACGCCCGCCGCGCGCAGGCGGGGAATCAGGGCCTGGACGAGCAGCGCGTCGTGGCGGAAGCGGTGCTGCTCGCCCAGCAGCACGACGTCGTGGTCGGCGAACAGGCCCATGACGTAGTCCGCCGGCGGCCGGCCGTGCTCGGCGAGCCAGGTCTCCAGCTCGGCCTGCAGCGCGGGCGCAATGGGCGGGGGATCCAGGCGGTCGTCCTTGCCGCAGCCGGCGGCCGCGAGCAGGCCCGCGAGAAGGAGCAGGCAGGCGATCGGGTGGGGCATCGGCCGCATGTGGTTCCTCGCACTGGTCAGCGTTTCTCGGCGAGCGCCTCGTACTCCCGCTTCAGGAGGCCGAAGTGGATCGTGCCGGTCAGCGTGCCGTCGGGATTCCGCTTGTTCTCGCGGACGTGCCCTTCCCGTGACAGGCCGCAGCGCTCGGCGACCCCGATGCTGCGCGCGTTGGTGTCGTCGCACTCCATGCGCACGCGGTGTGCCCGCAGGTGCTCGAAGACGAAGCCCAGCGCGGCCCGGACGGCCTCGGTGACGTAGCCCTTGCCCTCGTGGTCCCGGTCCGCGAAGAAGCCGATGGCGTACTCAGGCACGTCCGGGCTGACCAGCCCGACGTAGACCTGCGCGACGAAGTCGTCCGTCGCCCGGTCGAAGGCGCCCATGAAGAAGCTGCTGCGCACCTCCCACTCGGCGGCGAGCTCCCGCACCAGGTTCTCGGCGTCCTGCTCGTTCTCCACCGACAGCAGGACGTTGTCGGCCTCGTAGCGCGCGAGGTGATCGCGGTTGCGCAGGCTCGCGTGGTAGAACCAGCGGCCGTCGCCCGGCTCGTAGCAGCGCAGGTACAGCCGCTCGGTGTCGATCCGCGTCGGCAGCGGGTGAAGCGTTCGTGTCATGGCCTGCTCACTCCTCGGCGGAATGTTGAGTGTGAGAGTCGAGAGGATGGAGCATCTGCGATTCTAGCGCCTGGAAGGCGCCTTGCACAGGACGGAGATAACCCGAGGCGCAGTCGCGGTTTCGGCTTCGATGACCGTCACGGGACGACGGTCAGGGTCTCCCGCAGGCGGATGTCCCTGCACGAGGCGCCGATCATGACGCGGAAGTCGCCCGGCTCGACCACGCGCTCGAGGTCCCGGTCGAGCATCGCGAGCATGTCGGGAGTGATGGCGAAGCGCAGCGCCCGCGTCTCGCCCGCGCGCAGGTGGACCCGCTGGAAGCCCTTCAGCTCCATGACAGGCCGCGCCACCGAGGCGAGCGCGTCGCGCAGGTAGAGCTGCGCGACCTCGTCGCCGTCCCGGTCGCCGGCGTTCGTAACGGTGAAGTGGACGGCGGCGGTGTCG
>JAFGBK010000092.1 GCA_016933175.1 Candidatus Krumholzibacteriota bacterium | reverse complement strand
TTCGGCCGCCTGGCGGCCAGCCCGCGGCTCTTCCGCGCGTCCGGCGCGCTCCTGCGCGCGGGCCTGCGCGCCCTGCCCGCGTCCCTGCTGGCGCGCCTGACGCCGTCCTGGAGCCGCGCGCGCGCCCTGCCGGCGCCGCCGCCGCGCTCCTTCCGCGCCGAGCTGAAGCGGCGCCACCCCGGGAGGCTGTTGTGAACCCCGAGCTGGCCGAACGCCTCGGCGAGCGCTTCGCCGCGAGCGACACCGAGTGGCGTCACCTGGACGACGCGGCGGCCCTGGACGCCTGGCTCGCGGAGGTCCGCTGGCCCCGTCCGGACGCCGCCGGCGCACCCCTGGCGGCCGCCTGCGCCGCAGGCGACACGGCCTGGACCCTGGCCGACGGCCTCGTGGCCGAGACGGGGACGCTTCTTCTATCGGGGCGCCGGCCCCAGGCGCGGCGCCTGGTCTTCCTGGCCGAGACCCACGTGGCCCTCGCGGCCGAGGAGACCGTCGTCGAGACGCTCGGGGATTACCTCGCCGCGCCGCCGGCCGCGGCCTTCCGCGCGCGCGTCGGCCACCAGCTCACCCTGGTCACGGGGCCCAGCCGTACGGCCGACATTGAGAAGACGCTGGTGCTCGGCGTCCACGGGCCGCGCCGTCTGGTGGTGGCGACGGCCCCCGCGGCGGCCCTGCGCGCGCGCTTCGGCGGGGACGCGGTTCCGGAGGAGGGGCCATGAGCCTGCCGGCCGGCATCCTGCGCCGCGCGCGGCGCGGCTGGTACCTCTACGACTGGGCCAGCTCGGCCTTCGCCACGGTCATCCTGGCCGCCCTGCTGCCCGTCTACTTCGCCGAGACCGTGGTGCCGGCGTCGGGCGTGCGCTGGCTGGGCCTTCACTGGAGCGCCACCAGCCTCTGGGGTTACGCCTCGGGCCTGTCGGCCCTGCTCATCTTTCTCGTGGCGCCCTGGCTCGGCGCCCTGGCCGACACCGCGGCGAGCCGGCGCCGCTGGCTGCTGGCCTTCTTCCCGCCCGGCGCGGCGGCCACGATCCTGCTGGTCACCGTGGGCCCCGGCGACGTGGCGCGGGCCCTGGTCCTCTACATCGCGGGCGCGTCGGCCTTCGTGGCCGCCAACATCTTCTACGACGCCTTCCTGCCCCTGCTCGGCGGTCCCGGCGAGCGCGACCGGCTCAGCGCCCGCGGCTACGCCTGGGGCTACCTGGGCGGCGGGCTGATCTTCCTGCTGGACCTGCTGCTGATCCAGAACGCGGCGCGGCTGGGGCTGGACCGCCTCTGGGCCGCGCGGCTGGCCCTGGCCTCGGCGGGACTGTGGTGGGGCGGCTTCGGGCTGCTGGCCTGGCGGCGCCTCGCCGAGCCGCCCGCCGACGCGCCGGCGCCGCGCGGCCGCGCCCTGGCGGCCGAGGCCCTGCGGCGCATACGCGGCACACTCGGCGAAGTCGTCCGGCGGCGCGACCTGGCCCTCTTCCTCGCGGCCTTCCTGCTCTACAACGACGGCATCCAGACCGTCGTCAAGATGGCCTCCATCTACGGCAAGGAAGAGCTGGGCTTCAGCACGGGCACCCTGCTGGGCACCCTGCTCATGGTGCAGCTCGTGGGCATCGCCGGCGCCCTCGCCTTCGGGGGGCTGGCCGGTCGCCTGGGCACGCGCGGCGCCCTGCTGGCGAGCCTCGCGGTCTGGCTGGGCGTCACGGTCTGGGGCTACCGTATCCAGTCGCCCTGGGAGTTCTGGGTCCTGGGCGGAGCCGTTGGCCTCTGCCTGGGCGGCACGCAGGCCCTGAGCCGCAGCTTCTTCACGCGGTGGATTCCGCCCGGGCGCAGCGCCGAGTACTACGGCTTCTACTCGGTGGTGGCCAAGTTCAGCGCCGTGGGCGGGCCCATCCTCTTCGGCCTGATCCGCCAGGCGACGGGCACGGCCCGCCTGAGCATCCTCGCCCTGGGCGGCTTCTTCCTGGCCGGCATCGTCCTGCTGGCCGCCCTGCGACCGGCGCGGGCCTAGCCCTGCAACTCCGCGAGCAGCTTGAGGTGGTCCTCGTAGGGCAGGGCCTGCCAGCTCTCGGCGCAGACCGCCCCCTCGGAGCGCGACAGCAGGGAGACGCGGTGGGCCGTCTCCACGTCGGGCGCCTCGTAGATGTCCATGAAGTCGTAGGGACCCAGGATCGCGTAGTGGGCGATCCACTTCACCTCGGGACAGAGCTTCTTGACCTTGTCCAGCCAGTCCTTGCCGGTGGCCTTGCGGCCGGCGGCGCTGTGCATGCTCTCGGACGCCAGACGGGTCATGAGGACGAAGTACGGCATCGAATCCTCCTCCCTGCGGTCGCGGACGCGGTGCGCCCGCCGCCCTCGCGGCGGGCGCCGCCACACTAGCATACCCCCGATCCGCCCTCCGGGCCGGCTACTTCGTCAGGGCCAGCTTGATGAGGCCGGCCTGCCGGCCGTCCACCTTGAGCCGCGCCAGGTAGACGCCGCTGGCCAGCCCCTCGGCCCGCCAGGACAGGTCGTGCCGCCCGGCCGGGTAGCTGGCGTCGGCGGCCACCGCCGCCAGGCGTCCGGCGGGGGTGAGGATCTCCAGGCGCACGCGCGCCGCCACCGGCAGGGAGAAGGCGAAGGCCGTCTCCGGGTTGAAGGGATTGGGCCAGGCGCCCAGCAGGCGCGGTGCGTTCGCGACGTCCGGCGCCGGCGCCGCCGTGACCTCGCCCACGACGTAGGTCAGCCAGGCGCCGGGCTGCGTGGTCGTGCCCTCGGGCAGCTCCCAGAGCGTGCCGGCCGGCGTGCTCTCCTGCACGGCGTCGCTGGCCAGGAGGTCCAGCGCCCCGCAGGCCGTCTTGTTGCTGCAGGTCCAGATCTCGTAGTGGAGAACGTCACCCTCCTGCGGCGAGCCGATGTCGGTCAGCGCGACGGCCACGGCATAGAGCGAGCCCACCTGCTGCCAGCCCAGGGCGTGGTAGCCGTAGTGGATGCGCTCCCAGCTGTCGCCGTCCCAGGCGCGGAGCTGCTCGTAGCCGTTGTCGAGCCAGTTGTAGAGCATGTAGTCGGGCAGCAGCGCCATGTTCTCCCAGCTTATGGCGTGGCCCGAGATGTCCGTGGCGCCGCCGCCGGGCGTGTTCGCGTCGATGGCGATGCCGAGCTGCACGTTCTCCCAGCGGTCCCGCTCCAGGTCGACCCAGATGCGCAGGCTGTCGCCGTCGACGAAGAGGGCCGCGGCGCGCAGGTCCACGCTGCGGTACTCCGTGTCGCCGGCCTCGGCCTCGCTGTACTCGGTGGCCTGGCAGGCCATGACGGGCACGCTGCCGCGCCAGGGGTCGCCCCAGACGCCGTCGGCGCCGCGGGCGCTGAAGTAGAGGACGTGGGCCGTGCCGGGCGCGAAGCCCAGCCCCGACAGGGTGGCCGTGGCCGTCTCCTCGGGGCTGTCGAAGGCGCCGTCCACGGGCGTCAGGGACGTGCCCATGCCGGGCAGGGCCGGCGCGTCCACGAAGACCTCGGCGGCCATGATCACGCCGCCCGTGGCGGCCGTGGCCGCGAAGTCGGCCGTCACGGTCAGGGTGCCGGAGCCGCCCAGGGGCGCCGGCGTCTGCTGGCACTGGACCAGGTGGGGCCAGGGCTCCGAGTGGACGTGGTTGGAGTAGGCCGCGCTGCCGCCGATGCCGCAGGTGCCCCAGCGGATGCGGAAGTAGCCGCCGTCCTCGCCCCAGCCCGGGCCCCAGCTGTTCTTGCAGATCCAGCAGAGGTTCTCGTCCTCCCAGCCGCAGATGGCCACCGCGTGGCCCTCGAGCTGGCTGCCCCAGGTGTGCAGGTAGACGCCGCCGGTGTAGTACATGAAGTCCTGGTACACGATCATGGAGCAGGCGACGGGACCGCTGTCGTAGACGGCGTTCTTGATGTCGATGATGCTGTTGGCCACCGTCGTGTAACCGTCGATGTGCCAGGCCCGCTCCTCCCAATCGGAGCAGGCGGCGGAGCAGGGAATGGCGTCGCTGGCCTGGTAGGGCAGGCACTCCTCGTCGGGCAGGCCCGTCGCGGTGACGAAGGAGTAGGCGCCGTAGATGGTGCCGCCGCTGCAGCCGCCGCCCGCATAGCAGGAGACGATGAACTGCTCGCTGAGGTCCAGGTCCTGGAAGGGCAGCTCCTCGCGGATCTGGGCGATCCCCTCGATGCAGGAGACGGCGGCCATGGCCCAGCAGGATCCGCAGTTGGCCTGGTCCTCCGGCCGCGTCATGTAGTCGCGGCCGTCGATGTCCTTCCACGTGAAGCGGGACGGCAGGTCGCGACCGAGGGGCGCGACGTAGACGGGCGCGTCGGGCGAGGGCGTCCCCGGCAGCAGCCCCAGCATGGCCCGGAAGGCCTCCTCGCCCCGGGCGCTGATCTCGTTCTCCTCCGCGGTCCAGCCGGCGCCGTTCTCGGCGATGGCCTTCTGGACCTCCTCCAGCGTCGTCAGGGCGGCAGCCCCGCCGGCCGCGAGCAGGCATACTGCTGCCAGCGCCGGAATCCAGCCGATCTTGTTCATAACCTCCCCCAGGATGTGCGCGATGAGAGATGTATTGGCAGGCTCCGAGTATAGCATGGCGGGCCGGCTTGTCGAACCGGCAATGCCGCATCCCGGCCTTGCAGCGCGCGCCCATCTCTGGAACACTGGGCGCGGGTGGCCGGGAGCGTGACGCGGCGAGACGCGCGGCGCCGCTCCCGGGGTCAGCAAGGGAACCGAGCATGGATCCACGCCGATGGCGCGCGGGTGGCGTGTGCCTGGCCGCGGCGCTGCTCGCCCTGGCCGCGGCTTGCCGGATCGGGGAGGGCACGCCGCGCGGCCCGTCCTTCCGCGTCACGCTGGGCGATTCGGTGGCCGCGGAGCCCGTGGCCGGGCGCCTGTTCGTCCTGCTGGACCGGAACCTCGGGCACAATCCCCTCTTCGGCCCCTACGGGCGCGAGCCCCTCTACGCCCTCGACGTCGACGACTGGCGGCCCGGCGACGCGCGCCTCGTGGACCGGAAGGCGGCGAGCTTTCCCGTCCCCCTGGACTCGCTGCCGGCCGGGCGCTACGTGGTCCGCGCGGTGCTGGATCGCGATCGGGAGCACCGCAGCTTCTCCTGGGCGCCGGGGAACCTCTACACCGCGCGGCTGGAGATCCGCGTCGAGCCGTTCCGCCGGGAGCCCTTCGAGCTGGTCCTGGATCGCATCGTGCCCGAGGAGCGCTTCGAGGAGCGCCTGCGCGCGCGGGAGCTGGTGGTCGAGAGCCCCCTGCTGAGCGACTTCGCCGGCGCGCCGCGCTTCCTGCGCGCGGCCGTCATCCTGCCGGCCAGCTACATCGACGATCCCGAGCGGCGCTACCCGACGGTC
This sequence comes from Candidatus Krumholzibacteriota bacterium, assembly GCA_016933175.1. Taxonomy (GTDB): domain Bacteria; phylum Krumholzibacteriota; class Krumholzibacteriia; order JACNKJ01; family JACNKJ01; genus JAFGBK01. The sequence continues at coordinate 29,999 of JAFGBK010000092.1, read as the reverse complement.
TATGTCATCCCGGGCTGGGGCGCCACCCACCACGCCGTCAACTGGGGCGACCACCAGCAGCGCCGCTACGGCATGGCGGACGTCGGCGTGGACAAGGTCTTCGTCTTCCTGAATCCCGAGACGCGCCGGGGTCACCACGGCTTCGCTGACTCGGACAACTGCGGCCCCTGGGGCCGGGCGCTGGTCGAGGAGATGATCCCGGCCGTGGAAGCGCGCTACCGGGTCATCCGCGACCACGAGACGCGCTTCCTGGCGGGGCAGTCCTCGGGCGGCTGGGGCGCGCTCTGGGTGCAGATCCACTATCCGGAGGCCTTCGGCGGCGCCTGGGCCGCCTCGCCCGACTACGTGGACTTCCGCCGCTTCGCCGGCGTGGACCTCGCCGCGCCGGGCGCCAACCTCTACGTCGACGAGGCGGGCCGCGAGCGGCCCGCCGAGCGGGACCCGGCAACGGGGGCGGTGGTGCTGACGCGGCGGGAGGCCTGGCGCCGGGAGGCGCTCATCGGCGAGGGCGGGCAGTGGGGCTCCTTCGAGGCGGTGTTCGGCCCGCGCGGCGAGGACGGCGAGCCCCGTCCCCTCTTCGACCGCGCGACGGGCGCCGTCGATCCCGTCACCGCCGCCGCCTGGGAGCGCTACGACCTGGGGCGGATCCTGCGCGCGCGCTGGCCCGAGCTGGCCCCGCGCCTGGCCGGCCGGCTCCATGTCGTCGCCGCCGCCGACGATCCCTGGGGCCTGGCCGAGCCCCTCGCGCTGCTGGCCGCGGACCTGGCGGCCATGGATGCCGACGTGGACATCCGCATCCTCGCCACGGGCGCCCACGACGTCTGGACGGACGAGACGCGCCGCCGCATGCACGCGGAAATGGACGCGCGCGTGCGCGCCGCCGGCCACTGACGCGAGGCGCGGCGCCTTCAGGGAAGCAGGAGCAGCTTGCCGCCGGCGGCGCCCGCCGCCGTCCGGATGCGGTAGAGGTAGAGCCCGGCCGGCAGCGCGCGGCCGCGCGCGTCGGTCCCGTCCCAGTCGAGATGGTGCTCGCCCGCCCCCAGCCGGCCCTCGTGCAGGACGGTCACCAGGCGGCCGGCCGCATCGTGCAACGCGACGCGCACGGGTCCCGGCGCCGCCAAGGCGAAGCCCAGGCGCGTGGCCGGGTTGAAGGGATTGGGCCAGGCGCCGTGCCAGGACAGGGCCGGCGCCGGGGGCGGCGCGGCGGTTCCCGTCGGCTCCCCGGCGAAGTGGAAGACGCCGCCCGTGACGCTGATGATCATCAGCGAGGTCGGGTCGGTCATGGTGCCGCTGAAGGTGCCGGTGAAGCTGCTGTCCGTGACCGCGCTGACGTAAATGGTCCCGGTGGTGCCGAAGAACGTGTGGTCGGCGTCGAGGCTGGCCAGCCACTCCATGAGGTCGCCAGGATCCGTGGGCACGGAGAAGTTCGCGACGCCGTCGAAGAAGAGCATGCCGGCCATCAGGTCCACCGTGTCCACGGGATGGCCGCCCGGCTGCGGCACGCCGATGCTGCGGATGAAGACGGCCGCCAGGTCCACCGTCTCGTCGGGGCGCAGGACGGCCCCGTAGCCCCAGGCCACGGTGGTGTCGGCCACCACCTCCAGGCGGCCGCCGCAGCTCTCGAACTGGGTCGCGCCCCAGGCCAGGGAGTCGTAGACGGCGCCGGCGGCGGCGAAGTCCCCGCTGTAGGAGCCGAAGGGCCACTGCTGGTAGTGGAAGGCGAGGTCGCCCTCGAGGTAGTTGCCGAGGACCAGGTCCTGGGCGAGGGCGGGCAGCGCCGCCAGCAGCAGGGCGGCGGCGAGCGCGAGGCGGCGGGCGTGGCGGTCCATGACACTCCTCCGGGCGGGCGCGCGATGCGCGTGAGCTTGCCGATTATAGCACGGCGGGACGGAGGCCGCGCATCCGGCTCGGCGGAGTCGCAGGTCGCCGGCGCGCGCGGCGCGGTTTCAGGCGAGGTCGGGCCGGCGGCCGATCAGGCGGAGCAGCAGCCACAGGAGCAGCGCGCCGCCCAGCAGGCCCGGCCAGGGCGGCAGGCCGAGGCCCGTGGGCAGGTAGCCCGCCACCAGGGCCACGCCCAGGGCCGTCATGGCCAGCGGAATCTGCGTGCGCACGTGGGCCATGTGCGGACAGCTGCTGGCCACGCTGGAAAGCACCGTCGTGTCGCTGATGGGCGAGCAGTGGTCGCCGAAGATGCTGCCCTCGAGAACGGCGCCGATGGACAGCAGCAGCAGGCCCTCGCCGCCCAGGTGCGTGCCCTCCCCCAGGCGCGTGGCCAGCACCACGATGTTGGGCAGCAGGATGGCCATGGTGGACCAGGAGCTGCCCGTGGCGAAGCTCACGGCCGCGCTCGTCAGGAAGAGGATCACGGGGAAGGCAAGGGCCGCATGCTCCAGTCGGCCGCTGGCCAGGGCGATGAGCGCGTGGCTGGTGCCCAGCAGGTCGCAGACGTGGCCCATGACCCAGGCCAGGATCAGGATGCCCACCGTCTCCAGCATGGCGCGGAAGCTGCCCACGCCGGCCGCCAGGCCCTCGCGCCAGGACAGCAGGCGCTGCGCCCGCGCCAGCAGCAGCGCGCAGGCGAAGCCCAGCCCGGCCGCCCAGGCCAGGGCGCGCGCGCTCTCGGTGTTGGACAGCACCGTCCGCCGCAGGTAGTCCGCGTCCAGGAGCCCCGAGAGGGGGCGCCCCTCGACGTTGCCGAAGTGCAGCATCAGGGCCAGCGTCGCGGCGATGATGAGCAGCAGGGGAATGGCTGCGTTCCACCAGCGGGCGGGCACGCCCGGCTTGCGCTCGGTGCGGCGCAGGGCCTCGTCCGTCAGGCGCTCGGCCGCGCGGCGGCGTCCGCCGGCGTCGGGGGCCACCTGCCCCGCGTGCGCCCGCCGGTCGGCGCGCAGCATGGGCCCGAACGCCCGGCCGGTCAGCGCCCCCAGCAGCACCAGCGCCAGGGTGAACAGGGAGTAGAAGCGGTAGGGCACCGTGCGGATGAAGAGCACGTAGGCGTCCTGCCCGATGCCCGCCGCGGGGAGCTGGTCGGCGTAGAGGCTGATCTCGTAGGCCACCCAGGTGGACAGCACGCTGATGCCCGCCACGGGCGCCGCCGTCGAGTCGACGATGTAGGCCAGGCGCTCCCGGCTCACGCGCCAGCGGTCGGTCAGCGGCCGCATGGTGGTGCCGACGAGGATGGTGTTGGCGTAGTCGTCGAAGAAGATGATGAGGCCCATCAGGAAGGCGAACAGCTGCGTGGAGCGCAGGCCCCGCGCGGCGCCCTCCACCAGGCGCAGCAGTCCGGCCACGCCGCCCATGCGGCTCATGATGCCCACGGCCCCCACCAGGCCGAAGACGAAGAGCAGGATCTCGATGCGGAACTGGTCCATCAGGGCGTGGCGCACGACGCCGTCCCAGGCCACCCAGGCCAGCCCCCGCAGGGGATTGCCGCCGGCGAGCAGGGTGCCGCCCAGCCAGATGCCCGCGAACAGGCACAGGAGCGTGCGGCGGAAGGCGAAGGCGAGGAGGATGGCCAGCAGCGGCGGCAGCAGGCTCTCCCAGCCCAGCAGGCGCGCCTCCTCGTCGATGGTGGTCTCCAGCGTCAGGCTGCGCAGGAAGCCCTGGACGCGCAGGCGCCGGCCGTCGAGTTCCCAGGCCAGGGTCGCGTGCACGGGCAGGGCGCCCTCGGCGTCGGTGGCCAGGCGCACACGCTCGCCCAGCCAGGCGGTCAACTCCCCGCGGAGGGGATCGGCGCCGGGACCGCGCAGCGACAGGACGAGGAGGTAGGGATCGTCGCCGTGAATCCGCAGCCCGTCGAGGAAGACGGGCCCCACCTCGCGCACGAGAGTGCGGCGCAGGAGATAGTCCCGGTCCACGGGCAGACGGGGCAGGGCCAGGATCAGCACGAGGCCCAGGGCGAGGACGATGATGAGGGAGCGGCGCATCGCCGCGATGATCCCCCATCGCGAGGCGAGCGGCAAGCAAAGACCCCCCTCCCGCGCCGCCCACGGCGGCGTGCGAGGAAGCCGTTGCCGGCGCGCCTAGGCCGGCTGCCGCTGCGTGGCGGCCCGGGCCTTGGCGCGGCGCTTGTAGTCGGCGGCCCGGATCCCGACCTCCTTGAGCATGGTCGAGAGGCTGGGCCGCGGGATCTCGCAGAGCTGAGCCGCGAGGGTCACCTTGCCGCCGGCCAGGATCAGGACGCGGTCGAAGAAGCGGCGCTTGAAATCGCGCTCGACCATCTTCTTCGCCTTGCGGTAGTTGAGCGGCAGCAGGTCCACGTCCACGCCGCTGACCGAGAACTCGTTGAGCCCCAGCCGATCGGACTGGGCGCGCAGCGCCGCCAGCTCCACGCTGAGCCTGAGCTCGGAGAGATTGCCCCGCCATTCCTGGCGCTGCAGGAAGCTCTCGGCTTCGAGGTCGATCTCCAGGTCGGACTTCCCGTAGCGGCCGCTGTAGCGACGCAGGTAGCTGCGCAGGAGAGCGGGCACGTCCTCCCGGCGCTCCCTGAGCGGCATGACCTCGACGGTGTCCATGTGGAGCTGGTTGAACAGTCCCTTGTGGAAGCGGCCCGCCTGCACCGCGTCCCGCAGGTCGAGGTGGGCCGTGGCCATGACGCGCACGTCGACGGGCAGGGTGCGCAGTCCACCGACCCGGGTCATCCACGACTCGGCCAGGCTGCGATAGAGCTCCGGCTGCACCGCGTCGGGCAGGCTCTCCAGTTCCTGGATCAGCAGGGTGCCGCCCGCCGCCAGCTCGAGGGCGCCGCGCTGCCGCAGGCCGTCGATGGTCTCGCGGCCGAACAGGCGGACGCGGCAATCCTCCACCGACAGGCCGGTGGGATTGAAGACGACGAAGGGCCCGCGGGCGCGACCGCTGAGAAGGTGGACCTTCTTGGCCACGCTCGTGCGCCCGCTTCCCCGCTCTCCGTAGATCAGGGCGCCCTGGTCGGAGGCGGCGGCGCGCTGCACGCGCTCGTGGAGCTTGGCCATGCCGCCGGACAGCTCGAAGCTGTCCACGTCCAGGTGCAGGGAGCGCAGGTAGCGCCGCTCGTGGAGCAGCCGGCTGTAGGCCTGCGCCCGGCCGAGGATCAGCGCCAGCTCCTCGGGCCGGATGCCGTCGTCCGGCGAGGCGAAGATCGACTCCCGCAGGGCCTCCAGGCGCTCCTCGTGCCCCAGGTCCGAGGCCAGGAGGGCGATGACGGGCAGCTCGGGTCTCTGCTCGGTGATGTTGCGGATGCCGGCTCGTGACAGGTGGAAGGTGCTCACGGCGAGGTGGACGATGGCGATGTCCGGGTCCAGCTTCTCCAGCAATCGGAGGCCGTCCTCCACGTCCCGGACGATCTCCAGTTGGTACCCCGTGCCCAGCTGCTCGCCCCAGCGACCCGCGAGCGTCCCGCTTGGATCGAGAACGAGTAAAATCGACTTTACCGAAGGCACGATACGACTCCTCTTCCTCTGTGCGTGCATGCGTCGGTTTAGAGTTCACCCGGCTCCGGACCATAGCATTGAAAGCACGATTATACTAGATTTGTAAAAGAAATTTTAGTCTCCGTGGTGAACTTTCGCTTTTCTTGCTATCTGATAGCGACTTCTGTGACAAATTCCTGACCACAAAGCTGCACGTGATGCCCGCCAGGCACACGGTGAATCAACACCGTCAGGGCCCGGCTGCCGGTCAGACAGATCCGCCCGCGCAGGGTCTCCGGGTCCTCGGGGAACCCGCGCTTCTTCAGGACGATCTGACCCGCGTCCTGCCGGCGCAGGGCGGCCTGCAGGCGGGGCAGGCTGAAGGGGAAGCTCTCCACGAGGGGCCAGCTCCGGGCCAGCGGCCGGGGCGCCGGCTCGGCCCCGGTCAGGTAGGCGATGCCCTCGGCCAGGAGGGCCAGGCCATGGCGCCGGGCGAAGGATCCCAGCAGGCGGGCGCGGATCAGCGCCGGATCCGGTTCGACGATCCAGGCTCTCGGCGCCACGGGTCCCGGCGCGGGCGCAGCGGGATCCCCGGCCCAGGCGTGGACCGTGAAGGGATCGGGCGCGCGGCCGTCGGAGGCCAGGACCGTGGCCCGCACGGCGTCGCCGGTCCTGGCCACTCCCCCCCAGAACACCGCCTCACGCAGCTCGCCGTTCCAGGACACCAGCTCCAGCTCGTAGTCGGTACGACCCAGACCTTCGAGCAGGGCGCCGGAGGCCGTCAGGGCCTCGTGGTCCAGATCCAGGGCGGGTCCCCACTTGACGGCCCAGGCCGGCGAGCGCCGCAGCAGGGGGCCCAGGTCCGCCGGCGGTGGCGAGAAGCGGGCGGGGTCCGCATGGTGGCCCCGGCGCGCCGCGTCCGGGGGCGGCCGCCCGGGGAGGCGCCGCGCGGGATCGGCGAAGAGCGCGTCGAAGGGGGGAAGGGCTCGCCCGGGGAAGTCGCCCGGCTGGACCGCGCCCGGCAGATCCAGCTCGGCGAGGTTGGCCTCGGCCAGGGCGGCCGCGAGGGCATCGCGCTCCAGGCCGGTCACCCGCCCGCCGGCCAGGGCGAGGCGGGTCAGGTCGCCCCCCGCGCCGCAGCCCAGGTCCAGCACACGGCCCAGGGGCGCCAGGCGGCGCGCCCGGTGCAGGGCCGGCGGGTGGGCGCTTGCCTGCTCCAGCAGCGCCGGCGTGAACCAGAGGCGCTCGCCGGCGGGGAACTTCCCCGGCGCCCGCTCCCGGGCCTCCGCCACCTGCAAGGCCAGGCTCGCCTGCCGGGCCGGCCACCGGCGGCGCAGCCCGGCCACGAAGCGGGGCTCCGCCCGCTCGGCGGAGGGGCGTCCGGCGATCTCCGCCAGGAGCGCCCGGCCTTCCCGCCCGCGCAGGGCGCGGACAGTCTCGCGCGGATCGTGGGGCATGGGCTCTTACCTGTTTGCCGTGGCCGTTCGATAGTCTATCATTCGCCGGGGCCGCAAGGTAGGAGACGATGACGGAATCAGGCACCCGGCGCAGAGGACCGGCGCGCGTGGCCCGGTGGGCCGCGCCGGCGCTCGCCCTCGCCCTGCTGTCGGCCCTGCTGGGCTGCAGCCTCCAGGTCGACGATCTGCCGGAGAACAAGCTGCCCGTGGTGGGCGCCATCAGCATGACCCCTCCCCCCGAGCAGCTCGCGCCCCTGGACAGCTTCGCCCTGAGCGTCAGCGCCATCGATCCCGACGGCGACCTTCTCACCTATCTCTGGTCCAGTGGAAACGTCGGCGGCTGGGCCGGCGGCGCCAGTCAGGGGGAGGCGGTCGTCTGGGTGGCGCCGGCCAGCCTGGCGGACGTCGACACGGTCCACTTCAGCGTCCGGGTCTACGACTTCGACGTGGGCCGGGCCGTCGAGCGCACGCTCGACGTGCCCTACGAGGTGCGCACGGGCAACCTCCGCGTGCTCGTCCGGGACCTGGCGGGCCAGCCGGCGCCGGCCCGCGTCGCCGTGACCGGCCAGGACACCACCGACGCGGTCTCCAGCGATGCGCTCTTCCCGGACCTGCCCGAGGGCAACCACGAGGTCCTGACCCTCGGCGACGCCGTCTGGCACGGCGCCGAGGCGGGCCTCTTCGCGGGCTACCCCAAGACGGTCCGCGTGCGCGCCGGCCAGCTCGCCACGCTGATCCTGCGGGTGGCGCCCCGCAGCGTTCTCCTGGTGCCCGGTGTGGCGGACGGCGCCGAGCTGACCGACGTCCAGGCGGGCATCGACTGGTGCCGCGAGCAGGGCGTGGACACGCTGCTCCTGCGCACTGGCGACCTGGCGCCCCTGGGCAGCTCCGTCGGCACGGGCGGCGAGCCCGTGGGCACGGCCGCCCTGGACCTGAGCGGCGTCGACCTGACCCTGATGCCCTTCCCCGACGAGGGGCCCATCTGGATCGACGCCGGCTACCACGCCTGCACCTTCGGCCTCTTCCTGGCCGGCAACGGCCCGGCGACCCGGGTGCGCGGACTGGGCGTGCGCGGCGCGTCGGCCTCGGGCGCCTATCTCTACCACGCCTCCGCCCGCCTGGACACCCTGCGCCTGGAGGACTGCGGCTCGGCCGGCGTCTTCCTCGACGGCGAGGAGGGCGACACCCTGCGCCTGGCCGCCGTGGAGCTGGCCGGCAACGACCACGGGCTGTCGGCCAGCGGCGGCTTCGTGGACGCCGCCTTCGTCCTCGTGGAAGAGAGCCTCTGGTACGGCGTCTGGCTGCGCGAGGGCGCCAGCGGCGGCCTCGCCAACCTGACCGTCGTCGGCAGCGAGGTGGCCGGCATCTACACGGCGGGCGCCGGCGTGGTCACCGTCACCCGCTGCCTGCTCGCCGGCGGCGGGCGCGGCGTCTTCAACACGGAGGGCGGCGCGGCGCCCGTCCTGGAATGCAATCTTTTCTGGGACAACCCCTTCGGCCACTACGGCAACGTGACGCCGGGCGCGGAGGACCTGGAGGCGGATCCCCTCTTCTGCGATCCCGCGGGCGCGGACTGGCGCGCCGAAGCCGCCAGCCCCGCCCTGACGGCCCCCTGCGGGCCCATCGGCGCCCTGGGCGACTGCCAGTCCGCCGCCAGCCCCTTCGCGGAGGCTCCCTGATGCGGCCCCGGCACGCCGCCATCCGCCGCGGGATCGCCGCGAGGTCGTCGGGCCGGCGGCGGGCCGGTGGCGCCCTCGCCCTCGCTCTCGCGCTTCTGCTGGGCCTCGTCGGGCCGGCGATCCGCGCCGGCTACGAGGACCCCGGCGGCCTGCCCTCGGGCACGGCCACCCTGAAGCTGGCCACCCCGGCCGCCATCGCCGACAGCGCGGCCATCCACGCCCTGGATGTCGCCACGGGCACGGTGGACAGCACGCGGCACTACCTGGACCTGGTGGCCGCGGGCGAAGCCGATCTGCTCCTGGTGGAACTGGCCGGGCAGAGCGGCTCGTGGTTCCGCGCGCCCGAGGACGTCTTCCTCTTCGACCGCGACCTCATCGACAGCCTCGGCCCGGACGTCGCGCTGGCGGACATCGCCGACATGGAGGGCGCCGAACTGGCGGCCTTCGCCAGGGCCTGCGCGGGCTGCGCCTACGTCATGCTGCAGATCCAGACGGATGCCGACCCGGAGACCACGGCCGTCAAGTTCGCCGTCACCAGCCTGGGCGACTCCACGGCCACCCTCGACTGGGTCTGGCAGCCCAACGGCACGCGCGACTTCATCGCCACCGCGGCGGCGCGGCGCAGCATCGGCGCCGTCAAGGCCCTCTACCGCTGAGGCCGCCTAGAGATCGGGTCCGCGGCGCCGCTCCGCCTCGCGGCGCACGGTCCAGCCTCGCCGGTCGCAGTACTCCAGGATCGGCACCGAGTACTTGCGGCTGATGCCGAAGCGCCGGCCCACGTCGGCCACGGCCAGCACCTCCTGTTCCGCGAAGAGCGCGCGGAGCCCCTCGCGCAGCGCGGCGACGGACTCGGCGTGGACGAGCAGCTCGGGCTGCACGCGCACGAGGACGCCCCGGTCCACCAGGTAGCCGGCCAGGTCCGGCACGTAGGCCGCCGGCACGCCGATCTCGCCGAAGCGGGACAGCGGCGGCGGCGCCAGGCCCGCCTCCCGCCACTCCACATCGGCCCGCGCGACCCAGGCTGCGGCCTCGCCGTCGGCGGCGGGGTCCGCTTCACCCACGCGCACGCGCTCGGCCTTCAGGCGCAGGCGCCCGGCGGCCTCCAGGTGCTCCAGCAGCTTCTGGAAGGAGGCCTGGGAAATGGCGGCGGCCAGGGCCGAGCGCAGGCCCTCGCGCTCGGGACCCCAGAGCAGGAGCCGTTCGGCCTGGAAGGTCCGCGCCCGCGCGTCGATGGCCGCCGCCAGGCGCTCCACCGCATCCGCGTGGACGAGGGTGCGTCCCAGGCGCACCAGGGGCACCTCGGCCAGGAGCGCCTCGAGGGCGGGCGCGCCGGGGTACTTCTCCAGGAGCAGCCGCGCCTCCTTCTCGGCCAGGCCGCCGGCGCCGGCCTCCAGCACGGCCTGCTCGAGGACCTGCGCCGGATCGCCGGTCTCCTTCTGCCGCACGGCCGCCAGGTCCGCGTCCCGCCCCTGCCGGCGCTTGGGAGCGGCGGCCTCCAGCACGACGCCGCCGGCCACGGTCCGCATGGGCGAGTAGAAGCGCAGCACGACGCGGTCGCCCGGCGCGCAGACGGCGGGCGCCTCCAGGCGCGCCTGGGCCAGGGCCTCCTCGCCCGGATCCAGGGCATTGCGGTCGAGCAGGAGCAGGCGGCCCAGCACCTCCTGGGTGCCGAAATGGAAGCGCAGGCGCCGGCGCTGGCGCAGGGGCCAGGGGCAGGAGGCCAGGGCGCGCACACTCAGGGTCACCATGCTGCCGGCCCGGAAGCGGCCCGGGGTGGCCAGCACCTCGCCGCGCTCCAGTTCGTCGTGCTTGACGCCGTGGAGGGCCAGGGCCGTGCGCTGGCCGGCATGCGCCGACTCCACGGCGCGGTCGTGGACCTGCACGCTGCGCACCCGCACGGTCAGGCCGCGCGGCAGCAGCTCGAGCTGGTCGCCGGCGCTCACGGCTCCCGACCAGCTCGTCCCCGTCACCACCGTGCCCATGCCGGCGAGGGTGAAGACGCGGTCGATGGGCAGACGGTAGGCGCCGCCGTCCGGGCGGGGCGGCACGGCCGCGGCCGCCTCGGCCAGGACGGCGCGCAGGGCCTCGATGCCCTCGCCCGTCTCCGCGGAGACGGGCTGCACCGGCGCGCCGGCCAGGCTCGTGCCGGCCAGGTACTCGGCCACCTCCTCGGCGGCCAGCCCGGCCAGCTCCGGGTCCACGAGGTCGATCTTGGTCAGGGCCACGACGGCACGCGTGACGCCGAGGAGCTCCAGGACCTCCACGTGCTCGCGGGTCTGGGGCATGACGCCTTCGTCGGCCGCCACCACCAGGAGGGCCAGGTCGACGCCGCCGGCGCCGGCCACCATGGTGCGCACGAACTTCTCGTGGCCCGGCACGTCCACGACGCCGGCCTCCACGCCCTCCAGCTCGAGGCGGGCGAAGCCCAGCTCGATGGAGATGCCGCGCTGCTGCTCCTCCTTGAGGCGGTCGGTGTTGACGCCGGTCAGGCATCCGATGAGGCGGGTCTTGCCGTGATCCACGTGCCCGGCCGTGCCGATGATGATGGACTTCACGACTCCTCCTCGCGCCGGCGGATTCCGGCGCGCGGGCCGGGCGCCCGGCGGCGCGGACGCGCCGCCTAGGCGGGCTCCTCCTCGCGGCGGATGCGCGCGCCCAGGACCGCCAGCTTCTCCTCGATGGCCTCGTAGCCGCGGTCGATGTGGTAGACGCGGCCCAGGTGCGTCGTTCCCTCGGCGCCGCAGGCCGCCAGGATGAGGGCGGCGCTGCAGCGCAGGTCCGTGGCCATGACGGGCGCGCCCTGAAGGCGCTCGACGCCACGGACCACGGCCACGTTGCCGTCCAGGCGTATCTCGGCGCCCAGGCGGCGCAGCTCGGCCACGTGGGTGAAGCGGTCCAGATAGATGGTCTCGGTGATGGTGCTCACGCCGTCGGCCACGGCGCAGGCGGCCATGATCTGGGCCTGCATGTCCGTGGGGAAGCCGGGGTAGGGCGCCGTCACCACCTCCAGGGCCCGCATGCGCTCGGCGCCGTCCACCTCGATCCAGTCCTCGCCCTGCGATACCGCGAGACCGCCCTGTCGGAACAGCTCCAGCAGCGACCGCTGGTGGCTCGGGACGCAGCCTTCCACGCGCACGCGGCCGCGCGTGATGGGCGCCGCCGCCAGGAAGGTACCCACCTCGATACGGTCGGCGGGCACCGCCAGGTCCAGGGGCGCCAGGGCCTCCACGCCGTCCACGGTCAGGGTGGCCGTGCCGAGCCCCTCGATGCGGGCGCCCATGTGCACCAGCCCCTCGGCGAGGGCGGTGATGTCCGGCTCGCGGGCGGCGTTGTGCAGCACCGTGCGCCCCTCGGCCAGGACCGCCGCCATCAGGACGTTGGCCGTGGCGCCGACGCTCGGGATCTTGAAGGCGATGTCGTCGCCGCGCAGGCGGCCGCCGGCCGGCGCGCGGGCGTCGATGTAGCCGTGGTCCAGCGACACGCGGGCGCCGAGGCGCTCCATGCCCATCAGGTGCAGATCGACGGGCCGCGGACCCCAGGCGCAGCCGCCGGGCAGGCTGACGCGCACGTCGCCGAAGCGGGCCAGCAGCGGGCCGAGGACGTAGATGGAGGCGCGCATGGTCTTGACCAGCTCGTAAGGAGCCGTGCGGTTGGGGACCTCGCTCGCGTCGATGCGCAGCGTGTGCCCCTCGAAGCGGCAGCGCGCGCCGAGGGTCTCCAGGACGCGCGCCATGGTGCGCGTGTCGCGCAGGCGCGGGACGTCCCGCAGCGCGCTCTCGCCCGGCGCCAGCAGCGCCGCGCACATGAGCGGCAGCGTCGTGTTCTTGGAGCCGCTGGCCCGGACGCTGCCCTGCAGCCGCACAGGCCCCTCGATGACGAATCGTTCCATGATCACCCTCCCCACCCATGTGTAGCACCTGTCCCGGCGCGGCGCGAGTCTTTCCGCCCCCCTCGCCAGGGGGCGCGCGAAGCTGCTATCATTGACAGCGGCCGGAGGGCCGGCACCGAACATCGTCTGGCGAGGAGTAATGCGCCGCGACACCATCATCCTGGCGGCAGGGCTCTGCCTGGCCGCGTCCGCGGCCGGGGCCGGGATTTGTCTGGACTTCGAGCAGCCCCTCTGGGTGGAACCGTTGCCGGCCATCTGCAAGGACCACACCCTGGTCCGGCACGAGGACCTCTACCACATCTTCTACATCCAGAGCTTCCCCCCGCCCGGCGGCCAGGGGCTCCGCTGGGACAAGTGGCTGGGACACCTCACCAGCCCCGATCTTCGCCACTGGACGCGGCAGGACAGCATCCTGCCGGTGGCCGAGGTGCCCGACACCTGGGAGGACGGCTTCATCTGGGCGCCGGAGGTCCTGCGCCTGCCCTGGGAGGACGCCTGGTATCTCTTCTATACGGGCGTGGACATCCCCACCGTCTCCCAGCAGACCGGCGCCGCCTACAGCGACGACCTCTTCCACTGGACACGGCTCCACGACAACCCCCTCTACCACCCCACGTGGTGGAGCAACTGGTCGGACACCACCTGGGCCAACTGCCGCGACCCGGATCTCTTCCAGGAGGACGCGTCAGCCTGGTACCTGCTCAACACGGCCATGACCAGCGACATCCGGGGCGCCATCAGCCTGGCGATCAGCGGCAACCTCGTGGACTGGATCGACCTGGCGCCGCTCTTCGTCAACGACTCCTGGCACGTGCTGGAGAGCCCCCAGCTGCTCAAGCGCGACGGCTGGTACCACCTCTTCTTCACGGAGGAGGACGTGGGCCTGACGGCCCACATGGCCAGCGCCCACCTGTGGTACGGTTGGGACAAGGACACCGCCGTCCTCATCGACGGCGGCCGCGCGGCCGAGATCAGCGTCTTCGACGACGAGACGATCTTCAGCCGCCACCGCGCGGCCTGGTCGGCGGGCGGCAGCTTCTACTTCTATCAGTTCGACGACATCGCCTTCGAGACGCCGGGCGCGCCGCCGGTGATCACCAGCCGCCTGGGGCTGCAGGACCACTGGCACGTCCTGTTCGGCGACGCCTTCGACCGGCAGCCCACCTTCGGCGACAACCCCACCGAGCGGGGCGACGAATCCAGCGGCATGGAGGGCAACAGCTACCTGGCCACCTACGAGGACCATCCCTCGCCCGTCCAGGGTCTGCCCGGCAGCGCCCAGGGCGAGGCTCCCGTGGGCCTGCTGCGCAGCGACGTCTTCACGGTGACGGAGGAACGCGTCCGCCTGCTGGTGGGCGGCGGCGACGATCCGGACCGCTGCTTCGCGGCCCTGGTGAGCGACGCGACGGGCCGCCTGCTCTTCCACGAGGCCGGCACGGGCGGCCACGCCATGAGCCCGCGCCTGTGGGACACCTCGTCCCTGCTGGGCGAGGCCGTCTTCGTCGCCGTGGCCGACCTGTCGGCGGAGGCCGGCGGCTTCATCAGCGTGGACGGGATCATCGAGCGGGCGGCCGCGGCGGAGGACACACTGCCGCCTGCAGCTCCTCTGGCCGCCGGGCCGCGCCTGGCCGACCTGATCGCCGCGGCCGGCTTCCCGCCCGTGGCGGCCCCGCCGGTCCCCGCGCCCGCGGCCGGGCGCCTGCTGGCGCCCCATCCCAACCCCTTCAATCCGCATTGCCGCCTGCGCTACGAGATCGCGGCGCCTGGCCGCGTCGAACTGCTGGTGGCCGCCGCGGCCGGGCGGCGCGTGCGCCTGCTCGCGGTCGGCCGCCGCGAGCCCGGTCCCGGCTACTTCGTCTGGGACGGTCAGGACGACGCGGGACGGCGCTGCGTCAGCGGCGCCTACGTGGCCACGCTGCTCCTGGAAGGGCGGCCCCTGGACAGTCGCCGCCTGGTGCTGCTTCGGTAGCGATGCGCGGGAAGCGGCACGCCGCGTCGGGCGGGCCGTTCTAGGGGCGCGTGGCGACGACCACGCGGTCGCGGCCGGCGTAGTCGCGGGACACGGCGACGTCCGCCAGGCCGGCCGCCGCGAAGATACCCTTCACCGCCTCGCCTTGAGTCGCGCCGATCTCGACGGCAAGCAGGCCGCCGGGGACCAGGCGCGCGGGCGCCTCCGCGGCCAGGCGGCGATAGAAATCCAGGCCGTCCTCGCCCCCGAAGAGGGCCGCGGGCGGGTCGTGGTCGGCCACCTCGGGCGGGAGGCCCGGCTTCTCGTCCGGACGGACGTAGGGCGGGTTGCTCACCACCAGGTGGACGGGCTCGCCGTCGCTGGCGGGCAGGCCGTCGGTCTCCTCGAGGACGACGCGTCCGCCGACGCCGTTGCGCGCCGCGTTCTCGGCCGCCAGGGCCAGGGCCGCAGGGCTGGTGTCGGAGGCCCAGACGCGCAGGTCGGGGCGCTCGTGGGCCAGAACCACGGCGACGACGCCCGCGCCCGCGCCCAGCTCCAGGGCGCGCAGGGCCGGCGCGGCATCACCGCGCGAAGCGGCCGGGGGCGCGGCTCCCGCTCCGGACGCGGCCGGGGCGGCGGCGGCCGGCGGCGGCCAGTCCGCGGCCAGGCGCGCCAGGACGCGCTCGACGAGCACCTCGGTCTCCGGCCGCGGGATGAAGACCCCCGGCCGCACGGTGAAGGGCAGGGACCAGAACTCCGTCTCGCCGATGATGTGCTGCAGGGGCTCGCGGGCGTGGCGCCGCCTGAGCAGGGCGCGGTAGGCGGCGCGCTCGGCCTCGTCCAGGGGACGCTCGTACTGCAGGTAGAGCTCGAGGCGGGACATGCCCAGCAGGTGGGCCAGCAGGCGCTCCGCGTTGAGGCGGGCGTCGGGCACGCCGGCCGCGGCCAGGTACTCGGCGGCCGGGCCCAGCACCGCGAGGAGCGTCCACGCGCGCCGATCCCCCTGCGCGGGGCCGGCGACGGTCACGCCCGCCCCCCGGCCAGGTGCTTCTCCTGGGCGCTGAGGACGAGGGCCGCGAGGACCTGGTCCAGGTCGCCGTCCATGAAGGCCGGCAGGTTGTGGAGGGTCAGGCCGATGCGGTGGTCCGTCACGCGCGACTGGGGGAAGTTGTAGGTGCGGATCTTGGCCGAGCGGTCGCCGCTGCCCACCATGTTGCGGCGCTGCTCGCTCAGCTCGGCGTCGCGCTCGGACTTCTTCAGGTCGTAGAGGCGGGCGGCCAGGATCTTCATGGCCTTGGCCTTGTTCTTGTGCTGGCTCTTCTCGTCCTGGCAGCTCACCACCAGGCCCGTGGGCTCGTGGGTGATGCGCACGGCGCTGTCGGTCGTGTTGACGCTCTGCCCGCCGGGGCCCGACGAGCGGTAGACGTCGACGCGCAGCTCGGCCGGGTCGATCTCGACCTCCACCGCCTCCACCTCGGGCAGCACGGCCACCGAGGCGGCGCTGGTGTGGATGCGGCCGCTGGATTCCGTTGCCGGCACGCGCTGGACGCGGTGCACGCCCGACTCGAACTTGAGGTGCCCGTAGGCGCCTTCGCCGCGCACCGAGGCGACGATCTCCTTGACGCCGCCCAGGGCGCCCTCGGTGCTGCTCAGCACCTCGATCTGCCAGTGCTTGCGCTCGGCGTAGCGCTCGTACATGCGGTAGAGGTCGGCGGCGAAGAGGCCGGCCTCGTCGCCGCCCGTGCCGGCGCGCACCTCGAGGATCAGGTTGCGGTCGTCGTCGGGATCCTTGGGGACCAGGAGCAGCTCGAGCCGGCGGGTCAACTCCGGCAGCGCGGCCTCGGCCTCCTCCTTCTCGGCGCGGGCCAGCTCCTTCAGGTCGGCGTCGTTGCCGCGGAGGAACTCCTCGGCCTCGGCGAGGGCGGCCTGCGCGGCGAGGTACTCCTCGCCCACGGCCGCGATCTTCTGGAGGTGCTTGAGCTCGCTGCCCAGCTCCTTGGCGCGGCGGTGGTCGGCCAGGACGGCCGGAGTCACCATCTGCCGCTGCACCTCGTCCAGGCGCTCCCGCGCCTGGCGCACCTGGGGACTGAGGTCCTGCATCAGCGACCTCCGGCCTCCCGGGCGGGCGACGCGGACTCGTCGTCCGGCAGCTCGCCCTCGTCGTAGTGGACGGGAGGCGGCGAGAAGTCCAGCTCGGCGGCGGGCACGCGCCGCGCCAGCTCCTCGGGGTCCAGGCAGGCGCTGAGCGAGCGCAGGGCCACCTCGCACTGCTCGAGGTCCGGCTCGCGGGTGGTCAGGCCCTGGAGCCAGAGGCCCGGGCGGATGAGGAAGCCCAGCCAGCGGCGCCAGCGCTTCTTGCCGCTGAGCTTGATCAGCTCGTAGGAGATGCCGCCGATCAGCGGCACGAAGGCCAAGCGCAGCAGCCGCGCCCCGATGCCGTGGGGCCGGCCCAGGAACATGAAGACGACGATGGAGACCACCATCACGAGCAGCAGGAAGCTCGTCCCGCAGCGGGGGTGGAAGCGCGTGTGCCGGATGATCTGCTCGGGGCTGAGGGGCTCGCCCGACTCGTAGCAGTTGATGGTCTTATGCTCGGCGCCGTGGTACTCGAACACCCGCCGCATGTCCCGCATGAGGCTGATCGCCCAGATGTAGATCAGGAAGATGGCGAGGCGGAAGATGCCGTCCACGAAGTTGAAGACCAGGGAGCCCTCGGTGCCGGGGATCAGCTCGGTCAGGACCAGCGGCAGGTAGAAGAAGAAGGCGAGGCCGAGGACGAAGGCCAGCAGCATGGTCAGGGCCATGCCGGCCTTCTCCTTGACGCCGCTGGCGGAGCGCTTCTTGTCATCCTCGGGCATCGCCTCCTCGGCCGAGTAGGCGAGCATGCGCATTCCCACGTAGAGGGTCTCCACCAGGCCGATGGCCCCGCGCAGGATGGGTGCCCGGCTCAGGCGCCACTTGGCGAGGACGCTGCGGAAGGGCTCCTTGCGGAGCACGATCTCGCCCGCGGGGTTGCGCACCGCGCAGGCGATGAAATCCCTGCCACGCATCATCACGCCCTCGATGACCGCCTGGCCGCCGACGGCGAAGCTCTCGTGCTCGTCTGCCTTCCTCATGATCGATCCCGTCGGAATGATGGCGAAGCGCGGCGGCGCGCGCCAAACGGTTCGGGCGCGCCCGCGCGGGTACCGCGACTACTCCGACCTGCCCTGCTCGATCCGGGTCCGGTAGTCCTTGTAGCGGCGCTGGAAGCGCTCGACACGGCCGGCCGTGTCCACCAGCTTCTGCTTGCCGGTGTAGAAGGGGTGGCAGTTGGAGCAGATCTCCACCTTGATCTCGGGAACGGTGGAGCGGGTCTCGATCACGTTGCCGCAGATGCAGGAGATCTTGCAGTCCACGTACTCGGGGTGGATGCCCTTCTTCATCTCTCTCCTCCCTGTCCGATCCGCGGGAAACGGGTGTCCCCGGTGGGATCAGGCATTCATCGAATCCAGGAAATGCTGGTTGCTCTTGGTCTTGACCATCTTCTCCAGGAGGAACTCCATGGCCTCGGTGATGGGCTTGTCGTTGAGGAAGCGCCGCAGGACCCAGACCTTGCTGAGGACGGCGTCGTCCAGCAGCCTCTCCTCCTTGCGGGTGCCGCTGCGGAACATGTCGATGGCCGGGTAGACGCGCTTGTCGCTGAGCCGGCGGTCGAGGATGATCTCGCAGTTGCCGGTGCCCTTGAACTCCTCGAAGATGACCTCGTCCATGCGGCTGCCCGTCTCGATGAGGGCCGTGGCGATGATGGTCAGGCTGCCGCCCTCCTCGATGTTGCGCGCGGCGCCGAAGAAGCGCTTGGGGCGCTGCAGGGCGTTGCTGTCCACGCCGCCGGAGAGGATCTTGCCGGAGTGCGGCACGACGGCGTTGTGGGCGCGGGCGAGGCGGGTGATCGAATCGAGCAGGATCACCACGTCGTTGCCGTGCTCGACCAGCCGCTTGGCCTTCTCGATGACCATGTCGGCCACCTGCACGTGCCGCTCGGCGGGCTCGTCGAAGGTCGAGCTGATGACCTCCCCGTTCACCGACCGCTTCATGTCGGTGACCTCCTCGGGGCGCTCGTCGATGAGCAGGACGATGAGCTTGACCTCGGGATTGTTGGCCGAGATGGCGTTGGCGATGTTCTGCAGCAGGACGGTCTTGCCGGTCCGCGGCGGCGCCGTGATGAGGGCGCGCTGGCCCTTGCCGATGGGCGTGAGCAGGTCGATGACGCGGGTGGTCATCTCGGTGGCCTTGTGCTCGAGATTGAAGCGCTCTTCCGGGAAGAGCGGGGTCAGGTTGTCGAAGAGCACCTTCGCCTTCATGGCCAGCGGCGATTCGTAGTTGATGGTCTCCACCCGCAGCAGGGCGAAGTAGCGTTCGCTGTCCTTGGGCGGCCGCACCTGGCCGGAGACCGTGTCCCCCGTCCGCAGGTCGAATTTCTTGATCTGGCTGGGGCTGATGTAGATGTCGTCGGGGCCGGGCAGGTAGTTGTAATCCGGGCTGCGCAGGAAGCCGTAGCCCTCGGGCAGGACCTGCAGGACGCCCTCCGAGAAGAGGAAGCCCTTCTGCTGGGTCTGGGCCTCGATGATGCGGAAGATCAGCTCCTGCATCCGCATGCCCGAGGCGCCCTCGATCTCCAGGCTGTGCGCGATCTCCGCCAATTCGCTGATGCTCCTGCGCTTGAGCTTGGCGATGTCCATCACCGTGCCGTTGGCCGTCTCGCGGTCCACGGTGTCGGGATCGCTGCCCATGCCGTTGGGATGCTCGCCCATGTCGGGGGAGCGGCCGTTCTTGCGGCGGTCGTGGCCGCGGCGCCGGCCGCGCTGCACCTTCTCGTCGGTATCGGTTCTCACGGATTGCTCCAGGACTGGTTGACAAACGCTCCGAGGGATCTCGTCTAGGGAGATGGAGCCGGGATGAATTGGCACGGGACAGGTAATGCGAGTAGCGCCTGGCATGGCGCCACGTCAACCAAGGTAACCGATCCAGCCCGGGCTGTCAAGCGCAATTGGCCTAGATGACTGGACTTAGCTCCATCCCTGGGAACGGGCGGCCCGTGGGGGCCGCCCTCCCTTATTCAAGAATCGGACCACCTATTCGGCGAAGTGCTCGGTGATCTCGAAGTTCGTGACGTCGGACTCGAAGAAGGGGGCGCTGAAGGTGACCTCGCGGTTCGGCGGCACCATCTCCAGCTCGCCCGTGGTCTCGCCGACGACCTCGCCGTTGGCGTCCAGCAGGTTGATGCTCAGCTCGATGTACTCCAGCTCGGCGCCGGTCTTGTTGATCAGCACGCCCTTGACGAAGCGGCCGTCGATCCGGCCGCGCAGGACGGCCACGCCCTCCTGGTCGTAGATGGCCTGCTCGATCTGCTCCTGGCGCGCGCGCTCGGCCCGGGTCACCAGGCGCGGCGGCGTGGTGTCGGGCAGTCCCTTGTAGGTCGCGTACTTCACGAAGGCGTCCTCGTAGAGGATGCGGTTCTCCTCGAAGCAGTTCGAGTCGCCGGCCTCGTCGCAGCGCAGGGCCTTGTCGCGATAGGCCGAGTAGAGGATCTGGAAGACGTCCGGCTCGGTGGTGCGGATGGTCTCGTCCAGGAAGACGCCGGCGTTGATGGCGGCGTCGTAGTCCTTGGCCTGGTAGCGGGAGAACTCGAGGAAGTACCAGGACTGCTGGTCGCTCGGATTGGCCTGGACCGCCTTGTTCAGGTAGGTCGCCGCCTCGCTGTACATCTTGGCGTACATGTAGGCGGTGCCGGCCAGGCGCGGCGGCTCGAATTCCATCTGATCCATGCTCTCGCGAAGGTCCGTCGCCTTGGCGTAGGCCTCGCCCGCGTAGACGAAGTTGTCGTGGTAGGTCGACTCCTGGAGCCGGCGCTCCAGCTGGCTGAGACCCTTGTCGAAGAGGACGGCGCCAAAGGCCTCGTGAGGGCCGTAGAAGTCCGGCAGCTCGCTGGTGAAGTTGCGGTACTTGGTCAGATACTGCTCGCCCTCGTCGCCGATCGCTTCCACATAGAGGCTGGCCAGGACGTTGGCCAGGAGGATCGCCGTCTCCTCCTTGCGCTCCGGATCGCGCTCGAGCGCGAGACCCTGGTCGAAGTTCTCGATGGAGCGGGCCGCCAGGTCCCGGTACTCGTCACGGTCGAGCTGCTGGATGCGTTCCGCCTTGCTCCAGTAGGCCTTGGCAAGGTTGGTGTAGCCCAGCGGATTCTCGGGGTTGGCCTCGGTGGCGATCGTGAACCACTCGATGGCCAGCTCGGTGGCCTCCGAGTTCGCCGCCTCGACGCCCTCGTTGAAGGCGGTGGCGAAGTTGCTCTCGATGTTCTGATCCGCCATGGCCGCCCGGTCCGGCTTCAGCTCGGCCGCCTTGCGGAAACTGGTGTAGGCGTCCTTGTAGTTCTGGAGCTGGGACTGGCTCAGGGCGAGATAGAAGTAGGCCTCGCCATCGTTCGGATTGATCTTCAGCGCTTCCCGGCACAGGGAATCGGCCATATCGTACTCGCCCTGCTGAAAGCGAAGGATGGCGCTGGACGTCTGCATGCTGTTGCAGCCGATGAGAAACGCCAGCAGCCCCAGCAGGGTCGCGGTCAATGCTTTTCCGTATCGCATCCCTGACCGTCCTCCTTGTCGCGGAAACCGGGCAACTGGTTATCGGGAGGCGCTTGCGAGCCGTCCGTGCCCGTCGGGATTCTCGATGTCGGGGGGTGGAACCGGGCTAACCGTAACCATCGAAAGGGATAAAGTCAAGGGGGCATGGCAGGGCGCCGCGGCGGTCCTCAGAGCAGGCTCTCGGGATCGACGTCCAGGTCCAGCCCCAGGGCGCCGGTGCGGCGCATGGTCCTGGCGATGGCGGCGAAGCGCTCGGCGAA
Source organism: Candidatus Krumholzibacteriota bacterium (assembly GCA_016933175.1). Lineage (GTDB taxonomy): Bacteria > Krumholzibacteriota > Krumholzibacteriia > JACNKJ01 > JACNKJ01 > JAFGBK01. Next base: position 8,756 of record JAFGBK010000092.1, on the reverse strand, counting down.
CCAGGCCTTCTGGTCGCGCGCCAGGGGCCCCTTGACCAGGAGCTGGCGGCGGTGCCGCCCCTTGAGCCGGGGCAGGAAGGCCGGCGCCGGACCCAGCAGTTCCACCGGGCTGTCGGGCCAGGCGGCGTGGAAGTCGCGCACCAGCCGCCGGGCGGCCTCCTCGGCCGCCTCCTCCTCGGGGGCGCTCACCAGCAGGGAGGTCAGGCGCCGGAAGGGCGGGTAGCCGAGCTGGCACCGGTCGCGCAGCTCCCGCTCGACCCAGTCCTCGGCGCGGCCGGCGGCCAGGCTGGCCAGGACGGGGTGGTCTGGATTGTAGGTCTGGGCGATGACGCGCCCGGGCCGCGCGCCGCGGCCGGCCCGTCCGGCCACCTGCTCGAGGAGCTGCCAGGTGCGCTCGGCGGCCCGGTAGTCGGGCAGGAAGAGCCCCGTGTCGGCCGAGACCACGCCCACCAGGGTGACCTCGGGGAAGTGGTGACCCTTGGCGATCATCTGGGTCCCCAGAAGCAGGGCCGGGCCCGGCGCGGCGAACTCGTCGAGGATGCGCCGGTGGGCGCCCTTGCGGGACGTGGAGTCCATGTCCATGCGCAGCACCCGGATGTCCGGGAAGCGCAGCTCGAGGTCCATCTCGAGCTGCTGTGTGCCGGCGCCGAGCAGCACCCAGCGGCCGCCGCCGCACTCCGTGCAGGCGGGCGCGAGCCGCCGCTCCTGGCCGCAGTAGTGGCAGATCAGGCGCTCGCGGCCGCTGTGGTAGGTGAGCGGGATGTCACAGCGGCTGCAGCGCTGGGGCTCGCCGCAGTCGCGGCACAGGCGCAGGCGGCTGTGCCCCCGGCGGTTGAGCAGGAGCATGGCCTTCTCGCCCCGGCCCAGACAGACATCCAGGGCGTCCTCCAGGGCGGGCGCCAGCAGGCCGCCCTCCTGGTCGCGCAGGTCCACCAGCTCCGGACGCGGCGCGTGGCCGCCGCCCACGCGCTCGGGCAGGACCAGCAGGCGGTACTTGCCGCGCCGGGCGTTGTGCAGGCTCTCCAGGCTGGGCGTGGCGCTGCCCAGCACGACCACGGCGCCCAGGGCCCGGGCCCGCACCAAGGCCACGCTGCGGGCGTGGTAGCGGGGCTTCTCGCTCTGCTTGTAGGAGCCGTCGTGCTCCTCGTCGATGACCACCAGGCCCAGGCGCGGCAGGGGCGCGAAGACGGCCGAGCGGGGACCCAGGACCACGTCGACGCCCCCCTCGCGGATCCCCCGCCAGACGGCCAGGCGCTCGCCGGCGCTGAGCCCGCTGTGGAAGACCCCCACCCGCTCGCCCAGGCGGGCCCGGAAGCGCCGGGCGGCCTGGGGGGTCAGGCTGATCTCCGGCACCAGGACGATGGCCTGCCGGCCGGCATCCAGGGCATGGGCGATGGCCCGCAGGTAGACCTCCGTCTTGCCGCTACCCGTGACGCCGTGGAGCAGGAAGGCCGCGAAGGCGCCCGCATCCAGGGCCGCCGTCACCGACGCCAGGGCCTCGGCCTGGGCCGGCGTCGGACGCGGCGGCGCGTCGGGCGCGGGCGGCGGCTCGGGCGCCGGCGCCCGCGGCCGCCGGAGGGGCTTGACCGGGATCATCGCCCGCAGGGTCTCGCCCAGGGCGGCGCCGTAGTAGTCGGCCAGCCAGGCGCCCAGGCGCAGGAGCGGCGCGTCCAGCCAGGGCTCGGGGTCCAGGACCTCGAGGATCTCCTTGACACGGTCCGGCCGGTCCCGCAGGGCGGGCTCCAGGCGGGCGCCGTCCAGGACGCGCAGCACGACGCCCGTCTCCACGCCGGCGCCCAGGGGCACGCGCACGCGGCAGCCGGGGGCGGGCGCGGGCAGCGCCGCCGGCAGGCGGTAGCTGAAGCTCCGCCGCACGGGCAGGGGCAGGGCCACGTCCAGGAAGCGGGGCTCCGCTGCGGTGTCGTCGCGGTCGGCCATGGACCCATCATAGCGCGGCCGCGCGCCGAGGGGGAGCCCCGGCCGCGTCAAAGAAAAGGCCCTCCCCGGCTGGGGAGGGCCGCATCTCTCGAGTCCCGTGCGAAGGCGGGTCAGCTCTTGATCCCCAGGATCTCCTGCACCCGCGTGATGAGCTTGTTGGGGCTGAAGGGCTTGGTGATGTAGTCGTTGGCGCCCATCTCGAAGCCCTTCTTGCGGTCCACGTCGCGCCCCTTGGCCGTGAGCAGCAGCACGGGGATGTGCTTGGTTTCCGGCATCTCCTTGAGGCGGCGACAGGTTTCATAGCCGTCCAGCCTGGGCATCATGACGTCCAGGACGATCAGGTCCGGCTTCTCGGCGACGGCCTTCTCGATGGCCTGCTCGCCGTCGGCGGCCGTGATGACCTCGTAGCCCTCGGCGCCCAGGCTGAAATCCAGGATGTGGAGGATGTACACCTCGTCGTCGACGACCAGGACCTTTCCCTGAAACACTGCGGCTCCTTTCGCTGATCGGCTGCGTGGCGGTGGTGCGTACCTGTCACGCACGGACGGCTACAGGCCGTCCTCCTCACTGTTATCGTTATCGGCAGCGCCGGCCGGGACTGTAGCGTGCAGCGTACGCATCGCCCGCTCCTTGCCCAGCTGCGCGTGCAGCCGGAGGTGCTGCTCGGCCTGGCTGGCCTCGATCCAGCCCTTGTCGCGCAGCAGGCCCAGGAAGTGGGTCACCAGCTGCGGATCGAACTGCGTGCCGCTGAACCGCACGAGCTCCTCGGCGGCCGCCAGCGGCGTGCGCTGGGGCTTGTAGCGGCGCGGCGCGATCATCGAGCAGAAGGCGTCCACGATGGCCAGCACGCGCGAGCCGAGGGGGATGTCCTCCCCGGCCAGGCCCTCGGGGTAGCCCTGCCCGTTCCACCACTCGTGGTGATGCAGGACGATGCGGCTGACCTCCTCCATGGACTGGATGTCTTCCAGCAGACGGGCGGCCCGGCGCGGGTGCTCGCGCAGCTTCTGCAGCTCCTCGGGTGTGAGCGGGCGCTCCTTCTTCTCGATGTTCTCGCCGATCTGGCTCATGGCCACGTCGTGGAAGTTGATGGCCAGGCGCACGTCGCGGCCCTGCTCGGGGCCACCGCCCGCGCGCGTGGACAGTTCCCAGGCCAGGAAGCCCGGGTCCACCTTGCGCGGGAACCGGCGGGACGCGCTCTGGAGCATGTCGCGCACGGCGCGCATCGCGCCGCGCAGGGCCTTGCCGGGATCCGCCTGCTCGGCGGCGTGCTCCAGGACGCGGCCGATGCGGTCCACGATGCCCTCCACCAGCAGCTGGTCCTCCTGGTGGTAGGCCGGCGCGCGGCGCCAGGCCACGAAGGCCCCCGCCACCTCGCCGCGGAACTTGAGCGGCACGGCGATGGCGCTGGGTTCGCCGTCGTCCTCCTCGCCGCTGAGGAAGCCGGTCCCCATCTCGTAGGTGCGCTCCGCGAAGGGCCGCGTGGTCTCGCCGTCGCTGTCCTCGGTGGTGGAGTGGAAGTGGGGCAGGCCGCCGTCCTTGCCCAGGAAGAAGTCGGCCAGCATCGGGCTGCAGCCGTGCTCGATCCAGTCCACGCTCAGGCGCAGGAACTCTTCGACCTCGCCGGTGGGCTGCAGGTCGAGGGGCGTGCCCTCCAGGCCGATGCTGTCGCGGGCCACGGGCAGCAGCACCGTGAAGGTGCTGCCATGGCCGGGCCGGCTGGCGACGGAGATGGTCCCGTTGTGCTGCTCGACGATCTGCTTGACGATGGCCAGGCCCAGGCCCGTGCTGGCCACGTGGTAGTCGCCCTGGCGGCTGCCCTGGAAGAAGCGCTCGAAGATGTGGGGCTGCTCGTCCTCGGGAATGCCGAGGCCCTCGTCGATGATCTGCAGCCGCACCTGCTCCCCGGCGGGCTCGGCGCGCACGGTCACCGTCTGGCCCGAGCTGGAGAACTTGATGGCGTTGCCCACGAGGTTGATGACGATCTGCCGGACCATGTCCGGGTCGGCGAAGACGGCGGGCAGGTCCTCCGACACCTCCCGGGTCAGGGTCATGTCCTTTTCCTGGAGGTGCACCTCCACGGCCTGCTCGCAGGAGGCCATGATGCGGTGCAGGCGCACGGGCCGCCGGTCCATGACGCGGTTCGAGTAGTCGAGGTTCGAGATGTCCAGGATCTTGCCCGTCATGTCCAGGAGGCGGTCGGCCTCCTCGCGGACCATGAGCAGGAACTCCTCCATCACCTCGTAGTCGCCGCCGCGCACGCAGGTGATCAGCGTGTCCACCGAGCCCTTGATGGCCGTCAGGGGCGTCTTCAGCTCGTGGCTGGCCACCGAGGCGAACTCGCTCTTCTGCTGGTTGACGTAGGTGAGCTCGTCCACCTCGCCCTTGAGCTCCTCCACCTGCTCGCGCAGGCGCTCCAGCTCGCCGGCGTAGTGCACGGTGCCGCCGATCTGCCCGGCCGCCATGCGCATGATCCGCAGGTGCCCGGGGTGGTAGCTGCGGGGCTCGAAGTTGCCGATGACCAGCAGGCCGGTGCGCCGGTCCCGCCAGGCATGCTTGACGACGACGAGGGACCGGAAGCCCGCCTTGCGGATCACCATGGCGTTGCAGAAGTGCGGGTCCACCATGAGATCCGGCACGGCCAGGGGCTCGTTGAGGGGCAGGTCCTCGATCAGGCCCTCCAGCTCCGAGATCCAGGGCCGATGGTCCAGGTCCCGGCTCTCGAAGCCGTGGAGGGTCATCAGGTCCTCTTCGCGGGAGGTGTGCATGATCAGGGCGCCCAGATCGCCGCGCACCAGGAGCAGGATCTCCCGCAGGGCCACGCCCGAGAGCTTGTGCGTGTCGGTCTCGGACCGCACGCCGAGGATCAGCTCGAAGATCTGGCTCGTGTCGCGTAGGCGGTGCCAGACGAAGCGCTCGCGCATGAAGGAGAGCCGCGCGTGCCGGCCTTCGCGGATGAGCATCAGGGCCAGGGCCAGCAGGAGGGCCGACAGGCCGCCGGCCAGGGCCCGCAGGGCGGACGGCTCGCCGAACAGCTGCGGGATGGGGTTCAGATGCGGCGGCAGGGCCGCCACGGCCGCCAGGCCGCCGGCCATGAGGAAGGTCACCAGGATGGCCAAGGCCCGCAGCACGGCCTGCAGGCGTCGCGCCTGGCGGGTGGCGCCCGGGGGCCAGAGTTTGCGCTCCAGGTTCTGGAGCTGAGCGATCTGATCGATGGACTGGCTCAAACGCTTGCCTTTCGCCCAGACCTCGCGTCAGACCTGGCCGGGGCCGACCTGCTGCTCCCTCGCCGCGGACTCGTCGGTCGGCTGCCCGACGGCCTTGCCCCCCTCGCCGCGGCGCTCGCGCACGACCGTGCTGCCCTGGTAGCTCTTGCCGTACTTCTTCAACTCGAAGGCCACGTCGCTCAGCTGGCCGACGTGCTCGTAGCGCCGGTCGCGGTTCAGGACGATGGCCACCGTGATGCTCATGAGCGGGATGCGCCGCTCCACGCCCTGGCGGTCCAGCACCGCCAGGTAGCCGCGATCCCAGTCCTCGTCGCGGAACAACTGCCGCTTCTTGTGGTCGAAGGCCTTGACCACGCGGCGGGCGATGGGCTCGGCCAGGTCGCAGCCGGTGACCAGGACGAAGTCGTCGCCGCCCACGTGGCCCGCGAAGCCGTTGGGCTCGCCCTTCTCCAGCAGGGATTCCGTCAGGATCCCCGCCAGCATGCGGATGGCGCCGTCGCCCTTGGCGTAGCCGTAGGTGTCGTTGTAGCCCTTGAAGTTGTCTATATCGAGGTAGATGAAGGCGAACTCCTCGTCGCTCTCCAGCCGGCGGGACAGCTCGGCCTCGATGGCGTTGTTGCCCGGCATGCCGGTCAGTGGGTTCGCCTCGCGCTGGTTGCGGGCCAGGGTCAGCGTGTTCTTGACCCGCACCAGCATCTCTTCCTGGTCGTAGGGCTTCATGAGGTAGTCGTTGGCGCCCTGGGCCAGGCCGGCCACGCGGTCCTTCACGGAGCTGCGGGCCGTCAGCATGATGATGGGGGTCTGCGATATCTTGAAGTCCTGCCGGATCTTGCGGCAGACCTCGTGGCCGTCCATGCGGGGCAGCATGACGTCGAGCAGGACCAGGTCGGGCCGGTGCTCCCGTGCCAGGGAGAAGCCGGTTTCGCCGTCCGCGGCAGTAATTACTTCATAGCCGGCCTTCTGCAGCTGGTACTCCAGGATGCGTCGAATGGCCGCGTCATCCTCGACGACGAGTATCTTAGTCGTTTGATCCATCGGTGCTTAGGTCCTTCCGGCTGTGCCCAAGTCATGCGACAGCCCAGCCTCGCCAGGCGAGGGGGCACTGCGGGATTGCAAGGCACATGCCCGGCCATACCCGGCGGCCGGCGCATGCCGGGCCCGCATCTCCTTTTCGACCATGCAGTTGGGAAACCGCCCCGGACGGACACGGAAGGGAAGGAGCGGGAAGCCTGGGAAGGCTTGCAGAATGCACGCCCATCCAGGCGAAACGAAAGCGCCGTTCAGGCCCGGGCGGCGTTCAGCGCCAGGAGGCGATGGCGCCGCGCGGGAAGGGCTGGTCGGGGGGCGCCGGCGCCGGGTCGGCCTCCAAGCGCAGGGCGGCGGCGCAGGCCACCATGGCGCCGTTGTCGGTGCAGTAACGGGGGCTGGGGGCGAAGACGGGCAGGCCGAGGGGATCCAGGGCCTCCCGGGCCGCGGCCAGGAGAGTCCGGTTGGCGGCCACGCCGCCGGCCAGGTAGAGGGCCTGCACGTCGCGGCCCCGGACGGCGCGCAGTACGCGGTCCAGGAGCTGGGCCACCACGGCCCGCTGGAAGGAGGCGCAGAAGTCGTCCAGGCCGGCCTCGCCGGCGGGCGGGCGCTCCTCCCAGCGGATGCGCGCCGCCGTCTTGAGCCCCGAAAAGGAGAAGTCCAGGCCGCCGTCGCCCAGGCGGGCCACGGGAAACGCGATGGCCTCCGGATCGCCCCGCCGGGCCCGCTCCTCGATGCGGGGCCCGCCGGGGAAGCCCAGCCCCAGCACCTTGGCCACCTTGTCGAAAGCCTCGCCGGCGGCGTCGTCGCGGGTGGTGGCCAGCAGCGCGTAGTCCCCCGGCCGGCGGGCCAGCACGATCTGGCTGTGGCCGCCGCTGGCCACCAGGACCAGGGCGGGGAAGACCATGTCCCGCTCCAGGTGGTTGGCCAGGATGTGGCTCTCGATGTGATGGACGCCGACGACGGGCCGGTCCCAGGCGTGCCCGAGGGCGCGGGCGAAGGCCAGGCCCACCAGCAGGGATCCCATGAGGCCCGGTCCCTGCGTGACGGCCACGGCGTCCAGGTTGCCCGGATCCAGCCCGGCCCCATCCAGGGCCGACCGCAGGACGGGCGGCAGGTTGCGCAGGTGGACGCGGCTGGCCAGCTCGGGCACCACGCCGCCATAGGGGGCGTGCTCGAGCTGGGCGGCCAGGACGCTCGCCAGGACCTTGCGACCGGTGTCGTAGAGGCCGACGGCGCTGTCGTCGCAGCTCGTCTCGATGCCCAGGACGATCATGGCTCCCCTCGGGGTTGGGCGGGCGGCGCGGGTTCCCGCGCGACGGCGCCGCCGGGCGGACGCGGCGCGCGTTCGGTGGCGCGGCGAGGGGCCTTGTGGCGGCGGCGCGGGGCAGTATAGGATGGAGCCCGGGAGGGGCGCAAGGAGCGCCCCCCCGGCCCGGAGGCCCGCCATCGCCGCGCGCGCGCTGTCCGCCGTCACCGCCCTGGCCGCCCTCGCGGCCCTCGCCTGGCTCCTGGCGCCGTCGCCGGCCGCGCCGCCGCCCGATCGGCCCGACGCGGCCCGCCTGGTGGCCGACGTGGAGGCCCTGGCCGGCTTTTCCACGCGCTTCGCCGCCTCCGCCCGGCGACCCGAGGTGCTGGCCTGGCTGCGCGGGCGCCTGGCCGCCTCCGGGGCGGCCGTGCGCGAGCAGCGCTTTCCCCTGCGCGTGGGCGAGCGGGAGACGGAGCAGGTGAACCTCTGGGCGATCCTGCCCGGCAGGGATCCGGGCGCGCCCCTGCTGGTCCTGGTGGCGCACTGGGACAGCGTCAACGAGGGCTGGGAGGGCGAGACGCCCTCCCTCGTGGATCCCGAGAGCCCGGCGCCGGGCGCCGGCGACAACGCCAGCGGTGTCGCGGTCCTCCTGGAGTCCCTGCGCCTGCTGGCCGCGCGGCCGCCCCGGCGGGGCGTGGTCGTCCTCTTCGCCGCGGCCGAGGAGATGGGCCAGGCCGGCAGCCGGGCCTGGCTGGCGGGTCCGGGACGGGAGCTCCCGGTGGGCTGGGCGCTCAACGTGGACCAGGTGGGCCGCAGCCGCTCCCGGCCGCGGGCCCTGCAGCTCTTCACCCGGGGGCCGGGCATCGGCCTGGCGCTCCGCCTGCGCGACCTCGGGCGGGCCGCCTGCCCGGGCGTGCGCGGCTGGCGCCTGCACCTGGACGACCGCCTGGGCAAGAGCGACCACGGGCCCTTCCTGGCCGCGGGCCTGCCGGCAGTGGGCCTCAGCGAGGGACCCGGCTACTATCCCTGGGAGGATCAGGGAGCAGGCGACGTGGCGGCGAAGGCGGATCCGGCGCTGCTGGCCGCCGCGGCGCGGCTGGTCACCGCCACGGCTCGCGATCCGGGGCTTCCCCCTCCAGCAGGCGCCAGACCTCAGGCAGCGCCTCGATGATGTCTGCGGAATGAAGGCCGCGGCCGCGCGCCAGGGCGGCGCGGCGGCCGGCCTCGGCGTGGATCCAGGCGCCCAGGAGGGTCATGGCGTCCGCCCGTCCGGGCTCCTGGGCGAGCAGCCCCCCCAGCAGGCCGGTCAGCACGTCTCC
>JAFGBK010000091.1 GCA_016933175.1 Candidatus Krumholzibacteriota bacterium | reverse complement strand
TGCTGGCGAGCCTGGGCGACCTCGTGCTCGTCCATCCGCCCGAGGTGCACGCGCACTACTCCAACCTCGGCTACCAGCTCCTGGGCATCGCCCTCGAGCGGGCCGCGGGCGAGCCCTTCGCGGCGTACCTGGAGCGCGAGGTGCTCGCGCCGCTCGGCATGCACGACTCCGGCTTCACGCTGGACGCGCAGGGGCGGGGTCGTCTGGCACGGGGTTACATCTGCAGTGGCCCCGACGCGCCGCTGCTGGCGGCGCCGACGGGATCGCTCGGCTGCGCCCTCTACTCGGGCGGTCTCCACGCCACGGCGGAGGATCTGGCCCGCTTTCTCATCTTCCAGCTCGACGCGGACGGGGCCGCCGGCGAGGCCGTCCTGAGCGCCGGCACCCGGCGGCGCATGCGAACGCCCCAGTCCATCCACGATCCCGGCGTCCACGAGTGCTACGGCCTGGGCTGGGCCGTCGTCCGCATCGGCGACCACGAGGCCATCGAGCACAACGGCTCCCTGCCGGGCTACCACGCCCACGTCAGCGCCGTCCCGGGCTTTCGCCTGGGCATCGTCGCCCTGAGCAACTCGCGGCATCCCCTCTGGCGCCCCGACGCCTGCAAGCGCCTGGCGCGATCCGTCCTCGCGGACCTGGCCGACGCCCTCGCGGCCGCCGCCGCGCCCGGTCCCTTCGATCCCGGCGCCGTGGAACTGGCGGCCTACGCGGGGCGCTATTCACTGCCGGGCGGGGTCGCCCACCTGGACGTGGCCGTCGAGGCGTCGGGCCTGCGCGTGACCCTCGCCGAGAGCCCCGACTTCTCCGAGCTCTTCGCGCCCGCCGGCCGCCACGAGTTCTGCTTCGCCAGCGATCCGGCGCGGTCGCCGGCCCTGACCTTCACGTGCGCCGCCAACGGCGGCATCGGCGGCGTCACCTTTCTTTCCCACCGCTTCCTGCGGCAAGCGGCCGGCCGCTGAGCGGCTCCCGCCCGGGCGCCGCCCGCAGCATCGCAACTCAAGACGCGGCCTCCCGCTTCCACGCCGCGAGGCGGCGCAGCTCGCCGACGCGGGCCACGTCGCGCCGTGGCAGGCTTCGGCGGACCATGGCCTCCGCGTCGAGGCCCGCGTCCATGGCGTCGAGGACGCGGTCCGCGCGCGCGTAGGAGACGCCCATGGCGAGCTCGTCGGTGACGCCGGGGATCATGTCGGGCGAGGGGGCGGCCTCGCGTATCGAGCGGGGGATGCCGAGGTCGGCGGCCAGGCGCCGCACGCGCGTCTTCGTGAGGCCGAGGATGGGGGAGTCGGGGACATCGTCGATGCCGCCCGTCACGTACCAGCCCAGCAGCAGCTCCGACCGGTTGGCCGCGCCCAGCAGCACCAGGTTCTGCGCCTTCGCCTCCGCGTCGAGGATGGCGCGGCGCAGGCGGTGGCGCGCGTAGCTCGCCTCCTCGACGGGACGGATCCAGCGCTCGTAGGCGGCGCGGCCGATGCCGCGCCCCTCGCCCGCGCGTTGCCTCAGCACCCAGGCGTAGGGCGAGCCGCCGCCGAGCCAACGCATCAGGTGGGTGACCGCTCGGTTGGCGCGCGCGGAGCGGGCGACGAAGCGCATGGGCGCCGACGCGTAGAGTCCCTGCGCCCGCAGGTCGGCTTCCAGGGAGCGGACTTCGAGGGCGAGGCCCAGCCGCGCGGCAACCTCCCGGGCGCGGGCGAGGGAGTCCGCCTCGCTGTCGCGCTCGCCGAGGAACACGGCGCGCACGCGCGCCGATCCGAGCGCCCGCGCGGCCAGCGCCGCCAGCACGGCGGAGTCCAGGCCGCCGCTCAGCCCGACGAGGGCGCCGGCGGCCCGGCGGCGCGCCACGAGGTCGCGGATGCCGGCCTCGATGGTCTCGGCGGTTCCCGCGTCCCTTGCCTCCATGCCTCGCAGCATAGCACCGGCCGCGCGGCCGCGCATTTCGCCCTTGCGCGCGCAGGCAAGGGGTGCTAATTTCTTGACATGCGTAATGTTTAACATCTGCCGCGCCGGGGACGGGCGCCGGTCCGCGACCGGCCCCGGCCGCGATTCCCGGGTCGCCGCGACCCGAGCCAGGAGGACCCTGACGATGACCCGGAAGCTGCTCCTGCTGAGCGCGCTGCTCGCGCTGATGGCCGCGTCCGCCGCCGCCGGCGAGATCCACGAGGCTATCGCCGCCGGCGAACTGGCGCGCGTGACCCGTCTCCTGGAGGCGGATCCCGGCCTGCTGACCCGGCCGAACGACAACCGCTTCCACGACCTGCCGCTCCACGCGGCCGTCTACGCCGGCCAGCTGGAGATCGCGCGGCTCCTGCTCGACAAGGGCGCGGACATCGACGCGGGCGACGCGGACAACAGCACGCCCCTGGGCTGCGCGGCCGTGAGCCGGCAGCGCGAGATGGCGGCCCTCCTCATCGAGCGTGGCGCCGACATCAACCGGCGCGACAACAAGGGCGACTGCCCCCTCAGCTTCGCCGTCTCGGCGGGCGACACGGCCATCGTGGGGATGCTGCTGTCCGCCGGCGCGGACCACTACTTCCGTGGCGCCGATGGGCGCACCTTGCTGCACCTGGCCGCCGCCAGCGGAATGCGGGGCCTGGTGGAGCGCATGCTGGAGCGCGGCGAGCCCGTGGACGCCGCCACGGCCCACGGCATGACGCCCCTGACCTTCGCCGCCCGCGGCGGCCGCGTCGAGATCGCCGAGCTGCTGCTCGACCGCGGCGCCCGCGTGGAGACGGAGGCCGGCGGCCACGCCGTCCGCTCGCCCCTGGCCACGGCGGTCGACTTCAACCGCGTCGAGATGGCCCGCTTCCTCCTCGAGCGCGGCGCGGACGTGAGCGCCACCTTCTTCGACGACGAGGACAGCCTCCTGTACCTGGTCGCCTGGCGCGGCTCCCCGGAGATGGCGCGACTGCTCGTCGAGCACGGCGCCGACGTGAACTACCGCAACGCGCCCGGAGAGACGGCCCTCTACCGCGCGGCCTTCAACGGCAACACGGCGGTGGCCGCGGTCCTGATCGAGGCCGGCGCGCGTCTCGACGCGGTCGAATGCCCCATCGCCGGCAACACACTGCTGCACCTGGCGGCCGCGCGCGGCCAGGCCGAGCTGGCCCGGGTCCTGCTCGACGCCGGCGCCCCCGTGGCGGCAGAGAACGACGAGGGCGAGACGCCCGCCCAGCTCGCCGCCCGCTACGGCCACGCCGACCTTCTCGAGCTGCTCGCGGCGCGAGGCGGGGAGTCGCTCGCGCAGAATCCCGCCTGTACACTGGCCGGCCAGGAGAAGGTGGGCAAGGGCGAGGCCGTGGTCTGGTACATGGGCCACAGTGGGTGGGCCGTCAAGACGCGGCGCCACCTGCTCGTCTTCGACTACTGGCCCAACGGCCCGGATCCCGCCCACGCGGGCCTGCGCAACGGCCGCATCGCGCCCGCCGAGATCGCCGGCGAGGACGTGATCGTGCTCGTCTCCCACGAGCACAGCGACCACTACGATCCCGTGATCTTCACCTGGCGGGAGCAGGTGCCGGAGATCCGCTACCTGCTCGGCTGCCGGCCGGAGGGGGAGGCGCCGGAGTACGTCTTCCTTGCACCGCGCATGGCCGAGCGCGTGGGAGACCTGAGGATCCGGACCATCACCTCCACGGACCTGGGCGTCGGCACGGTGGTGGAGGTGGACGGGCTGGTGCTCTTCCACGCCGGCGACCATGCCAACGGCGCCCTCGAGGGCTTCGATCCCTTGTTCCAGGGCGAGATCGACTGGCTTGCCGAGGCGGGCGTCCGGCCCGACATCGCCTTCCTGGGCATCCGCGGCTGCAGCCTGGGCCGCCCGGCGTCCGTGGCGCGCGGCGTGCGCTACATGCTGGAGACCCTGAAGCCGCGCGTCTTCGTGCCCCAGCACGTCGGGCTCGACACGCCCGAGAGCCACGCGTTCATCGCCGAGTGCCGCGACGAGTTCCCCGGCGTGGACATGGAGGCGCCCACCTTCCGCGGCGATCACTTCCGCTATGCGGACGGCGAGCTGACGCGCCTCGACGGCTCCGTCGCCGGCGACCGCGCCGGCAAGGGCATTGGCTGCGCTCCCGACTGCGCCGCGCGCACGGCGGCCTGCAGCGAACGATAGGCCGACGCGAGCGGCGAGCGAGCGACCGGCCCCGGAACGCCCACTCCCGGGGCCGGTCCGCCATTCACGCGCGCACCACCTTTCGGGTATAATCACGTCATCATGGCTCGACGCGCATGGCTGCCCTTCCTGCTCATCCTGACCGCCGCCGCCAGCGGATCCGAGGCCGCCGTGCGTCTCAACGAGTTCGTCACGGGCAACCTGACGGGCATCACGGATGAGGACGGGGACCACGAGGACTGGATCGAGGTCGTCAACACCGGTCCCGCGGTGGTGAACCTCGCCGGCTGCGGCCTGTCGGACGATCCCGCCGATCCCCTCAAGTGGACCTTTCCCACCTGCGCGCTGGCGGCCGGCCAGCGGCTGCTCGTCTTCGCCTCGGGCAAGGACCGCACCGGCGCGGAGCTCCATGCGAACTTCAAGCTCGACAGCGGCGGGGAGCCGCTGCTCCTGGCCGACGCCGCCGGGGACAGCCTCGACCGGGTGGACACGGGGCCGTTGCCCGGCGACATCGCGCGCGGCCGCCTGCCGGACGGAGGCGGCGACTGGCTCTACTTCGTCGAGCCCACCCCCGACCTGCCGAACACGGGCCCGGGCTGCATCGGCATCGCCGAGGCGCCCGACTTCTCGGTGCCGCCCGGCCACTGCCCGGCCGCCTTCGACCTCGCGCTGAGCGCGCCCTCGCCCGCGGCGACGATCACCTATACGCTGGACGGCAGCGACCCGGACGCGTTCTCGATATCCTACCTGGCGCCCATCCCGGTGGCGGAGACGGCCATCGTCCGCGCGCGCTGCTTCCAGGCGGAGCACGTGCCCAGCCGCATCGCCACGAGCAGCTACCTCTTCGGCGAGAGCTCGTCGCTGCCCATCGTCTCGCTGGTCACCGATCCGGACAACCTCTGGGCCGACGAGACCGGCATCTACGTGCTCGGCGACGACTACGATCCCGAGTTTCCCCATTACGGCGCCAACTTCTGGCAGGACTGGGAGCGGCCCGCCCACTTCGAGCTGTTCGAGCCGGACGGCGCGCTGGGCGTCGCCCTGGACCTCGGCATCAAGATCCACGGCGGCTGGACGCGCGCCTTCCCGCAGAAGAGCCTGCGGCTGTGCGCGCGCGGCGGCTACGGCGCCGCCAAGATCGACTACCGGATGTTCGCCGATCTCGACATCGACGAGTTCGAGTTCCTGATCCTGCGCAACTCGGGCAACGACTGGTGCATCACCCACTTCCGCGACGCGCTCATGCAGGGGCTGACCGCCGGCTTCGACCTCGACGTGCAGGCCTACCGGCCGGCGGTCGTCTTCATCAACGGCGAGTACTGGGGCATCCACAACATCCGCGAGCGCATCGACGAGCACTACCTCGCGTCGCACCACGGCGTCGATCCGGACGCCGTCGACCTGCTCGAGCTGCAGTACGAAGAGATCGCCGGCGACAACGGCCACTATCTCGCCATGCTCGATTTCATCGCGGCCAGCGACATGACCGACGACGCCGTCTACCAGCAGGTCCAGGCCCTGATGGACACGGACAACTTCGCGACCTACAACATCTTCGAGATCTTCTTCGGGAACACGGACTGGCCGGGCAACAACCTCAAGTACTGGCGGCCGCGCGCACCGGATGGCCGCTGGCGCTGGCTGCTCTTCGATCTCGACTACGGCCTCGGGATCGGCGTCATGTATTACCACGACACCCTCGCCTACGCCCTGGCGCCGGACGGTCCCGATTGGCCCAATCCGACCTGGGCCACCTATCTCCTGCGGAAGCTGATGGAGAACGGGACCTTCCGGCGCGACTTCATCAACCGCTACGCCGACCTGCTCAATACCCGCCTGCGGACCGGCGTGACGACGGCGGCGCTGGACTCGATACGCGCTGGCGTCGAGCCGGAGATGGCGCGCCACATGGCGCGCTGGGACAGCACGATCACGTCCTGGGAGGATAACATCGACGTGGCGCGCGACTTCCTGACCTGGCGCCCGCAGTTCGCGCGCAGCCACATCCAGAACGCCTTCGGCCTGCCGGGAACCTGGAACCTGCGCCTCGACGTGAGCCCCCACGGCGCGGGCGCGGTGGCGTTGACCGCCGCCGAGATCGATTCGACCTTCACGGGCACCTACTTCCAGGGCAACCCGGTACCGGTGACCGCCCGCCCGGCCTCGGGCTTCGTCTTCGCGGGCTGGTCGGATCCCGGCCTGCCGCCGGACCCGGCGGCCCTCCTGGAGCCGGCCGGGGATTCCTACGAGCTGAAGGCCTTCTTCGCCGGCGCGGTCATCAACGAGATCAACTACAACTCCGCGGATGCCTTCGATCCGGGCGACTGGGTGGAGCTGCACAATCCCACCGGCCTGGAGCTCGACCTCGGCGGCTGGCAGTTCAAGGACGAGGTCGACGATCACGTGTTCACGCTCCCGCCCGGAACCAGCCTGCCCGCGGGCGGCTACCTGGTGCTCTGCGAGAACCTCGCCGCCTTCAGCGCCTTCTTCCCCGGCGTCGCGGGCGCCATGGGCGACCTGGGCTACGGCCTGAGCGGCGGCGGCGAACTGCTGCGCCTCTTCGACGCGGCGGGCACGCTGATCGACGATGTCGAGTACGACGACGCGCCGCCTTGGCCCGAGGAGGCGGACGGCGACGGCCCGACCCTGGAGCTGAAGAATCCCCTCGCCGACAACTCCCTGGCCGGCGCCTGGGCCGCGTCCGAGGACCACGGGACTCCCGGCGAGCGCAACAGCGCCTTCGAGGGCACGCCCGTCGTGGACGGCGGCGCGCCGGCGGCGCTGGTCATGGCGCCTGCCTGGCCCAACCCCTTCAATCCCGTCACCCACCTCGCCTTCGCGCTGCCGGAGGCCGGACGCGTCCGCCTGGCGGCCTACGACGTGCGCGGCCGCCTGGCGGATGTCATCCTGGATGGGGAGCTGGCGGCGGGCCGGCACGAGGTCCGCTGGTCCGCGGCCGGCCACAGCAGCGGCGTCTACCTCGTCCGCCTCGAGGCGGGGGGGCGGACGCTGTCACGCAAGGTGGTGCTCCTCAAGTAGCCCGCGCCGGCGGGCGCGCGGCACCCCTCCCGCGAGCGGGCGCTTGGCACCCCCGCACCCCGGGCGCTCGGGCGCACCGGCGGGCAGTCCTAATCGTCTCCGGACATGTGGCGCGCGAGCCAGCCGCGCAGGACGGCGAAGAAGGCGCCCTGCGCCTGGCGCTCGCGCCAGGGGCTGTGCCCGCAGCGGTCCAGCTCTTGGTACTCGAGCTGCGGGAGGTGAGGAGCTAGACCGTCGCGTATCATGCGGCCCGGGTGGGGGTCGTGCGACCCGTGCAGCATGAGGACGGGCCCGCGGATGGCCGCGAAGGCCGCCGGGTAGATGTCCGCCACCTGCAGGCGCAGCATGTCGTTCCAGGTCTCGGCGTGCGCGCGCAGGTCGATGTCCGGCGTCTCGGGGTCCGGCGCGGCGGGCTCGGCGTCGTAGTCGTAGAGGGGCGCCATCAGTCCGTACATCTCGCGCAGCCGCGCGGGATCGCCGGACTCCGGGCGTAGCGCTTCCAGACGCCGGCGAAGGTCGTCGTCCTGGCGCTTGTCTAGGATCTCCCGCATGCGGGCCCGCGCCGCCGGGTCGAAGGTGCCGCAGCCCACCAGGGCCAGGGGCCCCGCACGATCCGGGTGTTCCGCTGCGTAGGCCAGGGCCAGCATGGCGCCCCAGGACTCGCCCACGAGGGCCGGCCGCGCGCCGACGCCGCATTCCCGCACGATGTCGTGAAGGTCGGCGACGTGGCGCGCCACGGTGAGGGGCTCGCCGCCGCTGCCCCGCTGCCAGGGCTCGAGGACGCGGAAGCCGTCCGCGAGGCCGCGCGCCAGGGGCGCCGCCTCGCCTGCCGCGGCCGGTCCGCCGTGGAGCACGATCACCAGGGGGCCGGCGTCGCCGTGGCGGCGTACGACCAGCCCGCTCATCCCGCCAGGCCTTCCAGCAGGGCGAGCCAGCCCACCAGCGTCGCCAGGGAGAAGAGCGTCGTGCCGACGACGATCGCCGAGGCGAGCCGCGCGTCACCGCGCATCTCGCGGGCCATGATGGCGCTGATCACGGCGGTCGGGCAGGCGGCGACGAGGACCGGCACGCCCAGGGCCACACCCGTCAGCCCCAATCGCGAGAGGACGAGCATCACCAGCAGCGGCACGACCACCAGCTTCGCCGCCGCCACCACCGCGGCGGCGCGTAGCTCCGCGCGCAGGATGGCAGTGTCCAGGCCCGCGCCCACGCAGAGCAGCCCCAGCGGCGCCGCCGTCTGCCCCACGAGGGACAGGGCGCGGTCCACGGGCTCAGGCATCGCGACATCCAGGATGGACAGGACGACCCCGGCGCCCGCGCCGAGCACCAGGGGATTGACCAGGACGCGCCCGAGCGTGCCGAGCCAGAGCCGCGCGTCGCGGGCGCTGCCCTGCCGGTGCGGCAGCGTCAGCAGCAGTGCCGCCAGGGGATTCTCGACGATCACCAGGAAGGCGATGAGGATGCCCATGGGCGCCAGGGCCGCGTCGCCGTAGGCGCTCAGGACCAGGGGCAGGCCCATGAACACCGTGTTGCTGCGGAAGGCGCCCAGGGCGAGCACGCCGCGCCGGGCGGGTGCGGCCCGGGCCATGAGGATGTAGGCGAGCAGCGCCACGGCGACGGACACGACGCCCACCCCCGCCAGCATGCCGGCGCCCACGCGCCAGTCGAGATCCGCGCGGGCCAGGCTGCGCAGCAGCAGGGCCGGCGAGGCGACGTAGAAGACCAGCCGCGAGAGGCCGGCGTTCACCGGCTCCGTGACCAGGCGCAGGCGGCGCAGCGCGGTGCCGAGGCCGATGACGAGGAAGACCGGCAGCACGATGCCGAGGAGGTCCATGGGGCCGAGACTGCGGCGCGCCGCCGCCGCCGTCCAGGGGAATCGACGCGCGGCACCGGCCGGTCGGCGGCCTCGGGGCGCGTCGCTGGCGGGAGCGAGGTCAGGGCGTCTCGGCGGCGAGGCGCGCGCGCAGCTCCGCGATGGCCGGCTGCGCCTGCTTCATGACCTCCCCGGCCTTGGCGTACTCGAGCAGGTCCACGTCGCGGATCCGCATGCGCACCAGGATGTCCGGCCGCGCGCGCCGCAGGCGCTGTTCGAGGGCCGAGTCCTGCATGATGTCCAGTGCCCCGACGACGGCCTGCAGCACGTTGGGCGCGCCGTGCTTCCCGCCGGGGACCCGCTCCTGGCCGGTGTCCACGGCGATGGTCAGGTCGCAGTCCGCTCCGAGGTGGTCGTAGGGGACCTGGTTGACGAGCCCGCCGTCCACCAGGATCCGCCCCTCCCGCTCCACGGGCGCGTACACGCCGGGCACCGCGCTGGTGGCGCGCAGGGCTGGCAGCAGCGCCCCGCTCTTGATCGCGACTTCCTCGCCGCTCCAGAAGTCCGCCGCGACCACGACGAGGGGGATGGCGAGGTCCTCGAAGCGGTCCGCCAGCACGCCGCCGAACACGTGGGCCAGGAAGCGGTCGTTGCGGAACAGGCCGCCGCGGGCGGTCGCCGGCAGGAAGGCGTTGAGCCAGGTCAGGAGCTCGGACTTCTTGTCGAGGACGTCGCGGAGGCTGTCGTCCCGCGAGATGAAGTGGCGGTGGGTGATCTCGCGGATGGCCGTGCCGGAATGGCCCGACGCGTAGAGGGCGCCGACGAGGGCGCCCATGCTGGTGCCCGCGATGACGGCGGGCCTGAGCTCCAGCTCGTCGAGCAGTTCGAGGACGGCGATGTGCGCCAGGCCCCGCACGCCGCCGCCGCCCAGCGCCAGTCCGATCCTCGGCATGCCGCGACCTCCCGGATGGGCCCCCGCGGGCGATGGGTGTCGCGCGCGCGGGCGAAATCCTCTAGAATGGTGACAGGGTGCCTGAGGGGAGAGACCCATGCAAGCATTCCGGTACCGCCGGCACGCGGCCGCCGGCCGGAAGACGGGCGCCGCCGGCCTGACGCTGCTCGCCTGCCTGGCCGTGGCCGCGGCGGCGCTGGCCGCACCCGACGCCGGAGGCGCCGCCGCCGGCGGGACGCCGCCGCGCGAGGCCGCCTGGCCGGCCGCCAGCGAAGTGCCCCGCGACTTCGGCCAGAACTGGCTGTTCCTCTTCTACGACGACGCCGACTTCACGCCGGGCTACGATCCCTTCCCCGACTTCAGCCAGGACGCCCACACGGCCGAGAACGTCAAGGTCGTCGTCCTGCAGGACACCTACGGCGACACGGCTCACATGTGGCGGGTCCTCAGCCATGGCAACGTGGTCCACCTGGGCGACTGGGGCGAGCTGGACATGGGCGACCCGGCCACCCTGAGGGATTTCATCCTGCAGGCCCAGGCCTGGTACCCGGCCGACCGCACCCTGCTGGCCATCTACGACCACGGCGGCGGCTGGCGGGGCGCCTGCGCGGATCAGACCAACGGCAGCTGGATGACCATGGACGAGATGGAGTCGGGCCTCGCCGAGGCCGGCGGCGTGGACCTGGTCTGCTTCACGGCGCCCTGCCTGATGGGCGCCGTCGAGTCCGCCTACGAGCTGCGCGACTGCGCCGGCGCCTACGTGGGCAGCGAGGAGGGCAGCGGCTACATCTACTGGCAAGGCGTCATGGACGGCGTCTGCGACCTGCTCAACGTCTCGTCCGACCTGTCCACCGTGGACGTCGCCGCGCAGATCGTCGGCATGGTGGCCGACCACAACCTGCCGAACCAGCCCTGGCTCACCATGAGCGCCGTGGATCTCGCGGCCCTGGAAAAGATCGGTGAGCGCCTGGACGCTCTCAGCGGCCTCGTGGCGGACGACATGGCGGCGGAGCTGGACATCGTCGCGGCCATGCGCGAGGCCACGCAGCACTTCGGCATGGGCGGCGATCCGGACTATCCCGTCGTGGACCTCGTGGATTTCCTCGAGCGCTACGCCTCCAACAGGACCAACCCGCTCGTGCTCGACCTGCTCGGCGAGTCGCTGGCGTCTCTCGACGCGGCCATCGCCGCCGAGTGCCACGGCTCGCTGGTTCCCTACGCCCAGGGCCTGAGCGTCTACTTCCCGAAGACCGCGGCCGACTGCGACGCCACCTACCGCGCCTGCGGCCTGGACTGGACGGCCCTCACGCAGTGGGACGAGCTGCTGCTGGCCTTCTACGCGGCCCAGGAGCGCGCCGCCGCGGTGGAGATCGTCGCCGGGCCGAGCGTGCGCTGCGCGCCGAGCCCCTTCCGTGAGACGACGCGGGTGCGATTCGCCGCCGCGGCCGCCGGGCCGGCGCGCCTGCGCGTCTTCGACGCCGCGGGCCGGCTGGTGCGCCGGCTCCACGAGGGCCCGTTGCCGGCGGGCGATCACGATTTCGTCTGGGACGGGCGGGACGCGGGCGGCCGGCGCCTCCCCGCCGGCGTCTACCTCGCCGTCGCCGAGACGGGAGGCCGCCGGATGGCCGGAAAGGTCCTGCTGCTTCGCTGAGGGGCGGACGCGGGCGCGGCGGAACGGCTTCGCCGCGGCGCGCGGGCGGCCATGGCGGCCGGGACTGCCGCGGCACGCTGGCCGGGCCGGCCCCGCGGCCTAATCGCGCCCCTCCCAGAGCTTCATCTGGACGCGCCGGCGCTCTTCCGCCGACAGGCCGCGGACGACGACCTTCTGCGGCAGCTTCCGCTCGCGGTACTCCTCGATGGTCATGATGACTCGCGCGGGCGCGCCGGCCACCACGGTGCCCGGGGGCACGTCGTGCGTGACGACGCTGTTGGCCCCGACCACGGCGTCGGGCCCGATGGTGACGCCCGGCATGATGATGGCGTCGGTGCCGATGAAGACGTTGTCCTTGACCTCGATGGGAGCGAAGACGTCGAAGTCGGGGTCCTCCTCGCGGAAGATCCACGTGCCGCCGTCGTGGGTGATGAAGCGCACGCCCGCGGTGACCGTCACGCGGTCGCCGAGGCGGACGAGGTGGGGTTCGGACCCGAAGGTGTCGGTGGGATTGCGCGAGAAGATGCGGCAGCCCTCCCCGATCCTCACGCCGTAGTCGCGGAAGTAGGGCGTGCTGGTCCATTCGTTCATGCCGGCCAGGCGATAGCGGCGCTGCACCATGCGAGCGGAACGGATGACGGCGGCTGCGATCGCGCGGAAAGGATTCATGGCGCCATTATCACCGGGACTCCGGCTGCGCGCAAGCCAAGTCCTGGGCGGCGCCCGCACGGCCTCCAGCCGGGACGGGCGCAGAGCGGGCGGCGCGTTCTATCGCCGCGCCGCCTCGAAGCGCGCGATCTGCTCCTGCAGGTAGGCGTCGTCGGGCGACAGGGCCAGGGCGCGCCGCTCCACCGCGATGGCCTCGTCCACCTGAGCCAGGCGGAAGTGGGCCTCGGCCAGGGTGTCGAGGATGTTGCTGTCCTCCGGCGACAGGGCCACGGCCCGCCGCGCGGCCTCCAGGGCCTGCTCCAGGAAGATGTCGTGCGTGGCCGTGAACCAGGCCAGGGCGTTCAGGGTGCCGGCGTCCTCGATGTTCCGCTCCAGGGCCCGCACCAGCACCTCGCCCACGCGCTCGCGCTCGCGCCGGGCGCCGGCGCTGTCGCCCGCGGCCTCCATCCACTCGGAGAAGCGCAGGTGGGCCTGCACCAGCCCCTGGGCCTCGTACATCTCGTAGAGGCGGCGCAGCTCGGCGATGGGCGTCGCGTGGTCCTCCACGCGGATGTCCACGTAGCGCCGGGCGTACTCCGGGTAGTCGGGATGCGGCCGGCCGATCAGGATCGCCGCCGACTGGCGGCCGCGCCTGTCGCCGCCCGCGGCCTGGGCCGCCTCGAGGGCGGCCAGCAGGCGGCGCGCCAGCTCCTGGCCCGAGGTCTCGCCGAAGGCGCGGGCCATCTCCGCGACCACCGCCGGTCCGGCCAGGATGTTGCCCTGACAGGTGAAATCCACCCCCGACGAGTCGCCGGCCCAGTCCGAGCAGCCGGCGCCGGTCCAGGCGGCCACGCCGCCCTTCGCGTCCACGACGCCCACCTGGCGGTTGTCGCGGGCCGGATCGCGGGCGAGGAGCCAGTCGAGGGTCTCCCCGGCCGAGAGTCCTGCGGCCAGCAGGCGCAGGCCGTCCGGGCCGAAGGACTCGTTGGACTGGGCCTGCGTGGCGACGGCGCCCGCGCCGCCCAGCGCCCAGGCGACGCGCGGCCCGACGCCGAAGACCTTGGACTGGACGGCCACCCCCACCTCGCCCGTGACCGAGTCCCGGGCCACGATGGAGAAGGTGCCGGCCGGCACGTCCGCCGCCGCCGGCGCGGCCGCCAGGCAGGCGGCCGCCGCCAGCGCGGCCAGTGTCAGGAGTCGGCACCGCCGCCCGCCGGCGCGGCCCGCTTCGTGGATCATCCGCAGCATGCGCACCCCCTTGTTCGCCAGCGGCGCTCGTCGCGCGAGCACGCGGACGCCGCCGGCGCCGTGCGGCGAGTATAGCCGCCCGCCCGCGCATCGTGGGGGATTTCAGCGGATTCCGGCTCGGCGGCGCCGCCCATGGCAAGGGCCCCGGGGATGTCCCCGGGGCCCAGCCGGAAGTCAGGATGGCGGCGTGGCGGCGGCCTAGTCGCAGTGACCGGGGCCGATGTCGCCGTTGTTGTAGCCGTCGAAGAGGTCCTTCAGGCCGAGGACCATCGCCCGGTCGTCGGCGTCCAGGCCCGCCCAGTCGTTCCAGTCGTGGTCCGCCAGGAAGGCGTCGGCTTCGACGAGGGCGTCGGCGATGTCGCAGTCGCAGGCGCCGGCGGTCAGGTTGAGCTTGGCCCCCAGGAGCTGGGCGTAGAGCTTGGTGACGCCGTTGTTGGGCCGGCCGTAGGTCTTCATCTGGAGGACCGCCACGGCCGTGGCGGGGTCGATCACCGCGAGGGACTTCTCGCCGCCGGGCTCGCCCAGCCACACGGGCAGCAGGGGCGACACGACGTCGGCCTGGGGGCCGAAGCCCGCGTGGTTCTTCCAGTAGCCGATGGTGCGCGTGCAGCCTTCCTGCTCGTCGTCCGGGACGTCCAGGATGTCGAAGCGGAGCAGCGCCTGCTTCTCCAGGTCGGTATCCTGGCGCCAGCCCGTGTAGAGGCGGGCCTCGGTGCCGTAGTTCGCATCTGGCGTGATCTCCCAGATGAAGGTGTCGGCCAGGGGCTCGACCACCAGGGAATCGGGGCCCACGGGCGTCGTGTAGCGGATCACGAGCTGCGGGTGGTCCGTGTCGTGCTCGCGGCTCCAGAACGTGTTGCGGTCGGTGAAGTCGTCCTGGCGGAGCAGGAGCCCGTGGTTCTCGTAGGTGCTGTCCGCCCAGGCGAGGACCAGGTCCGTGATGTCCACCTCGACATAACCCGGCGGCAGGGGCGTCCCGAAGGTCGCCAGGACCTCGGGCGCGTAGGCGCCGCCGAAGTTGCTCCAGGTGACCGTGTTCTCGTCCCAGGGGGCGATGACCCGGTGGACGTAGACCGTCGTGTCGGCCGGATCGGCGGAGTACAGGCGGAGGATCGCCGCGTCGAGGGTCGCGTTCTCGGGCAGGACGATGCTGCGCAGTCCGGCCGGCGATGCGGTATCGGCTGGACCAGTGGGGCTGTTGAGGTCGCTGCAGCCGGCGGCCAGGAGGGAAATGGCGAGAAGCGCGGCGAGGATGCGGGGCAGGTGATGGTGGCTCATGGGTGTCTCCGGGGCTGGGCTGGGATTGCCGTCCAGGGTGCGCGCCGGTTTCGCGGCGGGGATCCGCCCCGCTGCCGGCGCGCGAGGGACAGAGTCTACCAGTCCGCGCCCTGTCCGCTCAAGTTATTGATTTGAAAGGATTTCCAGTTACGGGGCGGGATTCCTCATCCTTGCGGATACGGCCTCGGCGGGACGCGTTTTCTACTCGTGAGGAGCAGGGTCCGCCGCGGAGCGTGGCGTGTCCAGGGCCGGCTCGGGCGCTGCGGCCAGCGCCGCTCAGGCGGAGTTGCCGTGGGCCGAGGGGCGGTCCGCGCTCTCGGCGGGGGACGCGGTGCTCTCGAGCATGGCCAGGGCCTCGGGCCGCGGCGTGTTGCGCTCGGTGTCCCAGTACGGCGAGAGCCGCCGCAGCCGCGCGACGATCTCGGGGAAGACCTCGGCAATGCGCTCGACCTCGGCCATGGTGTTGTAGCGGCTGAAGCTGAAGCGCACCGAGCCGTGCACGGCCGTGAAGGGCACCTGCATGGCGCGCAGGACGTGGCTGGGCTCCAGCGATCCCGATGTGCAGGCCGAGCCCGAGGAGGCGCAGATGCCGAAGGCGTCGAGCTGGTAGAGCATCCCCTCGCCCTCGATGAAGTGGATGGCCACGTTGAGGGTGCTGGGCAGGCGCGGCGCCTCGCGGCCGTTGACCGCGACGTAGGGTATGCGCTCGACGAGCAGGGCTTCCAGGCGGTCGCGCAGTGACGCCAGGTGCGCCGCCTCCTTCTCGCGGTGGCGGGCGGCCAGCTCGACGGCCACGGCGAGACCCACGACATAGGGGACGTTCTCCGTGCCCGCCCGGCGGTTGCGTTCCTGATGGCCGCCCACGAGGAAGGGGCGCCAGCGGGATCCCCGGCGGATGAAGAGACCGCCCACGCCCTTGGGCGCGTGCAGCTTGTGGCCGGAGAAGGACAGCAGGTCCACGTTGGCGTGCTCGCCCGACAGGTCCACGGGCAGCTTGCCCACGGACTGGGTGGCGTCGGTGTGGAAGAGGATGGCCGGATCGGTCTCCTTGACCACGCGCGCCAGCTCCGCCACGGGGAAGACGACACCCGTCTCGTTGTTGGCGTGCATGGCCGAGACGATGAGCGTGTCGGGCCGCAGGGCGCGGATGAGGTCCTTGATGTCCAGGCGCCCCTGGCGGTCCACCGGCAGGAAGTCCACGGCGAAGCCCTGGCGCGCCATCTCCTCGGCCACCTCGAGGACCGCCGGATGCTCGACGGCCGTGGTGATCACGTGGCGGCGCCCGGGATTGGCGCGCGCGGCGCCGAACAGGGCGGCGTTGTTGCTCTCGGTGGCGCCGCCGGTGAAGACGAGCTCGGACGGGTCGCCCATGCCCAGCAATCCGGCGATGGTCGCGCGCGCCGCCTCGACGGCGTGGGCGGTGCGCCGCGCCGGCTCGTACATGGAGCTGGGATTGAAGTAGTCGTCCGCTAGGTAGGGGGCCATGACCTCGCGCACCTCGGGGGCGACGGCCGTGGTGGCGTTGTTGTCAGCGTAGATCAGCTCCATGGCGCACTCCCGTGGGGCAGGGGCGGCGGGCCCGCGCGGCGCGGCCGGCCGACGCTCAGGTGACGGCGACGACCCGCAGGCGCTCGTCCACCTTGTCCTTGAGGGCCGTTTCCACCACCAGCTTCATGGTCTTGTCGGCGGCGGCGCAGGCGGCGCAGGCGCCGGCCATGCGGCAGTAGACGATGTTGCCCTTGATGTCGACGATCTCGATGTCGCCGCCATCGTGCTGCAGCAGCGGGCGGACCTCCTCGTCGATGACCTGCTCGATGCGCTTGGCGACGACGTAGGGCGACGGCTCGGCGGCGGGGACGCCGGGCGGCGTCGGCGGCTCGAGCGACTCCTTGTAGCGCGTCTCGGAACGGCCCCAGGTCTCGTCGAGCAGGTCCTGCAGGCCGCCGGGCGTGTGGTGGCAGTTGGTGCAGGCGCCGCCGGCCTTGATGGCGTTGGTGATCTGGGCGATGGAGTGCAGGCCCATCTCCTTGATCTTGCGCCGGATGTAGGGCTCGGTCAGGCCGAAGCACTTGCAGACGACGCGGCCCTCCTCCTTCTCCTCGGGCAGGATGTCCACGCCCAGCTCCTCGAGATCGACGCCGCGCTTCTGGGCCCAGTTGAACACGGCCGCCTGCAGGGCCTCGGCGCCCATGACCGAGCAGTGGATCTTCTGCACGGGCAGGCCGTCCAGGTAGGCGACGATGTCCTCGTTCTTGATCGCCAGGGCCGCGATGGGGGTGTAGTGGCCCTCCTCGATGAGGGCGCACAGGGCCTCGGAGGCGGCGATGGCGGAGGTGCAGCCGTAGGTCAGGTAGCGCGCCTCGGTGATGACGTCCTGGAGCGGATCGGTCGCGTGGCGCTCGACGCGGAAGGTGAAGCGCAGCGCGTCCCCGCAGGCGATGGAGCCGTGCTCGCCGATTCCGTCCGGATCGGCGATCTCGCCCATGTGCGTGCCGGGCTTGCCCTGCACGGCATCCATGAAGAGAGCGCGTGTCTTGTCGCTGTATTCCCAGGCCATGGCCCTCCCTCGGGACGCGCCGCGTCCGCCGCCCCCAAATTAGCGCATCCCAATGCCGCTATCAAGAGGGTCCGGCGGCAGAAGTGCCTGTCAATTCCGGACTTGGGCACACCCTTAATTGCATCGGCCCGCATCTGCTAGAATATTGGGGAAGGAATGAACCGGAATCGCGTCCGCTGCGAACCCTCCGCACGGCCCGTTGACGGGATCCCGGCCGCCCGCCGGGGTCCGCCGCACCAGGAGCGCCCATGTCCTCTTCCGCCAAGACCCTCGCCGCGCGCCTGGCCGGCGCGCTCGCCCTGTTCCTACTGCTCGGCGCCGCGCTGCCGGCCCTCGCCGTCCTGGACGACGACCCCGACGCCCTGCGCTCCCGCCTTCTCGACCACCGGCGCCAGGAGGCCGAGACCAAGGCCCGCCTCTGGGCGGGGCTGCTGCGCGCCGTCGAGGAGCGCACGCCCAACCAGGATCGCTACGACGTCGCCCACTACTTCCTCGACCTGGACCTCGATCCCGCCTCGACGACCCTCGCCGGCACGGTGACGGTCACGGCGTCGGTGCTCGCCGGGCCGCTGGACGCCATGGACCTCGACCTCGCGAGCAACATGGGAGTGAGCGGCGCCACCAGCGGCGGCGCGGCGACCACCTGGTCGCGCGTGGGCGACATCCTCACCGTGGACCTGGACCGCGCCTACACGGCGGGCGAGACGGTGGTCGTGACGGTGGACTACGCCGGCAATCCGTCGGGCGGCTCCTTCGGCTGGGATTCCCATGGCGGCCAGCCCATGATCTGGACCCTCAGCGAGCCCTTCGGTGCCCGGGACTGGTGGCCCTGCAAGGACCTCAACACGGACAAGGCCGACAGCCTGGACCTGCGCGTCACCGTACCCGACGGGCTCATCGTCGCCTCCAACGGCCGGCTGGAATCGGAGGTGGACAACGGCGCCACGCGCACCTTCCACTGGAAGACGCGCTACCCCATCGTCACCTACCTGGTCTCCCTGGCCATCCATCCCTACACGGTCTACTCGGACTGGTACACGCCCCTGGCCGGCGGCGACCCCATGGAGCTCCAGTTCTTCGTCTACCCCGACCACTACGACGACGTGCAGGCCACCTACGCCCTGACCAAGGACATGATCGGCGTCTTCGCCCAGGGCTTCGGCGAGTACCCCTTCCTGGCCGAAAAGTACGGCCATGCCGAGTTCAACTGGGGCGGCGGCATGGAGCACCAGACCCTCACCAGCCTCGGCGGCTGGTCGGAGGATCTCATCAGCCACGAGCTGGCCCACCAGTGGTGGGGCGACATGATCACCTGCGCGGACTTCCACCATATCTGGCTCAACGAGGGCTTCGCCGTCTGGTGCGAGGCCTACTGGAAGGAGCAGACCGCGGGCTTCGCCGTCTACCAGCAGTACATGGACGGCGCCGCCTACACGGGACCCGGCACCATCTACGTGGAGGACACCAGCGACACCTGGGCGATCTTCGACACCAACCTCAGCTACAACAAGGCGTCCTGGGTGGTGCACATGCTGCGTGGCGTCATGGGCGACGCCGACTTCTTCCAGGGGCTGGCCGACTACCGCGCGGCCTACGGCTACGGCAGCGCCACCACCGAGCAGTTCCGGGACGTGATGGAGGCCGCCTGCGGCCGCGACCTGGACGCCTTCTTCCAGCAGTGGATCTACGGCGAGTACTTCCCCGTCTACCGCTACGGCTGGAGCCTCGCCCCCGGCGGCGGCGCCGTGGAGCTGACCGTCGAGCAGGTCCAGACGAACACGGGCCTGTTCACCATGCCCATCCCCTTGCGGGTGACCACCGGCGCCGGCGCCTTCGACTTCACCGTCGAGAACAGCCTCGCCCTGGAGACCTACACGCTGCCCGTCGCCGGCGACGTGGAGCTGGTGCAGCTCGATCCCGACCGCTGGATCCTGCGCCACGTGGAGGCCGAGGTCGTCGACCCGAGCTTCGACGCGGGCATCCTCGTCGTCAACGGCGTTGACTGGGCCACCTACGACGCGGAGATCACCGGCGCCTACGCCGACAGCGTCTTCGCGGCCGGCCTGCCCTTCGACTTCTGGGACACCTTCCCCGAGCCGGCCGGCGGCTACGTGCCCGAGCTGCCGGCGCCGGTCGGCACCGGCTCCGTGCCGGCCGAGATCATCGGCGGCTACTCGACGGTGGTCTGGGTCGGCAACAACTACAACGGCGACCTGCCCAAGTGGGAGGAGACGCCCGTCCGCTCCTACCTGGAGGCCGGCGGCAACGTGCTGCTGCTCACCCGCCGCGGCCGCAGCTTCCTCGAGGGCGACCTGGACGACTACCTGGGCATCATCTGGGCCGAGGCCACCACGCCCCTGGGCAACTGCGTGGCCGCTTATCCCGGCCTCGTGGACATCCCCTTCACGGGCGACCAGAGCTGGAACGATGTCTTCCAGACCACGGTGGCGGCTGGCAGCACCCTGCTGTTTATGGACACCGCCGGCTTCAGCGTGGACCGTGGTCTGGGCGTGCATGCCCAGCCGGTCGGCGGCGGCACCTGGCGGCCCGAGGGCGCCCGGCTCGTCCACCTGGCCGGGAGGCCCTACCGCATGGATCACGACGCCCTGCGCGCCAACGTGCGCTTCATCCTCGAGGAATTCTTCGCCGAGCCCTGGGGCGGCGCGACGCCCGCCGGCGAGGCGCCCGCGCCCATCCTCGCGCTGGGCCAGAACTACCCCAATCCCTTCAATCCGAAGACACTCGTGCCATACACGCTCGCGGCCGACGGGCCGGCCACGCTGGCCGTCTACGACGCGGCGGGCCGTCTGGTGCGCGTGCTGCTCGCCGGCGAGCAGCCGGCCGGCGCGGGCATGGCCGTCTGGGACGGCCGCGACGCGGCGGGCCGCGCCGTGGCCTCGGGTGTCTACCTGGCGCGCCTGCGCTCGGGCGGCGAGACGCGCTCGCGGCGGCTGGTCCTGCTCCGCTAGCGCGCCGCCGCGCCCGGATTGCGGCAATCCCGCACGGCAAGCCGTCTTCCCCGATCCGGGAAGGCGGCTTTTTCTTTGACCACGGCGGAAGGGGCCGAATAGACTGCCGGCGATATCCAGCTTGGCGGAGCCGAATTCCCCTGTGAGCAGCGACTGGCAGCGCTGCCGGGACGAAGCGTAGCCGCCTCGCCGCTTCACCACTGGAAGGGGTGCCCATGAAACGAGGACGACCCGCCGCCGCGATCGCGCTGACGGGGGCCTTCCTGCTGCTCGCCGGCTCCTGGGCGGTCTTCACGGCGGGGGCCGCGCCCGACGAGGGGGCGCAGCAGACGACGATTCCGCCCGTGCCGGCCCAGGTGGCGTACGAATCGACCGCCGACCACTCGCTCTTCCCGAATCTCCAGCAGGACTTCAAGACGGGCCCCGAGGTCACGGCCGCCTGTCTCTACTGCCACGGCAGGGCGGCGGCGCAGATCATGAAGACCAGCCACTGGACCTGGATCTGCCCGCGGGCCAAGGCCATGCTCGAGGAGCGGGAGCACATCGCCGTGGGCAAGGCGGAGCACATCATCAATAACTTCTGCATCGCCCTGCCCTCCAACGAGCCGCGCTGCACGAGCTGCCACGCGGGCTACGGCTGGAAAGACAAGACCTTCGACTTCACCGACGAGACCCTGGTGGACTGCCTGATCTGCCATGACCAGACGGGGACCTACAGGAAGTTCCCCACGGGCGCCGGCCACCCGGTCTACGCCAGGGACTTCCCGGAGGGCCGCGTGTTCGGCGGCAAGACGTGGCCGCCCGTCGACCTGGGCGAGGTGGCCCGCCACGTGGGCAAGCCGCGCCGCCAGAACTGCGGCGTCTGCCACTTCTTCGGCGGCGGCGGCGAGGGCGTCAAGCACGGCGACATGGACGTCACGCTCGCCTCGCCGGACCGGGAGCTGGACGTGCACATGGCCGTCGACGGACCCAACTACCGCTGCCAGGCCTGCCACACCACGCGCAACCACAAGATCGCGGGCCGCTGCTTCCTGACGCCGGCCTACGCGGAACGGGCCTTCGCCCTGCGCGGCATGGAGGAGAACCTGCTGGCCTGCGAGTCCTGCCACTCGGCGCGGCCGCACGCCGCGGCGAAGAACAAGCTCAACGACCACGCGGACAAGGTCTCCTGCGAGGCCTGCCACGTGCCCAGCATCGCGCCGCGCAAGGCCACGAAGATGTGGTGGGACTGGTCCAAGGCCGGCGAGAGGACGCCGGAGGGCAAGCCCATCGTCCGCAAGGATCCCGAGCTGGGCGAGAGCGTCTACGACGCCATGAAGGGCGAGTTCGTCTGGGCCAAGGACGTCGTGCCCGAGTACATCTGGTACGACGGTCGCATCAAGCACTCCTTCATGGGCGACACCATCGACGACCAGACCCCCTACTCGGCGATGCGTCAGCAGTACATCGGTCGCTACGACAAGATGGATCCCGGCAAGCCCGTGGTCCGCATCAACTGGGTGGAGACGCACTACGACTCGGCCGGCGCCCGCATCTATCCGGCCAAGATCATGCGCGGCGTCCAGCCCTACGATCCGGTGAACAAGTCGCTGGTGGTGCCCAAGCTCTTTCCCGGCGAGCCCAACAGCGCCGACGCCTACTGGAAGAGCTACGACTGGGATCGCGCCATCACGACCGGCATGGCCTACGCGGGCCTGCCCTACAGCGGCACGTACGGCTGGATCCAGACCGAGATGATCTGGCCGCTCAAGCACATGGTGGCGCCCAAGGAGCGCGCGGTGGCCTGCCGCGAGTGCCACACGCGCTCGCGCGAGGGGCGCCTGGCCCAGCTACCGGGCTTCTACCTGCCCGGCCGAGACTACAACGCAGCCCTGGACTGGGTGGGCATCGCCCTCGTGGCGGGAGCGATCCTGGCCTCGCTGGCGCACGGCCTGGCGCGCGCGGCCAGCCGGGGGAAGGGAGCGAGCCGATGAGGCGGGTGAAGATCTACACGCGGTTCGAGCGCTTCTGGCACTGGGCGCAGGCGGTGCTCGTCATCCTGCTCGCCCTGACCGGATTCGACATCCACTTCGGCTGGGGATTCTTCGACTGGGAGCTGGGCGTCAGCCTGCACGTCATCCTGGCCTGGGCCTTCCTGATCCTCGTCGTCTTCGCTGCCTTCTGGCACTTCACCACGGGCCAGTGGAAGCAGTACCTGCCCGCGGGCGGCGGCATGGCGGGCGCCATGCTGCGCTACTACCTGGGGGGCATCTTCCGCAACGAATCCCATCCGGTGAAGAAGACGGAGCTGTCGAAGCTCAATCCCCTCCAGCGCATCGCCTACGCGCTGCTCAAGATCATCCTGATCCCCGCCCTGGTCGTGACGGGAGTCCTTTACGCCAACTACAACGACCTTGCCGCTGCCAGCCTGGGCGTCATCGCCCAGCTGCATGCGTTCCTGGCCTTCCTCATGGTGGCCTTCATGTTCGGGCACATGTACCTGAGCACGACGGGCCGCACCTTCTGGTCCAACTACAAGGCCATGATCACGGGCTGGGAGGACGTCGAGGAGGACTGAGCCGCGCGGCCGGAGCCGCCGGAACGAAAGCCCCCGCGGCCGCGAGCCGCGGGGGCTTTCTCCTGGAGTCTCGCTGGCCCGGCGCCGGCGGACCTACTTGAGCAGGAGCAAGCGCTGGGCGCTCGCGTGATCCCGGGTCTCCAGGCGGCAGAGGTAGAGGCCCGAGGCCAGGGCGCGGCCCGCGTCGTCGCGGCCGTCCCAGCGGCGCTCGTGGCGCCCGGCTGGCAGGGCCTCGTCGGCGAGCACGCGCACGAGACGTCCGGCGACGTCGTAGACGCGCAGGCGCGAGTGGCCCGGTATCGCCAGGTCGAAGGCGACGCGCGTCGCGGGATTGAAGGGATTGGGCCAGGCGGCCAGCAGCCGCGTGACGGCAGGCGGCCCGCCGTCGCCGGCGTCCGTGGCGGTGGACTCGGTGATGAGCACGCGCTGGTCGGCGGCCACCTGCAGGCTGTCCTGCACGGTGCCCGAGGGCCAGTGGACGACGAGGGAATCCACGATCGTCTCTGCGCCCAGGCCGAACTCCGCCAGCAGGGTATGCGTGTCCGAGCTGACGATGGTGCGCACCTGCGCGCCGCGCGCCGTGACCACCCGCACGCGGGCGCCGATGCCGCAGGCGTTGCTGGCGACGCCCGCCAGCCGCACCTGCAGCCAGTGGTTGCCGGCGATGGACTGGTTGCGGCAGAGCTGGGAGCAGCCGTTGGTCCGGGCGTGCAGCAGGTCCACCCGACCGTCGCCGTCGTAGTCGGCCCAGGCCAGGCCGCTGCCCTGCCCCGCGTCGGCCAGCAGCCCGTGCGTGGCGGCCGTGAAGGCGCCGCCGTCGTTGCGCAGCAGGATGTTGTCCTGGCTCGCGCGGGTCAGGTAGAGGTCGAGGTCGCCGTCGTTGTCGCAGTCGCACCAGGCCGCCGAGCGCGAGTGCCCCGTCTCGCCCTCGGGGCCGGCGGTGACGTCGCTGAAGGCGCCGCCGCCGTCGTTGCGCAGGAGCCGGTTGGCGACGCCGTAGTTGCCGTTGACGAGGTAGAGGTCCGGGTCGCCGTCGTTGTCGTAGTCGCCCCAGGCGGCCATGGTGCCCTGGCCGGCATCGTCCAGGGGAGGCGCCGTGATGTCGCTGAAGGCGCCGCCGCCGTCGTTGCGCAGGAGCTTGTTGGCCGCGTAGGCGTCCACCAGGTAGACGTCCAGGTCGCCGTCGAGGTCGCAGTCCGCCCAGGCGGCGCAGGTGGTGTTGCCGGCATCGCCGATGGGCGCCGTCGTGGCGTCGCTGAAGACGCCGCCGCCGTCGTTGCGCAGCAGGCGGTTGGTGCCGGTGTAGTGGATGACGTACAGGTCGAGGTCGCCGTCGTTGTCGTAGTCCACCCAGGTCGGCCCGTAGCCGAGCTGGGGGGAGCCGAGCCAGCCGCTGGTGGCATCGGCGAAGACGCCGCCGTCGTTGCGGAACAGCTTGTTGTAGGACCCGCCGCCGTTGCCCAGGTAGAGATCCAGGTCGCCGTCGTTGTCGTAGTCGCCCCAGACGGCGCCGCCGCCGTAGCCGTTCAGGTCGCCCAGCAGGGCGTCGGCGACGTTCGTGAAGGCGCCGCCGCCGTCGTTGCGCAGCAGCATGTTGGACGTGTAGGGCGAGTGGCTCAGGTAGAGGTCGAGGTCGCCGTCGCCGTCGTAGTCGCCCCAGGACAGGGCGCCGGAGGACCAGCTGGACGTCAGCGGCGCGGACGTGACGTCGGACCACTCCTGTAGGCGCGGGAAGGCGGCGGCCAGGTCGGGCCGCGGGCCGATGTTGCCGGCCGGCGGCGTCACCTGGGGCGTGCCCGTGGTCTTGAGCACGTCGCGGATGTACCGGGGCGGCGGCATCACCTGGCTGGAAACCGTGGCCCGCCAGTGGCCCAGGCAGGCCCCGATGGCGCCGGCCACGACGGGTGCGGCGCTCGAGGTGCCGTCGAAGGTCACGGTGTACCAGTCGTTGACGCCGTCGTCGTCGTAGTAGGTGCCGTAGCCCGTGGTGGCCACGTCCTCGCCCCAGCCCTGCAGGTCGACACGCTGGCCGTAGCAGGAGAAGGAGAGCCGCTGCAGGTCGCCCTCGGTCCAGGCGCCACCGGCGTAGGCGCCGCCGGCGCCCACGATGGCAGCCCCGGAGTCGCCGTACCAGGAGAGGCCGTCCAGATCGATGCCGCCGTTGCCGGCGCACTCCACCACGTGGATGCGGTTGGCGATGGCGTTCTCGATGGCCGCGTAGACGGCGTTGTAGCCCTGCGGCCCCGGCGACGCGGCGCCCCACCATTCGATGGGCACGTAACCGCCGGCGCCCGTGTAGTCCCACTGCTGCTCGAGGAGGATCACGTCCCCGGCCGCCAGGTAGGACACGGCGACGCCGATGGCTCCCGCCACGTTCCATTGCGGGGTGGGGTAGCCGTAGTAGGTGCCGCAGGCGCGCAGGGTGGCGCCGTGGCAGATGCCGCTGGTGCCGAGGAAATCGCGGTGGGAGCGCAGCACGCCGGCCACCGCCGTGCCGTGGTTGTCGTCGCCCATCGGATCGCTGGTCCACAGGTTCATGTCCGTGAAGGCGGGATCGGCCAGGTCGTTGTGCAGGAAGTTCCAGCTGTACTCCAGGTCGCAGACCGTCACGCCGGTGCCGGTGCCTCCCGGCTGCGTCCAGGCCCAGTCGGCGTCCACGCCCGTTGGCGTCCAGCTCGCCGGGCGCAGGTAGCCCTGCAGGTACTCGTAGTCGTCCGGCGTCGGCAGGGGCTGTGGCCGGGGCACGGGATAGGCGCGCAGGACCTCAGGCAGGGTCTCCAGCTCCTCGCACAGGGCCCAGAGATCCGCGCGCTCCGCCAGGCGCAGGCGGTAGGCGTTGTTGAGGTTGTACAGCGGGCGTCCGGAGAGGGCCTCGCCGCGGTCGTGGATCGCGTCGAGGCGCGCCTCGGCGAGGGGGCAGAGCGGTTCCCAGCGATGCGGGCCGGCGCCGGCCACCAGGCCCTCGGCGGCCGTGGGCGCCAGTGTGGCGGGATCAGCGGGCACCTCGCCTCGCAGGCGGAAGGCGAGGTCGGGCGCGAAGAGGATCTCGATGAGATCCGGCTCGCAGGCGTAAGGGCTGGCGGCAGCCGCGGTCGCCAGCGCAGACAGGGTGACAAGGGCGAGCAGGGTTCCGAGAATCGCTCGGGCTCGGGCGTTCATGGCGTACCTCCTGGAGGGCGATCGAAGGGGCGTGATTCCAGTATAACACATGCCAAAATTGTAAAAAGCACTCCAGGCTTCCCGCAGGGTGTCCGGGAGCGGGCAGCGCTTCGGAGTGCCGCGTTCCCGCGCCGGCCGTCCGGGTGCGGACAGTGCATTGCCGCGACGCGCCTCCGGCTCTCGCATCCCGCGCGGCTTGCCTGCGCCGTTGCGGATTCGCTGCACTCCCTGATCTCCGACACCCCTTCTGTCTCGCCCTGGATCCCATCGCCATGGCGAGCCTCGTCTGGGAGCTGCGCGACGCGGAGGGCGCGCTGCACACGGTGAGCAGCGACCCCACCGCGCCCACGGTGATCGAGATCCCGCTGGGGGAGAGCTGGCCCCACTTCGGCCGTTCCCTGAGCGAGGCGGAGTTCGCCGCCTTCTGGCAGTTCACACGCGCCGCGGGCAGCCTCGTCCAGCTGGGCCCCGGCGAGCCCCTCGACGCGGCGCCCGACCTGCCCTGGGTCCATTTCGGGCCCTTCCAGGCCGGGGATCCGCGGCCTGACTGCTACGGCTGGGGTGGCGTCCTGGCCGACTCCACCGGATTCGAGCCGCACGCCGCCTTCGTCCACCGGCGCCACGACCTGCACGGCGTGACCGGGCTGGACGAGAACGGCGACTCCCTGGGCATCGCGGACAGCGAGGACTGGAACTGCGCGTCGCGCGACAGCGCCGCGGGCCCGCCGATCCACTACGACCTGCTGCCCTGCTGTCCGAATCCGGTGCTGCCGGAGGAACTGACCCGGATCCGCTTCACCCTGCCCGAGGGGATGACGGTCCGGCTGGCCGTCTTCGACATCGCCGGGCGCCGGGCCCGCGCCTTCGGCAGCGGGCGGCCGGGCTTGCGCGGCCGGCGGTCCGGCATTAGTCTGGACCAGTGGCCCAATGGACGGAGGAGCGCGCATGACCGAGCCCACCACGGCGAACCTCTTCGACTACCTCACCTGGTTCCGGGGCGAGGTCTTCGAGGAGGTGCGCCGCGCCGTCGCCCTCTACGGCGAGGAGCTGGGCGGCGAGCTGGCCAGGTACTACGGCAGCGCGATGCGGGAGTTCGACCGGGATCCCGTCCACCGGCTCCGGCGCTACGCCCGCACGCGAGAGCGTTTCATGGCCGAGCGGCTGGCCGTCCGTGCATCCGCGCGCGTCCTCGACTGCGGCTGCGGCTCCGGCTCCGAGGACCTGCTCTTCGCGCTCCTGGGCGCGGAGGTGGTCGGCATCGACCTGAAGCAGCAGCGGCTGCATCTGGCAGCCGCTCGGCGCGACCGCTGGTCGCGCGAGGTCGGCCGCGAGCTGAGGATCGACTTCCGCCACGAGAACCTCTTCGACCTGAGCTTCGACGGGGAGTTCGACTACGTCTGGGTCAAGGAGGCCATCAGCCACATCCACCCCCTGCCGGAGTTCTACGCCTG
This sequence comes from Candidatus Krumholzibacteriota bacterium, assembly GCA_016933175.1. Classification (GTDB taxonomy): domain Bacteria; phylum Krumholzibacteriota; class Krumholzibacteriia; order JACNKJ01; family JACNKJ01; genus JAFGBK01. The sequence continues at coordinate 28,491 of JAFGBK010000091.1, read as the reverse complement.
GGCGCATCGCGCCCTGAGGCCGGGCGGCGAGCTGGTGGTCACCGATCCCAACGCCGAGCGGCCGCGGACGCGGGCCCAGGTCGAGGCCCTGCGCGAGGGCCCGCTGATCAAGACCTTCCCTCACCCGCACACGGGCGAGCCCATTCCCTACGCCGACGAGCGCATCCTGACGATTCCCGAGCTGACCGCGGGAATGCGCGAAGCGGGTTTCCGCATCGGCGAGGCAGTGGGCTTCGTGCCGGGCCAGTCCTCCACGCCGCTGTGGCTGTGGCGGTTCCTGGTCCAGCCCCTGAACCACTGCTTGCCCCTGGCGCGTCGCTTCGGCAACGAGTTCTGCGTGGCGGGAATCAAGCCCTAGACGTGCCCGCCGGAGCGGGCCGCGCGGAAACGCGGTTGCCCCGCGGCCCACAGGGTGTAGACTCTCCGTGGCGGGACGCGGACCGCGCCGGGCCGACCCGCCGCCGCCATGAGCGATTACCGACCCACACGCCGCGACATCCTGCGCCTGCTCGCCTGGGGCGGCCTCGGCGCCGCCGCCGGCGCCTGGCTCCTGGCGCGGCCCGAGGCGGCCCGCCTTCTGGTGGACGCCGCCGGCCCCCTCGATGCCGCGGCCGCCGAGGGCGGCAATCTGGTCGAGTTGCTCAAGACCGCCCCCGAGGCCCGCTGGTGGGTGGGCGTCCCGGAGGCCGGGGGCGTCGCCGACTGCCTGGCCTGCCACGACGCCGGTGTTCCCGCCGATCCCGGCGGCTACGTCCACGAGGAGGGCCTCGTACGCTGCCTCCTGTGCGCGCAGCGCTGCCTCCTGGCCGAGGGCGAGCGGGGCCGTTGCCGTGCCCGCCTCAACCTGGGCGGGCGGCTGGTCAGCCTCGTCTACGGCCGGCCCCTGTCGCTGCACCTGGATCCCATCGAGAAGAAGCCCTTCTACCACTTCCTGCCCGGCGCAACCGCCTACTCGCTGGCCACGGCCGGCTGCCCCCTGCGCTGCCGCTTCTGCCAGAACTGGCAGATCTCCCAGGCGGATCCCGAGGACTACGACGTTCCCTACGTGCCGCCCGCCCGCATCGCGGCGGACGCCGCCGGCCGCGAGGCGCCGGTGATCGCCTTCACCTACAACGAGCCCACGGTCTTCGCCGAGTACATGGTGGACATCGCCCGCCTGGCGCGGCAGGAGGGCCTGCGCTGCGTGATGGTCAGCTGCGGCATCACGGCCGAGTCGCCCCTGGGCGAGCTGTGCGGGGCACTCGACGCCATCAAGATCGACCTCAAGGGCTTCGACCCCGGCTTCTACCGGCGCGTCTGCGGCGCCGAGCTGGCGCCGGTGCTGCGCAGCATCCGGCAGGTGGCCGCCAGCGGCACCCACCTGGAGCTGGTGAACCTGGTCGTGCCGACCCTCAACGACTCCGACGCCGCCCTGCGGGGCCTCGCCGAGTGGGTGGCCGGCGAGGTGGGCCCCGACGTGCCCGTGCACTTCACCCGCTTCCACCCGGACCACCAGCTCCGCAACCTGCCGCCCACGCCCGTGGCCACCCTCGAGCGGGCCCGCGCCATCGCCATGGACGCCGGGCTGCGCTACGCCTTCGTGGGCAACGTGCCGGGCCACGCGGGCAACCACACCTACTGTCCGGCCTGCGGGAAGATCGTCATCGAGCGCCAGGGCTTCTTCGTCACGGCGCGTCACCTGGACGCCGGGCGCTGCGCCTGCTGCGGCGCGCCCATCACCGGCGTCTGGAACTGAAACGCGAGGAGCCTGCCATGCCATCCGTGCATCCGGACCTGATGCAGGCGGCCCGCCGCGCCGCCGGCTTCATGGCCGTCGCGGCCCTGGCCCTGGGCGGAAGCCGCGGCCCCGTGCCGGCCCGGGCGGAGACGGCGGGCGTCCGTCCGCCCGCCGTGGCCGGGCGCTTCTACCCGGCCGAGGCCGGGCGCGCCGAGGCGGCCGTCCGCGCCTTCCTGGCCGATGCCGTCCCCGGCGCGGGCGAGGCCCCCCTGTGCCTCCTGGCGCCGCACGCGGGCTGGATCTACTCGGGCCAGGTGGCGGCCGACGCCTGGGCCCGCGCCGCGGGGCACGACTACGAGATCATCGTCATCCTGGGCACCAACCACACGGACCCGGGCTTCACGGGCGTCTCCATCTGGCCCGACGGCGGCTATCGCACGCCCCTGGGCGTGGCCCGCGTGGACGCCGGCGCGGCCCGCGCCCTCGCCGCGCGCGATCCGGCCTTCACCTTCCGCCGCGCGGTCCACGAGCGCGAGCACTCGGTGGAGGTGCAGCTTCCCTTCGCCCAGGTGCTCTTCCCCGGGGCCGAGTACCTGCTGGCCGTGGTGGGGGACGCCGATCCCGATCTCTGCGCGCGCCTGGGCCGCGCCCTGGACGCGGTCCTCGCCGGGCGCTCGGCCCTGGTGGTGGCCAGCTCCGACCTCTCCCACTATCCCGCCTACGAGGACGCCTTCCGTGTGGATTGCTGCACGCTGCGCGCCCTGGCCTCCCTCGATCCCGAGCGCTTCCGCGCCGCCCTGCGGGAGGGCCGGCGCGCCGCGCCGGCCGTGTCGACCTGCGCCTGCGGCGAGGCGCCCGCCCTGGCCATGCTGGCATGGGCGGCAGCGCGCGGCGCCAAGCGGGCCGAGGTGCTCAGCTACGCCAACTCGGGCCACGCGCTGCTGGGCGACCGCGGGCGCTGCGTGGGTTACGGAGCCCTGGCGGTGACGGCCGGCGCGGGGCCCGGCGATGTCGGCCTCCTGGCGCCCCTGGCCGAGCTGGAGGGCAAGGGCGCCGTGCCCATGCAGCCCCTGTCGCGCGGCGCGGCGCTCGGCGCCGGACCCAGCGGCGAGGATGGCATGGCGTATGGCGAGCGGATCAGCGAACTGCCGCGGCCCCGGCCGGCCGTGACGGCCGAGGACGGCGCCGCCGCCACGCCGGGCGCCGCGGCCCTGGGTGCGGACGAGCGGCGCTGGCTCCTGGGCTTCGCCCGCTCCTGCATCCGCCGCTACCTGGAGACCGGCACCGCGCCCCTGCCCCGCAGCCTGCCGCCCTGCCTGGCCGCGGGGCGCGGCGTCTTCGTGACCCTCGAGGACCACGGCCGCCTGCGCGGCTGCATCGGCTACATGGCCGAGGACCTGCCCGTGGCCCAGAGCGTCGGCCGCGCGGCCCTGCAGGCCGCCTTCGAGGACCGCCGCTTCCCGCCTGTCACGGCGGACGAGCTGGACGGACTGACCATCAGCATCTCCCTGCTCACGCCCATGCGGCCCGTGGACGGACCCGGCGACATCGTCCTGGGACGCGACGGCATCGTCCTGGAGAAGGGCGGGCGCCGCGCCGTCTACCTGCCCCAGGTGGCGCCCGAGCAGGGCTGGACCCTGGAGGAGACCCTCTCCCACCTGGCGGAGAAGGCCGGCCTGGACGCGGACGCCTGGCGCCGCGGCGCCCGCTTCCAGACCTTCCAGGCCGAGGTCTTCGGCGAGAGCGGGAAGGGCGAGTGAGGGCCGCCAGCGCCCTGGCCCTGGTCCTCGTCGGGTCGCTCACCCTGCTCGGGCAGACGGCCCTCCTGCGCGAGCTGACCGTCACCTTCTACGGCAGCGAGCTCATCGTCCTGCTGGGGCTGGGACTGTGGCTCCTGTGGACGGCGCTGGGCGCGCTCCTGGGCCGCCGCGGCGAGGAGCGTCCGGCCCGTCCGGCGTCGTGCGATCGCCTGGAATGGCTGCTGGCGGCCTGGGCCCTGACCCTGCCCGCCAGCGCCGTGTTCGCCCGCGCCGTGCGGCCCCTGTTCGCCCCGGTGCCCGGCGCCTACCTCGACTTCCCCGTGCAGCTGGCGTCCCTGGCCCTGGCCCTGCTGCCGGCCGGCCTGCTGGCCGGCCTCCTCTTCCGCGCGGCCGCGCGGCGGGCCGTGGGGGAGGGCGGCCGCCTGGCCGGCGCCTACGCCGTGGAGAGCGCCGGCGGCGTGCTGGGGGGATTGGCCGCCACGCTGCTGCTGCGCGCCGGCGCCAGCAACCTGGCCATCCTGCTGCTGGGTTCGGTTCCCGCAGCGGCGGGCGCCCTGGCCTTCGGCGCTCCGCGCCGCCTGCGCGCCGTCGCCGCGGCCATCCTGGCGGCCGGCCTGGCGGCCCTCGCCGCCGCGCCGACCCTGGACCGCGCCCTCACCCGCTGGACCCATCCCGACCTGGTGGCCACGCGGGACACGCCCTACGGCCGCGTCACCGTGGAGCGCCGCCTCGGCCAGGCCGTCATCTTCGAGAACGACGCCCTGGCCGCCGCGACGGAGAGCCCCGACACCGAGGCCTTCGTCCACCTGGCGGCCCTGATGCACCCGGCGCCGTGGCGCGTCCTCGTGCTGGGCGGCGTGGCCGAGGGCCTCCTCGGCGAGCTGCTCGAGCACGCGCCGGAGCGGGTGGACGCGGTGGAGCTGGACACCCTGCGCCTGGCCACGGTGCGCCCCTTCCTCGGCGAGGCCGCGAGACGCGCCCTTGGCCATCCCGCCGTTCGGCTCGTCGCGGCGGACCCCCGCCGCTTCCTGGCCGCGCCGTCCGCGGACGGCCTCTACGACCTCATCCTGATCGGCATGCCCGAGCCGGCCACGGGCCTGAGCAACCGCGCCTACACGCGCGAGTTCTTCGCCCTCTGCGCGGCGCGCCTGGCCGACAGCGGCATCCTCGCCCTGCGCCTGCCCACGGACGAGAACCTCTGGACGCCTCTGCAGGCGGGGCGCGTGGGCAGCGTCGCCGGCGCCCTGGCGGCGGTCTTCGATCACGTGACCGTCCTGCCAAGCGCGGAGAGTCTCCTGCTCGCCTCGCGCCGGCCCCTGCCCGGCGACCCGGAGGTGCTGGTCCGCCGCTGGGAGGCGCGCGGCGCCACCGGGCGGCTCGTGTGCCCCGCCTGGCTGCGCTGGCGCTTCACGGACGACCGCCGGCGCCAGGCCGAGGCGCGCCTGGCCGCCACGCATGCGCCCGTGAACCGCGACGCGCGGCCGGTCTGCCACAGCTACACGCAGCTCGTCTGGCTCTCGCACTTCTTCCCGCGCCTGGCCGCCCTGGAGCTGGACGGGCTGGCCCGCGTTCCCGGCCCGGCCAGCCCCCGGCAGCTCCTGTGGCTCCTCGCGGCGCCGGCCTTCCTGCTGCTCAGGCGGCGCGAGGGAGCACGCCGCGCGCTGCTGGCGGCCCTGGCCGGCCTGCTGGGCATGGTCCTGGAGAACCTGCTGATCCTGGACTACCAGACGCGCAGCGGCGTGCTGTTCCAGGACCTGGGTCTGCTGCTCATGGCCTTCATGGGCGGGCTGGCCCTGGGCGCCTGGGGGATGCAGCGGGTGGCCACGTGGCGGGACGGTCCCCGGCCCACGGCCGGCGCCCTGGCCCTCGCCGCCTTCGCCGCCCTGGCCTTCGGGCTGGCGTGGCGCTTCGAGTCTGGCGGACCCGCCCCGCTGGCCGTCTCGCTGGCGGCCGTCGCCATGGCCGGCGGCCTCACCGCCGCCCTCTTCGCCTACGCGAGCCTGCGCCGCCGGCCCGCCCAGGTGCCCCTGGTGGCGCCGCTCTACGCGGCCGACCTGGCCGGCGGCTGCCTGGGCGCCTTGGCCGCCGGACTGGCGCTGGCGCCCGTCCTCGGCCTGGCCGGCGCGGCCGCCGGCATGGGCCTGCTGGCCCTGGCGGGACTGGCCCTGCTCTGAAGCCGCGTTTGTCAAGACAGGCCCGGTGCGGCATACTGCGCGGGAACCCGAACCGGCGCCACGGGCGACGGACAGGAGGTGCGCATGGGCGGCAAGGCCTTCCAGGACTACTACCCGGACGACCTCAACCAGTGCTACGGCTGCGGCCAGCTCAACGAGCACGGCCTGCGCATCCGCAGCTTCTGGGACGGCGAGGAGACCCTTTGCCGGTTCACGCCCCGGCCGTACCACACGGCGATTCCGGGATTCGTCTACGGAGGGCTCATCGCCTCGCTCATCGACTGCCACGGCACGGGCACGGCCGCCGCGGCGGCCTACCGCGCCGAGGGGCGCGGCATGGACAGCGAGCCGCCGCACCGCTTCGTGACCGCCTCCCTGCGGGTGGACTACCTGGCGCCCACGCCCCTGGGACCCGTTCTGGAGCTGCGCGGCCGGATCGAGGAGGTCAAGGGGCGCAAGGTGACGGTGGGCATCACCCTCTCGGCGGAAGGGAAGCTCTGCGCGCGCGGCACGGTGGTCGCCGTCGAGATGCCCGAGGATTTCGGGCGCTGAAGCTACCGAGCGCGGCGAGACCGCGCGGCGAAGGGAGAAGCCATGGCAAGCAGGGGCACCAAGTGGCTCGTCGGCTGCGGCGCCGCGGGCGGTGCCGTGATCCTGATCGTGATCCTGGTGGGGTACTTCTTGGTGCGCGGCGCGATACGCGAGGTCCGCCAGGTGGTGGAGGTCCAGCAGGAGCTCGTCGAGCGCCTCGGCGCGCCGGAGAGCTTCGTGCCCGCGGCCGACGGCGACGTGCCGCCCGACCGCCTCGACCGCTTCCTGGCCGTGCGCGCCAGCCTGCTGGGCCCGGGCGACCGGCTCCGGGACGGCCTGGCCGACTTCCCGCCCGACGAGATGCTGGACGGCGACGTGGGCGCGCGCGACGTGCTGCGCACGCTGCGCAGCCTGGGCGACCTCCTGTCGCCGATCATCGGCTACCTGAACGCGCGCAACCGCGCCCTCATCGACCAGGAGATGGGCCTGGGCGAGTATCTCTACATCTACTCGTCGGCCTACTACAGCCTCCTGGGGCACTCGCCCGGGGACGGCCCCGTGCTGCGCAAGGGGCCGGACGCCGGCGAGCGCCTCTTCGAAGGCGACGGCGAGGGGACCTTCGACAGCGATAAGACCTGGGACCGCTACCGCCGGGTCATGATCGAGATCCTCGGCAACCAGCTCGCCGCCCTGCCCGACGCGGACACCGGCGAGGCCGGCGCCTGGCGCGAGCGCCTGCGCGAGGAGATCGCGCGCCTGCGGCGGGACGACCGCCACGTGCCCTGGTCCGACGGCCTGCCGCCGGCGCTGGCGGCGTCCCTCACGCCGCGTGCCGAGCGCCTGGAGGAGTCCTACCGCGCCGACCTCAACTGCTTCGAGCTGGCGCCCATGGACCGCGAGGAGTGGGAGAGCGGGAGCGACTTCCGCCTGGACATCGACTGAGCGGCGCGGAGGTGGGACGTGAGGGCCATGGTGCTGCACGCGCTGGCCGGGCTGGACGAGCAGCCCGCGCCCCTGCGCCTGGAGGAGCGGCCCGATCCCGCGCCCGGCCCCGGCGAGCTGCTCCTGGCGGTGAGCGCCTGTGGCGTCTGCCACACGGAGCTGGACGAGATCGAGGGCCGCACGCCGCCCCCGCGCCTGCCCGTCATCCCCGGCCACGAGGTGGTGGGCCGCGTCCTCGCGCGCGGCGCCGGCGCGGCGCGCTTCGCCGTGGGGGACCGGGTCGGCGTGGCCTGGATCCACGCGGCCTGCGGGGAGTGCGCCTACTGCCGGGCGGGCCTGGAGAACCTCTGCGCCGGCTTTGTCGCCACGGGCCGCGACGTGGACGGCGGCTACGCCACGCGCATGGTGGTGCCCGAGAGCGGCGCCCATGCCATCCCCGACATCTTCACGGACGCCCAGGCGGCGCCCCACCTCTGCGCGGGCGCCATCGGCTACCGCAGCCTGCGGCTCAGCGGGCTGGCGGACGGGCAGCGCCTGGGCCTGACGGGCTTCGGCGCCTCGGCCCACCTGGTGCTCAAGATGGCGCGCCACCGCTTCCCGGCGGCCGCGGTCCACGTCTTCGCGCGCAGCGCCGCGGAGCGCGACTTCGCCCGCGAGCTGGGGGCCGTCTGGGCCGGCGACACGGCGGACCGCGCGCCGGCGCCCCTGGACGCCATCATCGACACCACGCCTGCCTGGAAGCCGGTGGTGGAGGCCCTGGCGAACCTCGCGCCCGGCGGGCGCCTGGTCATCAACGCCATCCGCAAGGAGGACGGGGACCGGGAGCAGCTCCTGCGCCTGGACTACCCCGACCATCTCTGGCTGGAGAAGGAGATCAAGAGCGTGGCCAACGTTGCCCGGCGCGACGTCACCGAGTTCCTGGCCCTGGCGGCGGAGATCCCCATCCTGCCCGAGGTCCAGGAGTATCCCCTCGCCGAGGCCAACCGGGCCCTGCGGGAGCTGAAGGCGGGGCGGATCCGCGGCGCGAAGGTCCTGCGCATGGACTGACACGCGGCGCCGGGGGGCGGTTGACAGGGCCGCCGCGCCTTTGCATCATGGATACCTCATCCGGGAGGTGAGCATGGACTGGCACGAGCTGCAGAAGAAGAAGGTTGCCGAGCTGCGGGAAATGGCCGCCGAGGAGGGCCACACGGGCACCAGCGGCCTGATCAAGGAACAGCTCGTCGAGTGGCTGGCCGACCAGCTCGGCATCGAGCGGCCCCACAAGGTCGTCGTCGGCGTGGACAAGGCGGGGATGAAGGCGAAGATCCGGGAGCTGAAGACCGAGCGCCAGCAGGCCCTCGCGGCCGGCGACGGCGAGGGCCTCCGCAGGGCCCGCCGCCAGATCCACCGCCTCAAGCGGCGCATCCGCCGGGGAGCCCGCCTGGCCCGCTAGGCGCGGGGCCGCCAGGGAGAGAGAGAAGGATGCCCATCTACGAGTACCGCTGCCGCGAATGCGGCCACGAGTTCAGCCGGCTGGTGTCCATGGGCATGGCCGACGAGGACATCGCCTGCCCCCACTGCGGAGCCCACGCGGCCGAGCGTCAGATCTCCACCTTCTTCGGGATCACCGGCGGCTCCGGTTCCAGCGGCGGTAGCTGCGGCAGCGGCGGCGGCTTCACCTGAAGCCCCTAGGCGCGGCGGTCGCCGCGCTCGCGCGCCCGGACGGGCGCCTGACGAACACCCGATCCGCACCCCGGAGCCAACGCGCCGGGGTGCTGGCGTTTGCGGCCCGGCGCTCCGGAGCGCTGGCCCGCTCCGTGCCCGGCGGCGCGCCGCCGGATCGGCCCGAATCGTGCTCGTTGGATCCGCCGATCGCCTGCAAACCGCTGGGAATTGACAGGTTTGAGAAGGAGATGTCGATTGCCTGTAACATCGCTGGCCGAGCGTTGCATGACCGATACCCTGCCCTCGCTGCCGCACGTCGCCGTGGAGATCTTGCATCGAACGCGCGACGCGGATGTCCCGATGAGCAGCCTGGCGGCGATCATCGAGACGGATCCCGCCCTGGCGGCGAAGGTCCTCAAGGTGGTCAACTCGTCCTTCTTCGGACTCTCGCGCCGGATCGGCTCCATACAGCAGGCCCTGACCATGCTGGGCCTGCGCACCGTCCGGGTGATGGTCCTCAGTCTCTCTTTCGTCGACAGCCTGCGGGATGGCGGCGACGGCGGCTTCGATTTCGAGGCCTACTGGCGCCGCTCCCTGGGCAGCGCCGTGGCAGCCCGTCTCCTGGCCCGCGCCGTGGACCGCGGCCTCGAGGACGAGGCCTTCGTGGCGGGTCTCCTAGCGGACCTGGGCATGGTGGCGGCCTGGCGCAGCGCCCGCGATGATTACCGGCCCGTGCTGGCGGCCTGGGCGCGGGGCGAGGGCTCCCTGGCCGCGGTCGAGGCGCGCTACCTGGGGACCGATCACGCCGCCCTGGGCGGCGCCCTGCTCGCCGGCTGGGGCCTGCCGGCCTCGCTTTGCGAGGCGGTAACGGGCCATCACGCGGAGGGCACGGCGGATGCTGCCGGCGGGCTGGGAAGCATCGTCCGCTGCGCCGCGGAGGTGGCGGCCCTGTTCTGCGGCGAGCTGCCCGCGAGTGAGCTGGACCGCGTCCAGCGGCGCTGCGTCGCGGAGACCGGCATCGGCGAGGGCGCCCTGGAGGAGCTCTTCGCCGGTCTGGAGGAGCGCCTGGCCGAGACCGCCTCGCTGTTCTCGGTGCCGGTCGGCGAGACCGTCGACTACGAGTCGCTGCAGGCCGAGGCGGCGGCGCGCCTGGCGGAGCTGACCATCCAGGCGGAGGTGGACCGCCTCGAGAGCAGCCGCCGCCAGGAGGAGGCTGAGGTGGAGGCGCGGCGGCTGAGCGAGGAGCGCGCCGCCATCCTCGAGATCGCCACGACCGACGGTCTCACCGGCCTGGCCAACCGGACGGCCTTCGACGCCCGCCTGGACGAGGAGCTGGCGCGGGCCGGCGCCCTGGCCCAGCCCCTGAGCCTGATCCTGCTGGACCTGGACCGCTTCAAGGCCGTCAACGACACGCACGGGCATCAGGCCGGCGACGCCGTGCTGCGGTCCGCGGCGGCCTGCATGCGGCGCCTGGTCGGCGCGCAGGGGCTGGCGGCGCGTTACGGCGGCGAGGAGTTCGCCGTCATCCTGCCCGGCCGCGACGCGCAGGCGACGCGGATTCTGGCCGAGGACCTGCGCCGCGCCATCGCGGCCTGCGAGGTCGCCCATGGCGACCGCCGCCTGCGCGTCACCGTGAGCCTGGGCTGCTCCTGCCAGGCGCCCGGCGCCCTGCCGGTGCGGCCCGCCGACATGGTCGCCGAGGCTGACCGCTGGCTCTACCGCGCCAAGCGCGCCGGCCGCGACCGCGTGCTGATGGACGGGAGCTAGCGCCGGCGGCCGCGCGCGGCGATGCCGAGGCAGACGGCCAGGCCGCCGTAGAGCACCAGGCAGCCGAAGGCGAGCATGAGCCAGGCGGACAGCGGCATGAGCTTCCTTTCCGGGACCGTCCCGCGCGGCGGGCGGCGCCTCTACGCGGCCTCCCGGCGCCCGCGGGCCCGCCAGAGGAACCAGCCCAGCACGGCGAAGAGGACCAGGGTGCCCCAGCCGCCGGCGCTCGTGGCCCAGCGGGGATAGCCCTCGTAGGTGGCCTCGATCTCCGCCTTGAGGTTCATCACCAGGATGACCACCAGCACGGCCGGCGTCACCACGCGCAGGGCCCAGACCCACCAGGCGCCGAGCCGCACCTCGGAGATGCCGTTCAGGTAGGCCCGGAAGTCGCGGACGTCGTAGAGCCAGCCGACGATCAGCGACTGGCCGAGCCCGGCGGCCACCAGGCCGAAGTCGCAGACCCACTTGTCGACGATGTCGAACCAGTAGAAGCCGCCCCGCGTCGTGAAGATCAGCGAGACGGGGAAGGCGACCAGGACGAACACGCGCGCCAGCTTCTCCGGCGCGAGCCGCCACTTGTCGTGCAGGCCCGTGGTGAAGGCCTCCTGCAGGGCGAAGGCCGAGTCGATGCCCAGGGTCAGCAGGGTGATGAAGAAGACCACGCCGATGGCCGCCTGCAGGGCCGGCAGCTTGGCGATGGCCATGGGATAGGTGACGAACGCCAGGCCCGTGCCGCTGTCGGTGACGTCCGGCACCGGCAGCCCCTGGACCTGCGCCAGGTAGCCCAGCATGGAGAAGACTGCGAAGCCGGCGAAGAAGCTGGTGCCGCAGTTGGCGAAGGCCGTGATCAGGGCGCTGTTGGTGATCTCGGCGCGGCGGCCCAGGTAGCTGCCGTAGCCGATCATCACGCCGGAGGCCAGGCTCAGGGAGAAGAAGATCTGCCCGTAGGCCCGCAGCCAGATGCGCCAGTCGCCGAGCATGGCGAAGTCCGGCGTCAGGTAGTAGCGGATCCCGTCGGCGCTGCCCGGCAGCGTGAGGCCGCGCGCCAGCAGGACGGCCAGCAGCACCAGGGGCAGCGGGACCGTCACCATCACCACCTTGCTGACGTTGCGCACGCCCCGGCGCAGGATGAGGTAGATGGACAGCCAGGTCAGGGCCATGCCCAGGACCAGCGGCCACACGGGCGCGCCCAGCTCGCCCGGCCCCGCCGACTTGTGCAGGACCTCGCGCGCGTAGAAGCCCTCCACGTCGCCGGCCCAGGCCACGTCCAGGGAGTGCCAGAGGTAGACCCAGCTCCAGGCCAGGATGGTCGAGTAGTAGATGACGATGGCGGCGCTCAGTCCGGCCGCCCACCAGCCGAACCACTCCAGCTTCGGTCGGATGGCGGCGAAGGCGCCCGGCGCGCCGCGCTGGAGCCGCTGGCCGATGCCCATCTCCAGGATGAGCATGGGGATGCCGGCGGTGAACAGGGCCGTGAAGTAGGGGATCAGGAAGGCGCCGCCGCCGCTCTGGTAGGCCACGTAGGGGAAGCGCCAGACGTTCCCCAGCCCCACGGCCGAGCCGATGGCGGCCATGATGAAGGCCGTGCGGCTGTGCCAGCGCTCTCGCGGCGAGGGCACGCGATCCACCTCCTCGGGTACGCCGGCGGCAGTGTACCCGAGGCGGGCGGATCCGGCAACGGCTCAGCGCAGGCGCAGCACCTTGCCCGTCCGCGCGCCGTCGGCGGTGACGAGGCGGTACAGGTAGAGCCCCGCCGGCACGGGGCGGCCCGCCTCGTCGCGGCCGTCCCAGGCCAGGGCGTGCGTGCCGGCCGGCAGGTCGGCCGCGCCCAGCGCTCGCACGCGGCGCCCGCGCACGTCGAGGATGTCCAGGCGGACGCGCCCGGGCGCGGGCAGCGCGAAGCGCAGGGCCGTGGCCTCGCGGAAGGGATTGCGCGTCAGGCGCGGCGCGAGGGCCGCCGGGCCGCCCGCCGGCGCGGCCGTGCCCTCGCCCACGGCGATGGTCACCGTCGCGGGGTCGTTGGCCGGTTCCGCGTCGCCGGGCAGGAAGGTGGCGGCCGTGAAGGTGTAGAGGCCCTCCGCCGGCGGCGTCCACGCCGCGAGGAAGGTGAGCGTGTCCAGGGCCGCGAAGGGGAGGTCGGCGTAGAGGGTCGCCTCGCCGGCGTCGCCGCTCAGGCGGACCTCCACGGCACCCTCGTCGCCGAGGCCGTAGTTGGTGGCGACGGCCCGGATGGCCAGGGGGCGCCCCGCCGGGAACTGCTGGCCGTCGTCCATGCCCGCGAAGCGCAGCACGCCCGCGTCGTGATCGGCCGGCGCGCCCAGCAGGCGGTCCACGCCGAACTTGAGCAGGTAGCAGCTCACCCAGCTCATGTCCTCGGTGACGGGATCGATGGTGGAGGAGATGATGCCGCCGTCGTCATCCGTGTCGTAGGAGAGCAGGGCGTCGGTGAGGAAGACGCCGTTGGCCCGGTAGGCGTCGTCGCCGGTCGCGTCCCAGACGGCGAAGTGGGCGTTGAGGTAGGCCACGTTCCAGGCCACGTCCCAGTCGTAGCCGGGCACGCTGTAGAAGTTCTGCCAGGTGTCCATCAGCGGCGCGTTGGCCGCCAGCCAGACCTGCCCCGCGGCGGGATCGTCGCGGAAGACGGAGTTGCAGACGCCCCAGACGGCGGTGCCGCTGCTCATGGCCCAGTACTCGGCGGCCATGTTGACCACGGGCGCGGCGTCGATCCAGTCCTGGACGTCGGCGCCCTGGGCGACGGCGGCGGCCATGAGGGACGGATCGCCCACGGCCTCGCCGTAGAGATAGAGGTTGCCGGCCGCCCAGCCCTTGCAGAAGGCATCCAGGCGCTGGTCCCAGATGGCGCCGTCCCAGACGTTCAGCGGGTGGGCGACGATGTAGTCGGCGCAGGTGTCCGCGTAGGCGGCGTAGGACGCGTCGCCGGTGACGGCCTCGTAGCGCAGGGCGGCGGTGAGGCCCCAGGCGCAGTTGTGGACGCGGTAGTAGTCGGCGCCCGCGGCGCCCTCCTCCTGCCAGGCCGGGTAGCGCGTGCAGTAGACCCAGGCGGCGGCGATGCTGGGCCGGTAGGTCGCGCGGCCCGAGAACTCCTCGTAGCGCGACCAGCACCAGATGGCCTCCAGGGTGTTGTCCGTCTGGATGACGCCGCCCAGGTAGCCGGCCTCGGCCTCGATCATGCCGCCGTAGTCGCTGGAGTCGGGATCGAGGAGCTGCCAGGCGGCCAGGAAGGCCACCATCTGGTCGAACTCGCGGACGTAGTTGAAGGGACCCAGGGGCGGTGGCGGCTCGCGCAGGCCCGCAGGGCCGCCGCCTTCCCACAGGCGCAGGGCCGCGGGCGGCAGCGGTTCCGGCGCCGGCGCCGGCGCCGTGGCCAGGGCGGGCAGGGAGACAGCGAGCAGGACGAGCGCGATGAGGAAACGGGCGGCAAGGCGGCGCGGGGACATGGATCACCTCCGGGCGGGCAGGGAGGGCTGTCGGCGGAGCGCCCTATTATAGCCGCCGCGGTGCCACCGCCTCAAGCGCGCAGCCGCGATCGCAGGCGCCGGCGTCGTTGACAGGGCCGCCGCCCGGCGCGTATCAACGAGGCGTCCCCGGCGGCGGCGCCGCCCGGGCCCACGAGGAGATCCATGGGCGAGCTCTACGCGCTGGCGTCCGCCATCACCTGGGGACTGGCGGTCATCCTCTTCAAGAAGTCGGGCGAGACCGTCCCGCCCTTCGCCCTGAACCTGTTCCGGGTGGTCGTCTCGCTGGTCGTCTTCGTGCCGCTCCTGTTCATCACGGGGCAGGGCCTGCTGCGGCCGGCACCGGCGATGGACTACCTGATCCTCGCCCTGAGCGGCGTCATCGGCATCGCCCTGTCCGACACCCTCTTCCACCGGGCGCTCAACATGGTCGGCGCCGGCATCGTGGCCATCGTGGACTGCCTCTACAGCCCCTTCGTCCTCCTCTTCGCCTGGAGCCTGCTGGGGGAGATGCTGACGGTGCGGCAGGCGCTCGGCATGATCCTCGTCATCGCGGGCGTGATCGTTGCCTCGCGCCACCGCCCCCCGCCCGGCCTGACGCCCCGGCGCCTGGTGCTGGGCATCCTGCTGGGGGCGGGAGCCATGGCGACGGTGTCCTTCGCCATCGTCATCGCCAAGCCGGTCCTCGAGCGGCATCCCGTGGTCTGGGCCACCAGCGTCCGCCAGATCGCCTGCGTGCTCGTCATGCTGCCCGCCGCCCTCCTGTCGCCGCGGCGCCGGCGCATCCTGAGCGTCTTCCGCCCGCGGCGGGACTGGCGCTACTCCGTGTCGGGCACCATGCTCGGCTCCTGCCTGGCCCTGCTCTTCTGGATCGCGGGGATGAAGTACGCGCCGGCCAGCCTGGTGGCCATCCTCAACCAGACCAGCACCATCTACGTGCTGATCTTCGCCACCCTCTTCCTGCGCGAGCCCTTCACGCGCCGCAAGGGCCTGGCCGCGGCCCTGGCCGTGGCGGGCATCCTGCTCGTGACGGTGGGCTGAGGGCGGCATCTCGACCCTTGACCATCGCGCCTTGGCCGGTGTTATCTCGGCCCGGTGATCGAGCGAGGGAGGTGTCCATGAGCGAGGCGATGGATCACGGCGCCGGCGCGGACGAACAGGTGCTGCTGCCGCCCGACCGGTGGGACGAGGACTACTGGCGCGACAAGGTCCACCAGGGCCGCCGCCTGCCGGAGCTGACGGGGCGGGCCCTGGCGGCCGGCCTGGGCATCGGCATCCTGCTGGTGGCCGTCAACATCTACATGGGCCTGAAGACGGGCTTCGGCGAGGGCGGCTCCATCATCGCCGCCATCCTCGGCCTGGCCATCTTCCGCGGCCTGAAGGCCCGCTACTCGATCCTCGAGAACAACATCACCCAGACGGCGGGCTCGGCGGCCGGCTCCATCGGCAACATCGTCAACGTAGTGCCGGCCTTCGTGGTCATGGCGGCCGCCGGCACCATCCCGCGGGCCATGACCTGGTGGCAGATCCTCTTCTTCGTCTTCGCCACCTCGCTGCTGGGCGTCTTCTTCGCCATCCCCCTGCGCAAGCAGGTGGTCGTCCAGGAGAAGCTGCGCTTCCCCTCGGGCACGGCCTGCGCCGAGATCATGCGCAACCTGCACGGCAAGGACGAGGAGGCCAAGACCCACGGCGGAGTCCTGGGCGCCTTCACGGTGCTGTCGGCCCTGGTCAAGTGGCTGCAGGAGGGCCTGCCGCGCATCCTGCCGGGCATGAGCCTGCAGGCCGGCCAGTGGCTGGGCATCGACGCCGGCCGTCTGGCCCTGGGCGTTGCCTGGGACCCGCTGCTGCTGGGCGCCGGCTTCCTGGTGGGGCTGCGCATCGGCATCTCCATGCTCATCGGCGCCGTCGTCGCCTGGCCCGTGCTGGGGCCCTTCCTCGTGAGCCACGGCATCGTCGAGCTGCCCGAAGGCGCCTCGGCCTACCGGCAGATCATGCAGTGGACCCTCTGGCCGGGCGTCATGATGATGATCGCCGCCGGCCTGACGGCCCTCGTCCTCAAGTGGCGGGTCGTGGCCGGCACCTTCCGCTCCATGAGGGCCGTGGGCCGCGGCGGCGCCGCGGACGGCATGGAGATGAGCTTCCGCGCCTGGCTGGCGTGGCTGCTGGCGTCGTCGGTCCTCTGTCTGGCCGTCATGCAGTTCGGCTTCGGCATCGCCTGGTGGATGACGCTGCTCTCGATCGTCGTCTCCTTCGTCATGGCGGCCATCGCGGTGCGCTGCGTGGGCCAGACGGAGGTGAACCCCGTCTCGGCCTTTGCCAGCCTCAACCAGCTCATCGTCGGCGGCATCGCGCCGGCCAACGTGACGGCCAACCTGACCCTGGCCGGCGTGGCCGGGGCCGGCGCCTCCGAGGCCGCCGACATGATGCAGGACCTGAAGACGGGCTGGCTGGTGGGCGCCACGCCGCGACGGCAGG
The DNA here is from genome assembly GCA_016933175.1 of Candidatus Krumholzibacteriota bacterium. GTDB lineage: Bacteria > Krumholzibacteriota > Krumholzibacteriia > JACNKJ01 > JACNKJ01 > JAFGBK01. Next base: position 12,002 of record JAFGBK010000091.1, on the reverse strand, counting down.
TGACGGCGCAGATCGCGGGCGTCATGCTGGGCGCGGTCGTGGCCGTGCCCATGCTGATGCTCATCTTCAACACCTACCAGCTGGGCACTCCCGAGATGCCGGCGCCGGCGGCCTTCCGCTTCGCGGCCCTGGCCGAGCTGTTCGCGCGCGGCACGGCGGCCCTGCCCGCCTGGTCGGTGGCGGCCATGTGGATCGGCGGCGCCCTGGGCGTCCTGCTGGCCGTGGCGGAGAACTTCCCCCGCGCGCGGCGCTTCGTGCCCTCGCCCGTGGGCGTGGGCATCGCCATGCTGATCCCGTTCAGCTACTCCTTCTCCATCTTCCTGGGCGCGGCGATCATGGCCATCCTGCGCCTGGCCATGCCGAAGAAGATCGAGGAGTACCAGTTCGTCATCGGCGCGGCGGGCATCGCCGGCTCGAGCATCATGGGCATGATCATCGCCCTGCTCATCTGGCTGGGCATGCCGGCCTAGGCGGCGCCCTCGCCGCTGGCGCGGGCGGCGAGCGATGGAGTATCTTGCTGCCCATGCCCGACGACGCACCCCGCGCCGGCGCCCTCCTCCGCTTCTGGGCGCCCCTGCAGACCACCTGGCTCCTGATGGCCGCGGAGGGACCCTTCCTGGCGGCCGTCATCGCGCGCCTGGCCGCGCCCAAGCCCAACCTGGCCGCCTACGGCATCGCCTTCGCCTTCGCCATCATCGTCGAGGCGCCGGTCATCATGATGATGAGCGCGGCGACGGCCCTGGTGGGCTCGCCCGCGGCTTACCGCCGCCTGCGCAACTTCGCCTTCACCCTCAACGGGCTGGTCACGGTGGCCATGCTGGCGCTTCTCCTGCCGCCGGTCTTCCGTCTGGTGATGGTGGACCTGGTCGGGTTGACCGAGGAGGTGGCCGGCCTGACCCATGTGGCCCTGGTCATCCTCATTCCCTGGCCGGCGGCCATCGGCTTCCGCCGTTTCTACCAGGGCCTGCTCATCCGCGCCGGGCTGACGCGGCGCGTGGCCGCGGGCACGGGCGTGCGCCTGGTGTCCATGGCCGCGGCGGCGCTGGCCGCGGCGGCGCTGACCGACTGGCCCGGGGCCTGGGTCGGCGCCGCGGGCCTGTCGGCGGGCGTCTGCGCCGAGGCCGTGGCCAGCCGCTTCATGGTCCGCCGGCCCCTGTGCCGGCTGGCCCGCGGTCTCGCGCCCGACGGCTGCGCGGCCGAGCCCGCCGCCGAGGCGCCGGGCTACGGCGGCATTCTCCGCTTCTACGCGCCCCTGGCCCTGACCTCCACGGTCTCCCTGGCCGTGCACCCCATCGTCACCTTCTTCATGGTGCAGGCGCGGGCCTCCCTGGAGAGCCTGGCCGTGCTGCCCGTGGTCAACGGGCTCGTCTTCATCTTCCGCACGCCGGGCCTGAGCTACCACGAGGTGGCCATCGCCCGCCTGGGTTCGCGCCAGGAGCACTTCGCGCCCGTCGCGCGCTTCGCGGTCCTGCTGGCGGCGGTCGCCACGGCCTGCCTGGCGCTCATCGCGGCGACGCCCCTGGCCGGACTCTGGTTCGAGAAGGTCAGCGGCCTGACTCCCGACCTGGCCGCCTTCGCCCTGCCGCCGACACGCGTCCTGATCCTCATGCCGGCCCTGGCGGTGATGCTGACCCTGCAGTGGGCCGTCCTGGTGAGCGGCCGTCGCACCCAGGCCATCGGCCGCGCGACCCTCATGGACGTCGGCGCCATCGTCCTGACCCTGCTCGTCACGGTGCGCGGCCTGGACCTGGTGGGCGTCACGGCCGCCGCCCTGGCCTTCATGGCCGGCCGCGTGGCCGGCAACCTGACCCTGCTGGCGCCCGCCCTGGGCGTGCTGCGCCGCCGCGCGCCCGCGCCGCCCGACGAGCCGGCTCCCGATGAGCGGTGCCGGGGCGCGCGCAGCGAGGGGATCTGCTAGCGCCGCCGCGCGGAAGAGAGGACGTCGATGCCCTTCCTCGGCGAGAGCGCCGCCCTGGTGACGGCCCTGATGTTCTCCATCGGGCCGACCTTCTTCACGCTGGCCAGCCGGCGCGTGGGCTCGGTGGCCGTCAACCGCTCGCGCCTGCTCATCGCGACCCTGGTGCTCATGATCATCCACGCCGCCCTGGCCGGCGGCCGCCCCCTGCCCCTGGACGCCGGCGGCGCGCGCTGGCTCTGGCTGGGGCTGTCGGGAGTGGTGGGTCTCGCGCTGGGGGACGCGGCCCTCTTCCAGGCCTTCGTCCAGATCGGGACGCGCCTGACCATGCTCGTCTTCGCCCTCACCCCCGTGATCGCGGCCGTCCAGGCGCGCATCGTCTTCGGGGAGATCCTGCGGCCCGTGCAGATCCTCGCCATGGCCGTCACCCTGGCCGGCGTGGCCTGGGTCGTCACCGAGCGCGCGGCCAACGGCGACGGCCGGCGCGAGCGGCGCTACCTACAGGGCATCGGGCTGGCCCTGGCCGGGGCGACGGGGCAGGCCACGGGACTGATCCTGGCCCGCGCGGGATTGCAGGGGGACTTCTCCGCCTTCGACGGCAACGTCATCCGCATCAGCTGCGCCGCCGCCGCCATATGGATCGTCACGCTCCTGCGCGGGCAAGCCTTGCCCACCCTGCGCCGGCTGCGCGCCGACCGGCCCGCCCTCCGGCACACCGCCTGGGGATCGCTGTTCGGGCCGGTGATCGGCGTCTGGCTGAGTCTGGTGGCCATCCGCCACACGAGCATCGGCGTGGCCTCGACCCTGATGGCCCTGCCGCCGGTCTTTCTGCTGCCCATCGGCCGCCTCGCCTTCGGCGAGCGCGTGGGCGGGCGCGCGGTGCTCGGTACCCTGGTGGCCATGGCCGGCGTGGCCCTGCTCTTCCTGGCGTGAGTCCTGCAACGCATCGGCCGGGCTGAATGGAATTCTCCCGGCCGTCAGGTCCGCTTGTCATTTGACGGTGACATGAAGGATTCGTTAGGATTACAGGACTCGACGATGAGACGAACTCCGCCACCTCGGCTTCGCAGGCGAGGAACGATCTGATGGACACCGGACGACCGGGTGGCATGGCCCCCTCGAGCGAGACGCGGCCCTTCTTCCTCGTCACCATCGATGTGGAAGGCGACAACGTCTGGGCGCGCCAGCCGAGCACCAACACGCGTAACGCCTCCTTCCTGCCGCGCTTCCAGGAGCTCTGCGAGCGCCGCGGCCTGCGTCCCACCTACCTGACGAACCTCGACATGGCGCGGGCACCGGAGTTCCGGGACTTCGCCCGGCGCTTCCTGCGCGAGGACACGGCCGAGCTGGGCATGCACCTGCACGCCTGGGACAATATCTCCGGCATCCAGCTCACAGGGGACGACTGGCGCCATCATCCCTATCTCATGGAGTTTCCCGAGGAGGTCATCCACCGCGAAGTGGGGCTGATGACGGACTTGCTCCAGGATGCCTACGGCGTGAAGGTGGTCAGCCACCGGGCGGGACGCTGGGGCTTCGACGCCGCCTACGCGCGAGCCCTGGACGCGCATGGCTACCGCGTGGACTGCAGCGTGACGCCGCACCTGTCCTGGCGCGACCAGGTGGGCGACCCCAACGGCAAGGGGGGCAGCGACTATTCCGGGTTCCCGGCGCATGCCTACTGGCTGGACCTGGCGGACATCGCCCGCAGCGGCGCGTCCAGCCTGCTGGAGGTCCCCATGACGGTGCGGCCCTATCGCCGCGCACGGGTGAACACCCTGCGCCGTTGCCTGCGCCAGGGCTCCTTCTTCCGCCGCCTCGTGGACTGGGCCTGCCCGCCCGTCGTCTGGCTGCGCCCCAACGGCCGCAACCTGCACCGCATGCTCCAGCTCCTCTGCACCGCGCGGGCCGAGGGCAGCGACTACGTGATGTTCATGCTCCACTCCTCGGAGCTGATGCCCGGCGGCAGCCCGCGCTTCGGCACGGAGGCCGCCGTGGAGAAGCTCTACGCCGAGATGGAGCGCATCTTCCGCGAGGCGTCCGCGCACTTCCGCGGCGCCACGCTCGCGGAGTACCGCCAGGATTTCGAGGCGCGCAGCGTGCGGCCCGGCGCCTGCCTTGACGATGCCGCGGCCGCCGCGTTACGCTAATAAGACACGCAACGGTCGTCCGGGCGCCCGCGCGACGCGGAGGCCCGGCGCGCGCCGCCGACCGTATCGCACAATCCGCAGGGAGAAGCCGTGAAGCCCGCCGCTGCCAAGGCGATCATCGCGCCCGAGAGCGCCTGCCAGTACGCGATGCTGCCCGCCATGGGCCGCGAGCTGAACGCGGCCGAGCGCGCCCTGCGCTTCGCGCAGCTCAAGGCGCGGGGCGCGCGGCGGCGCCTGCGGCGCTACGCCGCGCGGCTGGGCCTGGTCCGGACGCCGCCGGCCGAGGCTGCCGGCAGCCTGCCCGGGAAACCGCTGGGCCTGAAGGCCGGCGAGCGCGTGCGCGTCCGCTCCCTGGCGGAGATCCAGGCGACCCTGGACGAGAAGAACCGCCTGGGCGGGCTGGACTTCATGCCGGCCATGGCCGCCTTCTGCGGCCGCAGCGTCCACGTCCTCAAGCCCGTGCGCCTTGTCTACGACGAGTGCGGCAAGGTCATGAGGAAGGTGCGCAACTGCGTCATCCTCGAGGGCGTCATCTGCGACGGGAGCGACCAGTGGCACAAGGAGGGCTGCGACCGGAGCTGCTTCTACTTCTGGAAGGAGCAGTGGCTCGAGCGCGAGCCGGACGGCCCGGACCGGACGGAGGCATGAGGCCCGCCGCCGCGAGGCCCGCCCGCCCATGAATCCCGACGCCATCCACATCGAACGGATCGAATCCCCGGCGGTCTTCGCCGCGCTCGAGGGGGACTGGAACCGCTGCCTGGCGGCCAGCCCCGACGACGCCGTCCACCTTCGCCACGAGTGGCTGCGCTGCTGGTACGCGGCGGACCCCGGCCGCCGGCCGCCGTGCGTCCTGGTCGCGCGCGAGGACGATCGCCTCGTGGGCATGACGGCCCTCACCGCGGGCGCCCTGCCGCTGAAGCGCTGGCGCCTGCCGGCCCTGGCCAGCGCCACCAGCGGCGTCGAGCCCCGCTGGAGCGCCGTCGCCGAGGCGGGCCGCGAGGACGTCATGGACGCCCTCGTCGCGGACCTGCGCCGCCGTCCCGAGCTGCCGGGCGGCGCGCGCGCCCGCGCCTTCCTCTTCGAGAACCTGGCCGAGGACGGACCCGGCGCCCGCGCCTGGCTCGGGGCCTGGCGTCGCGCCGGGACGCCGGTCTACCTGGAGCCGGGTCGCCGCTCGCCCTGCCTGCGCATTCCCGCGGGCACGCCCGACTACGAGACCCTGTGGCGGGGCTTCTGCTCCAAGCACCAGCGGCGCATCCTCCGGCAGAAGCTGCGCCGCGCCGAGGGCGCCGGCCTGCGCGCCGAGCGCGTCACGGACCCGGCGCGGGTGCGCGAGCTGATGGACACGGTGTTCGCCGTCTCCGCGCGCAGCTGGAAGGGGGCGGGAGGCACCGACATGGCCGGCAGCGCGTCGAGCCGGTCCTTCTACGACGCCTTCACGCCCGTGGCCGCCGAGCGGGGCTGGCTGAGCCTCTGGCTGCTCTGGGACGGGGGCGTGTGCGCCGCCATCCAGTACGACCTCGAGTACGGCGGCGTGGCCACGGCCTTTCGCTCGGACTTCGACCCGGAGCGGGCGCCGCTGTCGCCGGGGCTGGTGCTGCGCTGGCACTCGTTGCAGGATTTCGTGGCGCGCGGCGGTCGCACGTTCGACTTCGGCGGCCAGGACTACGGCTACAAGCGCCACTGGACGGACGCCGTGCGCGGCCACGCCCACGCCGTCGTGCCCGCGCCGGGCATGACATCCCGCGCCCTGGTCTGGGCGCGCAACAACCCCCTCATGGCGCGCGCCCGCGGCGTGGGCGGGGAGTCGTCACTCGCCGACTAGGCGGATCACTTCCCGCCGACCGCCGCGTCCAGCAGGCGGAAGACGGCGTCGGCCGCGCGCTCGGGCGTGATGGCGGCGAGCCCGCGCTCCGGGTCCGGCGCGTCCGCGGCGGAGACGATGGCGACGCGGTCCGGCTCGGCGTAGGGACCGCAGTCGGCGGTGTCCCAGCCCGAGAAGAGCGCGACGACGCGCGTGCCCACGGCGGCGGCCATGTGCATGGGGCCGGTGTTGGGCGCGACCAGCACGTCGAGGCACCTGAGCAGGCCCTTGTAGCGCTCGAAGTCGGGCGGCGCGCTGAGCAGGGTGATGGCCCCGCCGGTCGCCGCGACGAGGGGCTCGACGAAGGCGCGCTCGGCGGGCAGGGCATCCACGACGACGGCCAGGGGCAGCCCCTCGGCGCGGGCGCGCTCGGCCAGCAGGCGGCCGAGGCGGGCGAAGGACTCGCGCGGCCAGTGCCGGTGCTTCAGCCCGCGGCGGTCGCGCAGGGCGGGCCACAGGCTGCCGCTGAAGGTCGCGTGGAGACCCACGAGGGTCGTTCCCTCTACGATGCCGTGCGCGGCCAGCAGGGCGCGCGCCTTCGCGACGCCCGCCTCGCTCACGGGCAGGCGCGCCTGGCCCCGCGGCGGCGGCGAGGCCAGGGACCCTTCCACCGCCAGCAGGCAGCGCTCGGCGTAGTGGACGCCGGGGACGGCGGGGCCCAGGCCGAACGTCTCGCGGGCGACGCCGGCGAGCCAGCGGCGGTAGTGGGGGTGGGTCTCGAAGACGTAGGCGCGCGCGTAGCCCTCGGCGAGGAAGCGGCGCCGGAGCCGCGGCCGCAGCCACAGGGCGCGCGGGAAGCGCCGCTTGTAGAGCCAGGTGCGCGTCAGGCGCGGGTCGAAGCCGCGCAGCACGCGCGCGCCCTCGGCCGTGGTCAGCAGGTGTATCTCGGCGCCGGGCAGGGCCGCGAGCAGGCTGTCCAGGGCCGGGGTGACCATGACCAGGTCCCCCGCCCGGCCCACGCGCACCACCAGGATCTTCTCGCTTCCTGCCACCTGCTGCCGCCTTCCCGCTTGGCCGAGGCCCGCGGGCGTGTATAGTAGTCGCCGCGGGATGTCCTGTGAACCCGAACGTTGCCCCATCACGCGCACCGACGGCAGGTGGACCATGGCGCTGAAGGTCGAGGTCTCGGCGGGCGAGCTCCTGGACAAGATCACGATCCTGGAGATCAAGGCCGAGCGCATCATGGACCCGGTCAAGCTGGCCAACGTGAAGCGGGAGCTGGGCATCCTGCGCGAGACCTGGGCGGCTTCCCCCCTGAGCCGGGCCGACCTCGCCGCGCACGTGGCCGATCTCAAGGCCGTCAACGAGGCCCTCTGGGACATCGAGGACGGCATCCGCGCGCTCGAGGCCGGCCGGGACTTCGGCGAGGCCTTCGTCCACCTCGCGCGCGCGGTCTACCGGCGTAACGACGAGCGGGCCGCCATCAAGCGCCGCATCAACCTGCAGGTGGGCAGCGACCTGGTCGAGGAGAAGTCCTACGCCGACTACGACGCCGCCGAGCCCTGAGGCCGCGCGCCCGCGCGTCGCTTGAAACGCGGGCGCGGCGCGATCAGGCCAGGCGCGTGACGCCGTCCACGGTGAGTGTGATCGCGCCGAAGTCCTCCTCCACGATTCCCTCCAGCACGTAGGGCCGCCCGCGGTCCAGCACGGCGCAGAAGCGCCGGTAGGCGTCGGGGAAGAAGGTGGCCTCCACGAGCCCGTCCTCGTCCTCGAAGGTGAGGAACTCCATGGGGTCGCCCGCGCGCGTGTGGACGACCTTGCCCGTGACGAGCCAGCCGGCCATGCGCACGCGGCGGCCGACCAGGCGCGGCAGGTCGCCCGTGCGCGCGAGGCCGCGGCCGGCCAGGGCCGGCCGGTGGAGGCTCATGGGGTGGCGGTCGCACAGGAAGCCCAGCACGGCGAACTGCTGGCGCAGGCGCTCGCGCTCGCTGCCGGGCGGAAAGACAGGGGCGTCCGCCGCCGCGCGCGCCGCCCCGAACAGCTCCGCCTGCTCGCCGGGGGCGGCCGCCCCGCGCCGCCGGCGCCAGCGCTCCAGGCGCCAGAGCAGGGCCGCGCGGTCGGCGCCGAGGCCGTCGCAGGCGCCGGCCAGGATCAGCGCCCGCGCCTCCTCGCGATCGGGGCGCGCGCGGTCGAGCAGGTCCTCCAGGCCGCGGTAGGGGCCGGCCGCCCGCGCGGCAACGACGCGCTCGCGCGTCGCCGCGCCCAGCCCCGACACGGCCATGAGCCCGACGCGCAGCTCTCGTCCGCGGCCCGTCCAGGCGTCCTGGCTTGACTGCACGTCGGGCGGCAGCACGGCGAGGCCCAGGCGCCGCGCCTCGGACACGTAGGCGGCGGTCGCGTAGAAGCCGCCCTGGTTGCTGATGACGGCGGCCATGAACTCGGCCGGGCGGTGGGTCTTGAGCCAGACGGCCTGGAAGGCCACGCGCGCGAAGGACGCGCTGTGGGGCTTGCAGAAGGAGTAGCCGTCGAAGCTCATCATCATGCCCCAGACGGTCTCGATGGCCGCGTCGTCCACGCCGCGCCGCCGCGCGCCGGCCGTGAAGCGCGCGCGGTAGTCGCCGATGCGCCGCGCGCGGTCCTTCTTGGTGAGGATGCGCCGCAGGCCGTCGGCCTCGGCCGCCGAGAAGCCCGCCATGGCCGTGGCCACCTTCGACACGTCCTCCTGGTAGACCATGATGCCGTAGGTCTCGTCCAGGACGTCGGCCAGCAGGGGGTGGACCGGCTCCCAGGCGCCGCCCTTCAGGCGCCGCACGTACTCGCGGATGTAGGCGTTGGCCGCCGGACGGATGATGCTGGTGTGGATCACCACGTGGGGGTAGTCGCCGGCGCCGGTCTTCCGCTGCAGCAGGCGCATGGCCGGGCTCTCCACGTAGAAGCAGCCCATGGTGCGGCCGGCGGCGAGGGTGGCCCGCGTCGCCGGGTCGTCCTCGGGCTCCCAGCGGGCCTCGTCCACGGGCGCGCCGTGGGCCCGCGCCTGGGCCAGCGCGTCGCGGATGACGCCCAGGCTGCGGTTGCCCAGGAGGTCGATCTTGACCAGGCCGGCCGCCTCGGCGCCGTCCTTCTCCCACTGGAGGATGGGCACGCCCTTGGGCGCGCGCTGCACGGGCGCGTGCTCGGCGATGGGCCGCGGCGTGATGACGATGCCGCCGGGATGCACCGACAGGTGGCGCGGCACGCCGATCAGCCGCTGCGCCAGCGCGAGGATGCGCGGCCAGGGCTCGGGGAAGTCCAGGTCGCGCAGCTCGGGCAGGGCGCGCAGGCGCGCGAGGAAGTCCCCCTCGCCGTCGGCCAGGCGCCAGAACCAGGGCAGGCGGCGCGTGACCTGGCCGATCTCGCGGTCCATGAGGCCGAAGACGCGGGCCGTCTCGCGCACGGCCATGCGCGGCTGGAAGCGCACGTGGTTGCAGACCATGGCCGCGTGGCCGGCGTGCTCGGCCAGCACGGACTCGATGACGGCGTCGCGCTCGTCCCAGGCGAAGTCGACGTCGATGTCGGGCGGGTCGCGCCGGCCCGGGTTGAGGAAGCGCTCGAAGAGCAGGCCGTGCCTGACCGGGCAGACGTTGGTGATGCCCAGGCAGCGGGCCACCAGGGAGGCGGCGCCCGAGCCGCGCCCGCAGATGCGCGGGCTGCGCCGGACGATGTCGCGCACGACGAGGAAATAGGAGGCGTAGTCCATGCGCGCGATGACGGCCAGCTCGTGCTCCAGGCGCTCGACGATCGTCTCCGGCAGGTCGTCGCCGTAGAGGCGGCGTGCGCCCTCGTAGGCTGCGGCCCGCAGGACGACCGCCGCGTCGGACCCGCCGCCGGCCGCAGCCGCGCCGTCGCCCGCCGTCTCCGAGTCCGTGGCCGCGCCGCCCGGCGCCGCGCCGCCCCCGCGCCAGGGCGGCATGACCAGCTCGCGCGGCGGGCCGTCGAAGGCGACGCGCTCGGCCAGGGCCTCCGTGGCCGCCAGGGCCTCGGGCCAGATGGCGAAGCGCCGCGCGTACTCGATGGGCGAGGCCAGCCAGGCCTCGGCGGGGGCCGTGTCGCCATGCGCCAGGCGCGACAGGGCCGTGTTGCGGTCGATGGCGCGCAGCACGCGGTGCAGCTCCCAGTCCTCGGGGTCGAGGAAGAAGCTGGCCGGCACGACGGCCGCCGGCAGGCCCAGGCGCAGCGCCTCGCGCCAGAGGGCCGTCGCCCTCCGCGCGGGCCGGCGCGGCAGGGCGGCCGTCAGGTCGCCCACGCGCTCCTTCCAGGCCCTGAGCAGGGAGACGCTCCCGGCCAGGACCGCCAGCCCCGCCGCGTGCTCCGGCAGGTCGCGCTCGAGCGAGAAGCCCGCGTCCAGGTGCCGGCGGCCGAGCAGCCGGCAGAGGTTCGGCCAGCCCGCGCCGCCGGTCACCAGGCAGGCGGCGCGCTCGCCCGTGGCCGGGTCGGTGACCTCGGCGCCCACCAGGGGGCGCAGGCCCTCGTCGGCGCAGGCGTCCAGGAAGGTCCACAGGCCCTGGAGGTTGTCCGTGTCCGTGAGGGCCAGGGCGCGGTAGCCGCGCCGCCGCGCCGCGCGGCAGAGCAGCTCGGGCGCGGCCGTGCCCCACATGAGCGAGTGGTGCGAGCGCGTCAGGAGGGGGACCATGGCCTACCCCGCGCGGGGCGACAGGCGCAGGGCGCGGCCCAGGCGCACGGCGTCCGCGCCGTAGCGGCCGCGGATGCGGTCCAGGGCCGCCACCAGGGCCGCCTCGGCCGGCGGCTCGGCGGGCCCGGCGGCGAACAGCTCGAGCTGGGCCGGCGGGAAGGCCAGGCGGTCGGCCACCAGGCGCAGGTGGCGCACGCGCACGCGGCGCGTCCAGGCCAGGTCCAGGGCCCGCGCCGCCAGGCGGAAGAGGCGGAAGGTGCCCGCCGTGGCCGGGCGGGCGGCCAGGCACCGCGCCGCGCGCACGCCGTCCGAGTGGTCGAGGACCAGGGCCAGGCGCCCGGCGGCCAGGCGCTGCGCGCGCAGGGCCGCGCCGGCCCGCTCGGCCAGCTCCCAGAGAACGGCCTCCACGTGGGCGCGCTCGTTGCTGTCGTCGCCCAGTTCGTGGTCCACCGCCACGACGGGCGGCCGCGCGCCCGCCGGCAGCACCGGCGAGGGGTCCACGCCGCGAGCGGCGGCGAGCAGGTGGCGCGCCCGCGCGCCGAGGATCGTCTCGAGCTGGAGCGGGCTCCAGCGGCCGAGGTCGCCCACGCGCGCCAGGCGCAGCTCGCGCAGGCGACGCCAGTCCTCGGCCTCCACGCCGGGCAGCAGCGGCAGGGGCAGCGGCGCCAGCACCGACGCCTCCTCGCCGGCGGCGATGACGTACTCGCCGTCGGGCTTGACCAGGCGCGTGGCCACCTTGGCCATGAGCTTGCTGGGCGCCACGGACCAGATGGGGTCCAGCCCCAGCGCCGCGCGGCTCTCGCGCCGCAGGCGCCAGGCCACGTCGGCCGGCGGCCCGTGCAGGCGGCCCGTGCCGGTGACGTCCAGGAAGAGGTGGCCGTCGCCGCCGGCCACCTCCACCAGGGGCGAGTAGGGCAGGGCCCGCGCCAGCAGGGCGCGCATGGCGCGCTCGTAGCGGTCGGGGTGAGGGGGCAGCACGACGGCGCCGCGGCAGCGGCGCAGGGCGCGGCCCAGGGGCAGGCCCTTGCGCACGCCCTCGCGGTAGGCCTCCTCGCTCATGTCGTAGACCACGGCCCGCGCCGCGCCCTCGGGGGCGATGACCACGGGCCGCCCGCGCAGGCGGGGGTCGACGACCCGCTCCACGGCCACGGCGAAGTCGGCGACGTTCAGGTGGATGATGGCGCGCTCGGGCATGGTGTCGCTCCTCGCCGGGGTCGGCGCTGCGGGTCAGCCGGCCGCCTCCTCGAACAGGTCGCGCATGGTCGCCGCGTTGCGCGGCGCCTGGGCGCGGACGTGGTTGTTGAAGAAGGCCACCCCGCCCGCGGCCCGCGCCGCCATCCGCGGTATGGGGCCCGCCACCCATTCCCGCAGCTCCGCCTCGCGGTAGTCGTAGTCGAACTGCTGCTGCATGTGGCCCGAGCCCCAGCCCCGGGCGTTGCGGCCGTGAAAGCGCACGTAGAACAG